>PWMW01000202.1 GCA_003559095.1 Clostridiales bacterium | reverse complement strand
TTTCAACACTGAATTCCAAAATAGTTCCTTGAATTCGGCTGAGAAATGCACGATACTGGGGCTTACATCCAAAACATAAGGGCTTGCACGCAGATGATTCATTTCTTCTTCCGTGAACTTTTTCCTTGCCATCTTAAGCTCCTCCAATTCAAATCAGTTTTATTTTAATCCCTATTTGAGTTGGAGTCAAAACCGCGATTGTCCGAATTTAAGGGTTCTTAAAAATCATCTGTCCAAAGGGAAGGGTTTTGAAAATCCCTGTTGTCCAAAATAAAGGGTTTTGAAAACTCGTACTGTCTATTTTATAGGGTACATTTTATGGTAGTCTTCGCAAAAACTATCAAAACACCCGCAAGCACATGGTTTTAGCGTTCCAGAACTGCTACAGTCTTCATGTACATCGAGTGTGAGGAATGGCTATAAAACGGAAACAGCCTCCTGATCATCATCGCCCTTGGGCTACAAAGGACTGGGAGGCATGCATCATCAAGACAGCGCGGCAACACACGTAGGATATGCAGGTGCTCAACAACGTCGGGATACCCGATGGGTACACTGGCGGTGTGCTTTCTAGATTAGCATGGTGGGCTGAAACATCTACGAACAGCGTTGTCCAGTTTCTAGACGCTGCTTAGTTTTTGCGGTCGACGTTTTGATTGGCACACACACTCCGCCGATCGCTCGATCATACCCTTGATCTCATCCTATGCCACTACTGGCCGTGACCAGTAAGACCCATCATATCCCTCACCCACCCCAACCCGGTGGCCATGGCAACCAAGTCCCCTAGCACCGAATCTACATCGAAGTTCCTGCTTTCCTTCATGACCATGGCGTACAAGCCTTCTATGCAACCTGAGTGGTCTAACATGGCATTCAACTGCTCCGCCACTTCGGCACCGCCCTCACCGAGCCTCCGATAGCACTCTCTCAATTGGCCCAGCATCCGAACCATCTACACCGGATGTGATAAACGCAGCGCTTCGTTCAGTAGGTCCACGGCAGGCTCGTGCTGCCCGAGCTTCATCATCACTTTAGAGGTGGAAGCACTGGCGAGCAACACGCCACTCAGAGCGCCAAGAATAGACAACAGCGATTTGAGATTCCATCTTTAAACGATCCGATCGGTAGGAATTTCACTCCGAGCAGCGAATCAGCGAATATGGCTGAATTTTGAGGAGGATCCAATCCATGACTGCCCATGTCTACGATCAATTTGCCGTTAATATCGACCGCGGGAAGCTTCTTGAGCATCTTCACATCACCGCCGGCAGCGATGATGCCGATGTGCTGGATGAGATGTGTAGGGAGGTTGAACAAATAGGCTGCCCTAAGGTAATGGCTCGAACGGCGTACATCGAGGAGAAGGGCACAGACTTCGTGGTGGTCGACGGAATCCGCTTGTCAAGCCGGGTCCTGCGGGTGAACGTGGACCGGGCCTACAAACTTGTTCCTTACGTGGCCACCTGCGGTCTAGAGCTCGAGCAGTGGTCAAAGGGGTATCCGGATATCCTGGAGCAGTATTGGGCTGACGCGGTCAAGCAGTGGATAATGCGTCAAGCTGTCAACGCGTTTCGCAGTATGCTCGACGACGAGTTTGGCCTCACACAGACAGCTACCATGAATCCCGGCTCATTGGAAGATTGGCCTATTTCCGAACAACAGCATCTCTTTAAGCTGTTGGGTGATCCAGAGTCCGCCATTGGCGTTACATTAACGGATAGTTTCTTGATGATTCCATCCAAATCCGTGTCCGGGATCTGTTTCCCCACGGAAGCTAATTATTGCAACTGCCAGCTCTGTCCCCGAGACGACTGTCCTGGGCGCATAGCCCCCTACGACCATGACCTCTACGAAACCAAATACACATTGCCGTAGCGTTATTGGCCCCGCCACCGCCGCTGAACTACCGTCCCCCAAACAACCGAAGAGACCGGGTATATGACGGTTGTTTCACCGTAGGAAACGGCATAGGGCATGGCGAAGACAACAGCACTTTCTGTTTCACCACTTCATATTTTGAAGAATTGCGCGAAATTCTGAAACGCAGTGTATGGCTTGTTCTTATGCTGCTGTTACTGCCTCAAGGCCCCGGTGTTTCCGCCGCCGAAGCGGAAACCACGGATATCCGAGATGCCATTGTCAAGATCCACTCTGTGTTTAATACACCGGGCTACTGCTATCCTTGGAATATGCAGGGGCCTCGGAGCTCTGCGGGATCCGGCGCTGTCATTTAGGGGAACCGCATCTTGACAAATGCCCACGTGGTCAGTGACGTCACATTTCTGCAGGCGCGTCGCTACGGCGACACCGAAAGATACCGGGCGCATGTAGCCTATGTATCACACCAGTCGGATTTGGCTGTGGTTGTCGTGGACGATCCAAGCTTCTTTGAAGGCATCACACCCCTTTTCATTGGCGGACTTCCCGAACCCCTTAGGGGGTTGCTGTATACGGCGTTCCCATGGGCGGCGACGCACTCAGCATCACCGAGGGCGTCGTATCCCGCATTGAACACCAGCCCTATGCTCACAGTTCCTTCGGCCTGTTGGCAAGTCAGATCGATGCCGCAATCAATCCGGGCAGCAGCGGCGAGCCGGGGATTGTCGGCGGTGAGCTCGTTGGTGTCATTATGCAGGGCATTCCTTCGGCCCAAAGCCTCGGATACATGGTACCAACGCCGATAATCCGGCACTGCTTGGACGGTATTGCCTCGGGCAATTACCCGGGTTTTCCCAGTTTGGAGATCATCTGGCAGCGCATGGCTAATCCGGATCTGCGCACTGAACATCCGATGCAACTTGGCCAAACAGGCGTTTTGGTCAACCGGACGTATCCTAGCTCACCAGCCGATGGCAAGTTGCTTCGGGGCGATGTCGTCCTGGCCGTGGAAGACTTTAGGGTCGCCAATGACGGAACGGTGGGTTTTCGCAGCCGCGAGCGGACGAGCATGTCCTACGTTATCCAGAAACACCAGGTGGGAGGCACCATGTCCGTGAAAATTCTTCGTGATGGCGACGAGCTGACGACTCCCATCGAGCTCCATACCGCTGAAGACTCACCCCGTCACCGTTCGGTGGCGGGGTTCGCGTCTCTGGGTGCACGTTGGCTCTGTGGGGTGTCTGCACTGATATACTCTGCGATGCATTCTCCAGCAGCCAACGTATTGTGAGAATGTTAGGTTCTGAGCCTGTTCGTCTTGACGAAGAGACGCTGCGAAAAAATCCAATTCAATTTGCGACGCAACAGCATAGCGCCATACAGCGTCGTCGCGGCTTTGATGTACTACATGACTCGGTCCATGGCCACGACCTTTTCTGGTTTGATCGATAATCACACGTTCGGCGGGCAGTCTTACAGTTCCCGCCTTTTGGATGCGGCGCTCGTCATATCCCAGCGCATTCCTGCACGATTACGCGTGTCAGCTCTCCACAAAAAAAGAAGCCTCGGAGGTTTAGCTCCAAGGCCTTGGTGTTTCGGTTCCTTGGGGTTGTACCCAGAAACCGAAGTCTCTGGGCCGTTTTTTCGTGCTGTTCGGTTTTCGAGGTGGACAATAGTCATATCCTGGATTCATTAGGCCTTTATTCAAAATG
>PWMW01000343.1 GCA_003559095.1 Clostridiales bacterium | reverse complement strand
GATGCTATCGCTCTCCCAGTAGAGCGCAGCAACGACGGCAGAAATCTTAGAGCCGAGATGGGAACGCCATACCTGGGCAACCCATCTCGGTTGGCGCGTCCGGACGCAGCAAGAGCGGTGCAGCTCTGCGATGGGTGCGGCTTCCTTGTGGAGAGTTGGATTTTCTTCGCCGCCATCGTCGTTGAGGGTCGGATCTGTGTTAAAATGCAGTCAGGACCGTGAACGTCCAAAGACCCGATCATATCTTGCATCCAAGGGGGGACCCACCTATGCCGTATTTTCGCAAGTTTGCGGGGGCAAGGCTCTTTTTGTCGCCGATCGATGTCAATGACGCTGAACAGTACGCGGCGTGGATTAATGATTCCGAAGTGGCGCGGCAGTTGAATGCGCTGCCCAACAACTACACTGTGGATAAGGAACGGGAAGCACTGCAGCGGTTGGCCGGAGGCCATCACTTCGCCATTGTGGAAGCCCGTCAGGAGAAGCTGTTGGGTAACTGCGGTCTGGACAGCATTGACTGGATCCATGGCACAGCTGAGCTGGGTATCTTTATTGGAGACAAGGAGTACTGGGGCAAGGGGTACGGTACGGAGGCCATAGGGCTCCTCCTGCATTACGGGTTTGCTGTCTTGAATTTGCATAACATCATGCTGCAGGTGAACAGTGACAACCAGCGCGCCCAGCGCTGCTACGAGAACCTTGGCTTTCAGGTGGTAGGCCGCCGCCAGTATCTGCGTCGGGGCGAAACTCGGTTGGACAGCATAATCATGGATCTGCTTGCCCCAGAGTACTTCGCGGCCCAGCGGCGGAAGACAGAGGAGTTGGAACGCGATGCAGACTGAAGTGCGTTACAGCCACCTGACCCCATCCGAACTGCGCCGGCGGCGGGAGGAAGCACCCATAGCCTACCTTCCTTTGGGGACGTTGGAGTGGCACGGCGAGCATCTGCCCCTAGGCGCTGATGGCCTCCAGTCCAGCGGTTTTTTCCAGCACTTGGCCCGTGAGGTTGGTGGGGTTGTCCTGCCCATGCTGTTCTTGGGCCCAGACATTACGGCCGTCCACGATGGCCGAGAGTTCTACGGCATGGACGTGGTCGGATTTCCCGATCAACCGCCTCAGCAGCTAGAAGGCAGCGCGTATCACATCCCTGACCAGATCTTTGACCAGTTGGTAGAGCAGACGCTGAAGCAGCTGCGGCGGGCAGGTTTTCGAGTGGTTATGGCCCACGGACATGGGCCATCCATTCACCGCTTCACGGAACATATTCCCCGTTGGGAGCAGCAGTTGAACTTGCGGCTTTTCACCGCCTGGTCCGGGGAAGATGCAGCTATGCCTGGTCTCCAGACGGATCATGCTGCCGCCAATGAAACATCCCTGACGATGTTTCTCTATCCACACTTAGTGCATATGGAGAACTTGGACAATGATCCCAATACATGGCCTCTAGGTGTAGCTGGCCGCGATCCTCGGTTCCATGCCAGTGCCGAGCACGGTCAAGAGCTGGTGGAATACCACAGCCACCGTCTCGCCGTGCTGCTGCGGAATGCCATCAAAGAACTGCAGCGCTGACAAGTCACAGCGGCTCGCAGCGCAAGCAAACACCTTGGCTTGCTGGGAGCCTGGCCTAAGGATCGTCCACAAGCTGCAGATGCCCAGGAGCCGAACGATGCAAAAAGAGCGATCGGTACCCCGAAATGCGTGGGGACCATCGCTCTTCTGCGTGTTCATTGTGAACTTCGTGGGCTGTTCTTAACGAGCCTGCGCAGCCCAGCCAAACCACAGGCGGTGCAGCCCTCACAGCCAAGGTGCAGCAATCCTCCGCAGCGGGGGCACTGCTGTTTGCCACAAGCAACAGGATATTGGCAGTGGGGACAGATTGCAGCTGGCGAGGTGGTACTCATGGCAACCACTCCAACACTCGGGCTGCCACACCGCCGATCAGAAAGGCTGTGGCAAAGGTGCCGCCCACAATACCGATCCATTCCTTCCAACCGCGCTCCTTCCAGATGACCAGGACAGAAGCAATGCAGGGGACAAACAGCGTAATGGTGATTAAGCTAATAACTGTTGGGACAGCATCAAGATTCATATCATAGAGTCCCGCAGCTCCGAAATCCCGTCGCACCACGCCCATGATGAATGCGGTGGCTGTTTCGCGAGGAAGCCGCAGCCAGCCTTCGGTGAGCGGTGCCAGGCTGGCCTGGAGAGTGACCAGCAGACCAAAGTAATCCAAAAGGGTAATGATGATCGAGCCCACTGCAAAGAGCGGTGTAGCCTCTTTCAAGAAGTGCCAGGTCTTTGCCCAGGTCTTCTGCAGGACGTTGCCGGGCCTGGGCAGGCGCAGAGTGGGTAGATCCAAGAACAAGTGGCTGGATTGGCCTGGCAAGATTTTATTGAGGAGCGTTCCCACCAGGACATAGACCAAGAAAACAGTAACTACGTAGAACACGACGTACTCGATGCCCAAAGGTGCTAACAGTGCGGCAATAACCCCCAACTGCGCCGAGCACGGTATGGCTAGACTTAACAAGAATGTAGCGATAGTACGTTCCCGCTTGGTTTCCAACACGCGGGTTGTGATCACCGCCATGGTTACACAACCGAATCCGAGAATCATAGGAATAACAGCTTTGCCATTGAGGCCCATGCGGATCAAAAGGCGATCCATGAGGGCAGCGATTCGCGGCAGATACCCGGAATCTTCCAAAAGGGCCAACATAAAATAAAAGCCCAACACTAAGGGCAGCAGCAGCCCAAGAATATAGGCGACGGTCATGGTCAGCAGGCCGTAATCGCCGAACACCACGGCCCCCAACAGCGTCCCGTCGGACAAAACGCCTTCGAGGAAGCCGATGATAGTGGGCAGCAGCCACTCGTCCATGACCACTTCCTCCATGAAGTCCACCACCACTTGGGCCACGAAGACCCCTATGAAGAGGTAGATCAAGAACAGTGTAGCCAAGAGCATCGGAAAGCCGGTTACGGGGCGCAGCATCCAACGGCTGAGCGTTTTGGCTCTCGAAGAACGGCGCTCCGTGATATGTACACAGTCTTGGAACAATCCGTCCACGCGCTGCCGCCTTTGCAGGTAAATTTCTTCGCGCTGCGTCTCGCCTTCGGGACCGGGACTGTTTTCCATGGCAATGACCTGGGCAGCTCGCGGCCGCCGGATATCGATGCGGGGCAGCCAGTGGGGATCACAGGGAGCCACCTTGGCACGGTCCAGGGCTGCAAACAGTTCCGTCATGCCGCGATTTTCCACGGCAGCAATGGGTACCACAGGAACGCCGATGAGCCGCTGCAGTTTGGTAATGTCGATGCGGATCTCTTCCCGCTCGGCCTCGTCCATCATGTTAACGGCGACCACCATCGGTATGCCCATATCGGCCAACTGCAGCGTCAGGAATAAATCGCGTTTTAGCTGGGTGGCATTGACCACGTTGAGCACCACATCGGCTGCCAAGACCACGTCATGGGTGACCCGTTCTTCGTCGTTGAATGTGGAGATACCGTATACACCCGGTGTGTCAATGACAGCATCGTCATTGCGATAGCCAACGGACACATCTACGGTAGTACCAGGGAAGTTGGACACATCCACATAGCGCCCGGTCAATGCTTGGAAAACCACGGATTTGCCGGTGTTGGGATTGCCAACCAGAACGATCTTGCGCTTGTGCTCAGCCAGCGAAAGTTGGACAGGGCTATGAGGAGGCAACCAAGAGACCCTCCTTCGAACGCATGTGATCTTGCAGCACGCCGTCGATGGTCTGGGCCAGTCGGCGCCCCACAGCCACTTCTTGGTTGTCAAAGCCGATGATCACGGGACCACCGAGGATCCGCTCAACACACATCACTTTGGTACCTTCACACAAACCCAGGCGAATGGCCTGCACCCGTGTGGACGGATCGTTAATGCGCTGAATAACCAATGCTTGTCTGGGTTGGAGATTGTCTAGTGTCATGGGAAACCCCCTAACTGCTGTGGAACCCATAAGTGTCTGGGTTCACAAATCATATCAGTACGAGATTGAAATGCATTCTCAAGAATATCATACCCTGCAGAAACCGTTCTGTCAATGGAGTTGTGCGCCGTCCAGGGGTTGTCGGGATCACCTCGCTGAGAGGGATAGCGTTGGCCAATGCCGAACCATAGGAAGTATATCTCCCAAGAGATAGGAAGGAAGATATGAAGGCCAAACAGGCAATTGGGTCCTGGGGCAGGTTGGGTCATGAACGCACTAAAGACTGCGCCGGACACGTGGAACTGGCTGATTATCCATGAAACGGAGGGCTCCATTTGGAACTGCAATTCCTGTGTCAGGCATGTGGTACTGCCCATCAGGCTGAGGCACTGACCTACCGCTGTCAGTGCGGCGGCTTATTTGACCTGGGAGGGACGTGGCCCAAGCTGCCCGACGATGCGCTGAACTTGGGCGAAGTGGTAACGCCGCTCCTGCCGATACCAGACGATGGACTAGAGCTGTATCTTAAGATGGAGGGGCAACAGCCCACGGGTTCATTCAAGGACCGTGGAGCCCGGTATTTGGTGGATTATCTGCGGCGTAGGGGAATTTCACGCGTTGTCGAGGACTCCTCGGGCAACGCCGCATCGTCGCTGGCGGCTTACTGTGCTGCAGCCGGCCTGGGGTGTGAGCTGTATGTTCCGGAAAAGTTATCTCCTGCCAAAGTGCGCCAGATGACAAACTATGGCGCCAAAATTATGAAGGTTCCAGGGCCGCGGGACTGCGCGTCCACAGCGGTACAGGCTGCGGCTGCGGAGACATATTACGCATCCCATGTGTACAATCCCCTGTTTTTTGCCGGCGTGCAATCCATGGCGGTGGAAATTATGGGTCAGCTGGGTAGTGTACCCGCAGCGGTGATCGTTCCCGTGGGTCACGGTTCGCTGCTCTTGGGCTTGTATCACGGGTTTCGCCGCCTGGGATCAGGCATGCCCTGCTTCGTCGCTGCGCAGACGGCTCACTGCTGTCCGGTGTTTGCTGCCTACACCGGGGACCGCAGCAGTGAGAACAAGCCGACTATTGCTGAAGGAATTGCCGTAGCGAAGCCGCCGCGGTTGCCAGAAATCCTGACCGCTGTAAAGGCAAGCAGAGGTTGGATCATGACGGTGGCCGAGCAGGACATCATGGACGCTTGGCAGACTTGGGCTCGCCGGGGAATCTACGTGGAGAAAACAGCAGCCGTTGCCTTGGCAGCGCTGGCATCCGCTGAGGAACTGCATTCGTTCGGGGGGCCTGTGGTAGCCGTGATTACTGGCAGCGGACTAAAGAATGCCTAGCAGAACTGTGTCGTCGCCACCACTGCGTGGTTACCAGCCAAGTTCGAAATGTCACTAACTGGAGTTTTTCCGAGTTGAGCTGCTACCTGCACGGGCTGGCCCATGTCTGGAGCATGTCTCGATAACGGGCTGGCTAGGAGCGAAGAGGTACTGCAGGTCTCGCGACGACGCAAGACCTGGGGCCCACTCAAGGCTTAGCGAGCGCTCAAGGCTTGGGGAGCGCTCAAGGCCTCGAGAGTATTATTGCGACGAACGAATCTTGAGTAACAGGATCGTGGAGGAATGCCAATGACGGACCAAGGGTCGCAACCGGAGAAAAACAAAAACCTCGAAAAACGTCGTGAGACTAGAGTCTCTACCAGGGGCCTCGCACGGAGCAATGTGGGGTCCAATGCGGGATCCATAGATCCGCAGGACGATGCGTCCTTGGTATCCGTGTTTCCCTTCTACACGGACTTAACAGCGGCGCAGCAACAGGAAGTCCGAAGGCAGGCACGTGCCCTGCATTGGCCTGCTGGCCGTATCCTGCTGGAGGAAGGTGTAATCTGCCAGCACATTTCGTGGATCGTCACAGGTCGCATTCGTGTGTACAAACTGTCTCCCGATGGTCGCGAGGTCACATTGTACCGGATTCATGGGGGAGATACCTGCCTCATTTCTGCTTCCTGTATCATGAACAGCCGGGGGTTCCCGGCTGTGGCCGAAACGGAAACGGACACCCATGTTCTGAGTATCCCGGCTGCGCTGTTTCGCAGTCTGCTTCAAACCAGTTCCACCCTGCAGGAGTATGTGTTGAGCCGGAGCTTAGAGCGATTGACAAGCGTGGTTGGTGTCATCGATTCCATGCTGTTCACGCGGCGCAGCACCGCAGTGGCCGCTTTTTTGCTACAGCGGATCACAGAAACCGGACATCCCGATGTGACGATTACCCACCAAGGTCTGGCTGTGGAACTGGGGACCGCTCGCGAAGTGGTGTCCCGGACGCTGCGAGATTTGCAGAATGATGGTATTGTGCGGCTTAGTCGGGGGCGGATCCATGTGGTTGATCAGTCGGCATTGGCTGCCTTGGCGGAAAAATGAAGGCACTAGACGCTGCGGGCCCACCGTTCACGGATGGTGCTGGAAGGTATTCCCAGTTACCTGGTTATTGGGGGAAAATCCCACCCACCAGGTAACTGGAAAAAAATGTCACGCGTTGTTCTTCAACACATCCAGTACATCCACCGCAGATCACAGAACCGATGAACTTCGGCGAGGCGCAGGAAAATCTCACTCTGCAGGTGAAGATTTTGGGAGAGAGTACGCTTAATATTCGGCATGGGAGGGAACACCATGGGCAATGAAAAATCTGTTTTAACGGCTGACGTGGTTGTTGTCGGCGGTGGAGTGGGTGGATGTGCTGCTGCATTGGCTCTGGCTAAGGCTGGTCGATCGGTAATCATGACAGAGGAAACCGATTGGATCGGTGGTCAATTGACCAGTCAGGCGGTGCCCCCCGATGAAAATCCTTGGATCGAAATGGGTGGGGCCAGCACTTCATACCAGCAGTTTCGCAGCGGAGTCAGGCAGTACTATAAACGCAATTACCCCGTGACAGCAGCTGCCCAGGCCGATGTGTTCCTCAACCCGGGCGGTGGCAGAGTGAGCCGACTGTGCCACGAGCCGCGGGTGGCTTTGGCTGTGCTCAACGAGATGCTGGCTCCGCATATCAGCAGTGGTCGGATTCGCTTGCTGCTGCGGCAGAGAGTCGTGGCTGCAGAAACCATAGGGGACGCCATTATTTCTGTGACAGTGCAGGATCATGATACTGAGCGGTTGTCGGTGCTCACCGCTCCTTACTTTCTGGATGCCACGGAACTGGGCGATGTACTGCCGTTGGCGGGCGTGGAGTACGTGGTCGGGGCCGAGTCCCAGGCCGATACAGGTGAGCCCCATGCCAAGACCGGTCCCGCTGAACCCATGTGCCAGCAGTCTTTGACGTACTGCTTCGCTGTGGATATTGAGCCTGGGGCCGATAATACAATTCCACAGCCGCCCAGCTATGGTTTTTGGCGGAAGTATGAACCGGAGTTTTGGCCGGGGAAGTTGTTGGACTGGACGTATTCCCATCCCATCACAGGGAAGCCGTTCTTAGCCAGCCTGTTTCCGCAAGAAGGGGCGAACCCGCTGTTCTACTATCGCCAGATCCTTGATCAAACGCATTTTGCTCCCGGAGCCTTTCACAGCTCTATGTCCTTGATCAACTGGCCGCAGGTGGACTATTGGTTGGGACCGATCATTGATGTGGAGGCCGAAGAGCGGGCTCGGCATTTGCAGCAGGCCAAAGAACTGAGCCTGTCCTTCCTGTATTGGATGCAGACCGAAGCACCCCGTCATGACGGAGGTTATGGGTACCCCGAACTGCGCCTGCGGCCCGACGTTGTTGACACCCTGGATGGTTTGGCCAAGTACCCGTATATCCGTGAGTCCCGGCGCATACAGGCTGAGTTTACCGTTGTGGAACAGCATGTGGCCAGCGATATCCGGGGTGAGCGCGGAGCCGAGCGGTTCTTTGATTCTGTGGGGATTGGCGCCTACCGTATTGATCTGCACCCCAGTACCACCGGGGTCAACTACATCGACATTGGATCGTGGCCATTCCAGATTCCGTTGGGTGCTCTCTTGCCCATCCGAGTGCAAAACCTCCTGCCGGCCTGTAAGAATCTAGGCGTCACGCACATCACCAACGGCTGTTACCGACTTCATCCGGTGGAGTGGAACATTGGTGAAGCGGCAGGGTTTTTGGCGGCCTTTGCGTTGGAGCAAGGCGTGCCTCCCCGGGCTGTTCGGGAGCAGGCTGCGCTTTTGGAGGAGTTCCAGGCACTGCTGCGCCGGCAGGGAGTGAAACTAGAATGGCCCAGTATTCGGGCTCTTTAACGACGGTTAGGAGGAATCGCTGCCATGACAGCAATGGAAAAGATTCGCAATGGCCTCGTGGTGTCATGCCAAGCCCTGGAGGAAGAACCACTTCATGGCCCTATGTTGATGGCTGGAATGGCCCGCGCTGCCAAACTGGGTGGGGCAGTGGGTATCCGCACCAACGGTGTTCAAGAAGTGGAAGTATGCCGCTCCATAACGGGGCTTCCTGTGATCGGCATTCAAAAAGTGGTAGCAGAGGGCAGCCTCTGCATTACGCCCACATTCGAGCATGCCCAGGCCTTGGTTCGGGCGGGAGCAGAAATTGTGGCGGTGGATGTGCGTCAGACCAGGACTTTCGGAGATCCCCTGGCAGAACTGCTGCCCCGCATCCGGACAGAACTTGGGGTCCAGGTTATGGCAGATTGCGCCACCGCGGAGGATGCAGCTAAGGCCGCTGCTATCGGTGTGGATATGGTTTCCTCAACATTCGGCTTTACCCAGGATCGCTTTGGTATCTGCCCGGATTTTGCGCTGTTGGAGAAGATGCTGCAGGGATCCGTGCCCGTAGTGGCAGAAGGTGGATTTTGGACGCCGGAGCAGGTAGAAAAGGCGTTCTTCCTAGGTGTTTGGTCTGTGGTAGTGGGCTCTGCTGTGACGCGTCCCCTGGAGATCACTAAGCGCTTCTGCCAAGCTCTTCCCAGGCAGTCGTAGGATTGGCGATTTTTGCCGCAGAATAACCAGCTGGCTGCGGGCGTGGACCGAGTTCGCGATCGCAGCCAGCTGCCACAGCCGAGACGGTCCCGCCGCATGCAGTGGGGCTCGGCTCCTGGGCAGCGACCAGAGAACATGACAAGATGTGGAGGAGTAGGCATGGCAGCTGTATTGGGTTTTGATATCGGCGGTACCAAAATCGCCGGCGGGATTGTGGACCAAACGGGGGCTGTGCTTCTACAGCGGACAATCCCCAGCCGCGGCCGGGAAGGTCGGCATGCTTTGTTGGAACAGTTGTTTTCTCTAGGGGATCAGCTTCTCCAAGGCTATACAGGCAGTGTGGATGCCATCGGTGTGGGCACAGCGGGCGAAGTGGATCCAGCGTTAGGGATCGTCACCAGCGCCACGGATGCCATTCCGCAATGGGCTGGAACGGCCCTGCGGGATGCCGTGCAGCACCGTTGGTCACTGCCAGGGTTCGTGGACAATGACGGCAATGCTGCAGCCATCGGCGAGATGCTCTTTGGCGCCGGTCGTCACTGTCAGCACTTTGTGTATCTGTGTCTGGGAACCGGTGTGGGTGGTGCTGTGGTGGAGAGCGGTCGCTTGCTCCGGGGCAAGACGAACTACGCCGCAGCCATCGGGCACATGATCATTGAAATTAAGGGTCGGCACTGCAGCTGCGGCAGCCGCGGGTGCTTGGAGGCCTATGCCTCGGGAACTGCTATCACGCAGCGAGCCGAAGAGGAAGCGATCTGTCGAGATTCCCGAGAGCTCTTTCGTCTGGCAGACGCCGGGCACGCCCAAGCGTCCCTGCTGGTGGCTGAGACTGCCTATTACCTAGGAATCGGACTGGCCAATCTTGTCAACTTGTTCGATCCACAGAAAATCTTGGTGGGCGGCGGCGTTGCAGAGGTTGGTCCCCAGTTGTTGAATCCCACGACGCAGATCATGAATCGCAATGTTCTGCCTGGTTTGAAGAACACCGTAGAGGTTGTCCAAGCACAGTTGGGAAGTGAGGGCGGTGTCATTGGCGCCGCGGCGTTGGCACTTTTGGGCCTGGGGATTGTAACCACGTCCTAACACCCAACCAGCGCATTTTGCTCCGGACGGTGATGGACTGGCCGTCGAATCAATGAAAGAAGGTGCCATTAGTATGAACATTTTATTCGCCTTTGCCGATGATTGGGGTCGCTACGCCAGTGCTTATGCCCAGCACGAGCCTGCCGAATCAGTCAATCATCTACTGCAGACGCCGAATGTCGACCGCATTGCCCAGGAAGGAGCCCTGTTTCAAAATGCATTCGTACCCGCGCCCACGTGTACGCCCTGCCGCAGTTCGCTGCTGACTGGGAGGTATTTTTGGCAGACAGGCCTGGGTGCAATCTTGGTCGGCGCCGTCTGGGATGAAACGATTCCTTCGTATCCGCTGGAGTTAGAGAAGGCGGGGTATCACATTGGGCACACATATAAGGTATGGGCACCAGGAAAAACATACAATGCCCCTTACGGAGGCAAGCGCACAGCCTACAATGAGGCAGGCACGAAGTTCAACAATTTCTCCCATTACGTCAGTGAGCGGGCCCCTGCCATTGGCGTAGAGGCAGCCAAAGAGGAGCTGCTGGCTGAGACGCGGCAGAACTTTGATGACTTTCTAGCGGCCCGGCCGCAGGGCCAGCCGTTTTGTTACTGGTGGGGTCCCACCAACACCCATCGGACCTGGGAACAAGGATCGGGCAAGGCCCTTTGGGGTCTGGAGCCGGATGATCTCCAAGGCCGCATGCCGCATTTTCTTCCTGACGTGCCGGAAGTGCGGGAAGATTTCTGTGACTATCTCGGGGAGTGCCAGGCTGTAGACGCCGGTCTCGGAGTGTTGATCCAGCGTCTGGAGGAGATTGGCGAGCTGGACAACACCTTGATTGTTGTCAGTGGTGATCATGGAATTCCTGGAATGCCCCGGGCCAAGTGCAACCTGTATAACATCGGCTGCGAAGTCTCGCTGGCCATTCGTTGGCCCGGGCGTGTGAAGCCGGGTCGGGTTATTACAGATTTTGTCAACATTATGGATTTGGCTCCGACCTTTGCTGAAGCGGCTGGCGTACGTCTGCCGCAGCCTGTGGCCGGCAAAAGCTTGGTTCCTCTCCTGGAACGACCGGAATCTGGGCAAGTGGAGCCGGAGCGGACGTTCGTGGTGACCGGTCGCGAACGTCATGTTAACGATGCTCGCAGCGGCGATCTGCCATATCCCCAACGCGCCCTTCGCACCAAAGACTTTCTTTACATCATTAACTTTGCACCCGATCGATGGCCCATGGGTGATCCCAAAGGCCTGGACGACCTAGATTCTCCTGCACCGGACTTCTTGGATCTTCAGTGGAAGACCCGTACGGCCTACGCAGACTTAGATGCCAGTCCGACAAAGGCTTGGATGGTGTATCACCGCAGGGAAGTCGATGTCCGCCCCCTATTCCAGCTGGCCTTTGGCAAACGACCCTACGCAGAACTCTATGATCTGAACAAAGATCCCCATTACATGAACAATGTGGCCGGGCAGACGGAATACGAGACCATGCAGCAGGAACTGCATAACAAGTTGCTGTGCGTTCTGCGGGAACAGGAAGATCCACGGATTATCGAGCAGCCCTGTCGGTTTGAACAACCACCTTACGCAGGACCCTTAGCAGATTTTCAGATACCCGACCGTTGATCTGCCTGGTACACATGGGGTTTGGATCAGCTTGACAAGCCGCTGGTGGACCGAAACACTGCAGTTGGCCCTGGGTAGTCAACCGCGGAAAGTGAGGTGCATTTGTGAAGAAACAAGGCGTGTTTCACGGCCGTCTATCCCAGATCATCGCCACCATGGGACATGGCGATACCATCTGCATTGCTGATGTCGGCCTGCCGATTCCTGACCAAGTGGAATGCATTGACTTGGCTGTCAGCCCCAACGTGCCGGCGTTTCTCCAGGTACTTACGGTGGTCGTGGAGGAGCTGGCCGTGGAAGGGTATCAGGTCGCTGAGGAAACGCGGCAGCATTCGCCGCAGATGTGGGAAGATATTGCGGGCCTCTTGGCACAGGTGGAGGCTGAACTCACTGATCATGAGTCCTTGAAAGCAGCCACTCATAACTGCCGCGCCGTGGTTCGCACAGGCCAGTGCACTCCCTACGCCAATGTGATTCTGCGGGCCGGAGTGACGTTTTAGGTGCCGGGCGGCGGCCACCGGATAACGCGAGGGTGATGCGACGCCGGTGGAGCGGACTTGAGAAGCTATTCTATGCCAGAATTTTCCATGTACCTGGTAGCAGGAAAATTATGGTAGCGGGAAAATTATGGTTCACGCGATAATTGGTCGTGCCCGGCAGTACCTGGCAAGCCCAGCAGTACCTCGGCGTACCCGGCAGCACCCGGCAGTACCTGGCGAATCGTGTGATAGCCGAGTAGGGACCAACCATGGCTTCACGCCCGCGTCTTCCAATATATTCCACATACCTGGTACCTGGCAGAAAAACCCAATTTGGTTCGTCCAAAGGAGCGCAGCTAACATGACAGCAACAGACAAAGCAGGCAGTGGCGGCAGTCAGCGCTCTGGCCAGGAGTCTGCAACCCCAGAAGCAGTGGGTGCCTCAGGACCACCTCCCCAGTGGAACATTGGGATTGTGGCTCATGTGGACGCGGGTAAAACCACCTTGACGGAGCAGATGCTCTATCAAGGTGGTGCCATTGCGGAATTAGGGCGAGTGGATCATGGCACTGCCCACAGTGATGGTCTGCCCGTGGAACGGCAGCGCGGGATTTCCGTGCGCAGCGCAGCACAGGTTTTGGCTTGGCGCCACGCGTGGATTGGTTTGGTGGATACTCCCGGGCACGCGGACTTCGCTGCGGAAGTGGAGCGCAGCCTGCGCATTCTCGATGGAGCGATCCTGTTGGTATCCGCCGTCGATGGCATCCAGTCCCATACCCGTTCACTGTGGCGAGCCCTGCAGCAGTTGGGTATTCCCTGTCTGGTCTGCATCAGCAAAATGGATCGGCAGGGGGCACGACCGCTGGAGGTCATAGCCGAACTGAAGCAGCAGCTGGATATGCATCCGGTTCCGGTGCAGACAGCTACCAATTGGGGCTCAACGGCCTGCAGCATCAATAACCTGCTGCCGTACTCTCCCGATCTCGATCCCGCTGCCGATGGTGAGATCCTGAGTTTTGCCCAGCAGGAACCGCTTCTGGAAGCACTGGCCGAAGTGGATGCGGTGGCATTGGACGCCTACGTGGAGGAACAGCCGCTAGCACCGAAGGATCTAGTCCGGATGTTGGCCGGCTATACCGCTGCGACCGCTGTTGTTCCCGTGTTCTTCGGCGCTGCTCTGCACGGTGTAGGTGTGGCGGAGCTCATGGATGGTATTCTGCAGCTGGTTCCGCGGGATCTACGGACGGCACCGGATCCCCGGGCACCCCTAGGGGCTTTGGTGTTCAAGTTGGAGCACGATCCAAGACAGGGAAGACGTACCTATATACGCATTTTCCAGGGAGCCGCCGCCATTCGGGATTCCGTGCGCAACTCCACCCAAGGAACGGAGGGCAAGTTGACCGCCGTCCACCGCCTGCAGCCGCCTCACACACCCCGAGACTCTTGGGCTGGACCAGGGCACTTGGCAGTGGTTCAAGGTCTTCCCGATGTGCAGGTAGGCGATATTCTCGGTGACGAGTCAGTTATTCCACCACCGTGCACCATGGCCCAGCCCCTGCTGCGGATCCAAGTTCATCCCCGTGCGGAAAGCCAATTCACTGCCCTGGGACAGGCATTGGAACAGCTTAGTGCTGAAGATCCGGCGCTTGCCCTGGAATGGTGGCGGGAAGAGCGGGAGCTCTACATCCACATGATGGGCAGCATCCAAATGGAAATTCTCACGGCACTTCTGCAGGAACGCTATGGGCTGGATGTCGTTTTTG
>PWMW01000049.1 GCA_003559095.1 Clostridiales bacterium | reverse complement strand
TCATGGGGATCCGTAGCTGTTTTGCCTTGTTCATTGATGACCCAGCCCGGCGGAACTGCTTTGTCATGGCGGGCATACACTTCAATTTTACCCCGCTGGCTGGTGGATGTGGCACAGTCCAGGACGAAGGGGAACTGCTCATCGGTGGGCATGGCAAAGGTCAAGGGATTGGTTCCCAGCATGTTCTCCACTCCGAACGTGGGAGCCACCGACGGGCGGGCGTTGGTGCCGGTCATGCCAATCATCCCGGCCTCAGCAGCCATCTCCACATAGTACCCGGCAATACCGTAATGACTGGAGTTGCGCACAGCCACCATCCCCATACCGTACTCCTTGGCCTTATCGATGGCCAGTTCCATGGATTGCTTGCCGATGACATGACCCATGCCATCATGTCCGTCCACAACGGCGGTAGTCGGACCCTGACGCACGATCTCCATCTGTGTCATGGGTGAAAGGATACCATCTTTGATGCGGTCATAATAGATAGGTTTCAAGCGGCTGACGCCGTGGGAGTCAATCCCCCGCAAGTCCGATGCAATGAGAACATCGGCCACCACTTCGGCATCTTCTTGGGGCATCCCTACATTGACGAAAACATCCTGCATGAACCTGTGAAGTATCTGGTAATCTGCATAATAGACTTGATCCTGTTTGGGCATGGAACCGCCTCCTGTTCCTGAGATTCTTGTGTACTCCTTCGCTTCGCGCAGGCCAAACACCTTCCACCCGTGGCACCGGGTCCGTTCCTTTGCAGGGTTCACGCCCTAAACTGCGAATTGTAATAGGGATAGGAGTGAGGTCATTGAACCTTTGGCTTGTCTACTTGGTGATTTTCGGGTTACTGCTCTTTTTTCTGCCCGGCAAACCCATATATATGGGCTTTTATCTGGCGGCTGGCACCTATTATGTTTTGGGTCGGGCCCTGACATATGCCTTTGATCGTCTAGAGGTTACGCGGCCAGCGGCAACCCTCTATATGTTTCCCGGGGACGAACAGACAGTGCAGGTCACCTTCGGTAATCCGACCCTAATCCCCTACGGTTGGGTGAGCGGGCATGATCGTGTTCCGTTGGCCCTGAAGGCCGGCCCGTATGGCGGCTGGGTCCTATCCTTGACAGGGCGGCAGAGCACCACTGTGTCCTACAATATTGCCGCTAAGTCTAGGGGAGTACATGTTCTAGGTCCGCTGAGCGTCTACGCCGGTGAACCCCTGGGATTGCACAAACGCCAGCGCCAGTTGGCCCTGACCCAAGACGTTGTGGTGTATCCTCGTATCCATTCGTTGGCAGACCTCCAGCTGCCTGCGCAGCTCCCGGTGGGAAATCTCAAGCCCAAACAACCTCTGCAGCCTGACACAGCTAGACTTCATGGTGTGCGCCCTTACCAAGCGGGCGACCCTCTGCGAGCTGTGCATTGGCCCGCCACAGCCCGTACGCAGTCACTGCAGGTGAAAGAGTACGAACGCACGGCGGCCATGGAAGCCGTCGTTGTTTTGGACTTCAACGAAGATGCCTTTTCTGTCCACGACTTTTCGTCCGTTAGTGAATTATCGGTGGAGACCGCTGCTTCCTTAGCCGCCCACTTGGCTCTGGCGAAGCAAAGTTTCACCCTCTGGTGCAACGCGCCCTTGGGAAGCATTCCCATGGCCAAGAGCAATGCTCAACTGATGCGAATTCTTACAGCTCTAGCCCACTTGCAGCTGTATCCTGCCACAGACATGGCCCATTACATCAAAGAAGCTTCGGCCCAACTGGCTTGGGGTGCATCCCTGCTGGTGGTAGTTCCTGCCGATTCCCAAGAGATCATTAACAGCTGCCTGCAGCTGCAGCGGCGGGGATTTCAGGTGCTCCTCTTCGTCACGGGCCAACGGGTGCTTCATCCACAGCTGTTAGGCCCAAAGAGTCCCTTGGTCTGCTACCACGTGCGCAGATCCCAGGGCCTTATCATTGACAAGAGCAGCTGAGTTCGAAGACAAGGAGGACTGCATGCCATGGCGTCTCGGCCCAATCTACACACAGAGCAGGAGTTTGATTGGCTGGAACACGGGTTCATTCCCGTCACCGCCGCGGCGTTCGGTGTCTGCGGCGGCTTAGCAGCCCTTTTCTTTCTGCAGCCCATAGCAGGGGTTCCCTTCTTTTGGTGGAGCATCCCCTGGATGCTGGTGTTATCCACAGCCGCTGTCTATATCTCGCAGGCCAGCCGCATGACCAGAGGCCCAGAATCGTTGGGCTTGGCTCTTTTAGCTGCCAGTGCCCTCGTGTCTGCATGGTTTGCGTCCCTATCCACTCCGTTGGTTTGGACGCTGCCCGCCATGGCGCCGCAGGCGGCCCCCTACGTCATTGTCTGGGTGCTCTCGGCCAGCAGCGGTGTGGCAGCAGCCAATGTCTCGAAATTGGAGGATTTTGTTGGCGATCAAGCTTCCTCCACCTTGTCCTGGCAGCAGGAGTCCGCCCAGTACACGTTGGGGTTTTTTGCCGCTCGTCTGCTGGCACTGCTGCTCGTTGCCGGCATTGCAACAGGCTTGGCTGCCGCCTTTGGGGTGTCAGCGCATCCTGGTCTCTCATGGTCCGCCGCAGGCCTAGCCTTTTTTGGCTTAATCCTGCAGAGCGCATCCTACCTTCAGCGACTGCGGATCATCTGGGCCATTCAAGAATTGGATGTGCATGAGCTTCTGGCCCGCCGCTGGCTGCAGGCGTCTATATGGGTAAGTGCCCTGCTGACAGCCTTGATCCTGCTGCTCCCCGCCAATTGGCTGCGCATTCCTTGGCAGGCCCTTGGGCAGTGGCTCAGCGATCGAATGCAGCCCGGTGAAAGCCTGCCGCCGCCAGCGCCGCCTCCCACCCCTGCCCCAGAATCGCCGGCCCAGGACATGCTGCTGGAAGGCGATGTGCACTGGCTGACGGCCTTGGCGTATATGCTGTTCTTCGCTGCCGTCATTGCCATCGTTGTCCTGCCGTTGTTGGCCTTGGTCGGGTTTCTCGTCGCCTACTTCCTGGGTGAGGAACGGGCCAAACTGCCAGCACTGCTGCAGCTGCCGGTAGCCATCTATGAGCGGCTGCGTTCCCTCTGGCAGCGGGTGCAGCGGAGCCTAGGCCGGGCGGCCGGGCGCGCCGCCTCGGTGCGCAGCCGACTCCAAGATAAGCCGCTGCACCAACCGCTGGGTATCGCCGAATCTGCCCAGTCGCAGGAGTTGTTCCAGCTGTTTCTGCGCCTACGGCAGGAAGTCCACCGCCAGACCAGTGATATTCGTCCGGGTACCACGCCCCGTCAAATCGGCTGGCGGCTGGCTCGCATCACACCCGGCAGCGGCCAAGCCGTGCAAGTCTTTTTGCACCATCTCCACCAAGCGCGCTACAGCCATCATGAACTGACGGAAGCGCAGCGGCAGGAAGCCCATCAACTCTATGAGGCGCTCATGGGTGCACTCTCAACTCCAGAAACTCGAGGTGAAGAACAATGACCGAACTCCAGAAGCACTACCAGAGCATTAGGGAAAACATCGGCAGTGTCATCATTGGCAAAGACCGCCAAGTGCGGCTGCTGCTGGCGGCCTTATTCAGCGGCGGCCATGTTCTCCTAGAAGACGTTCCGGGCGTTGGCAAGACAATGTTGGCTCGT
>PWMW01000334.1 GCA_003559095.1 Clostridiales bacterium | reverse complement strand
GTGCAGTGAATTTTAAATATTCCATTTTATCATATTGTTTTAGTTATTTTTATAATTGTGAACTTTTACCTAAAAATTGGTTTTTATAACTGATAATACAAAGATTTGTACATGAATGCCAGTTTAACAATAATAAAAGGCATAAAAATACAGATGAATATTTTAAAGATGCAGGTTTCTAATACCTACATTTGAAAAATGGAAACAGAGCTGGAAAAAGTCCTGATGAGTTTCTATAAGGAAGAAATGATCCTGTATATAGCTAACCATCCTGAGAGTTTCGAAGAGTTGGTTCAACTGGCCCTCGACGAAAAGCAGCCATACTCATGGAGGGCAGCCTGGCTATTGTGGAGCTGTGTGGAAGAAAATGACCGGCGCATTAAAAACCACATCCGGAGCATCATCAGGTCTCTGAAGGGAAAGAATGACGGCCACCAGCGCGAATTGATAAAAATCCTTTACCTGATGGATCTGGATGAAAATCATGAAGGGATATTATTTGATCACTGCATCAGTATCTGGGAAAAGATAAATAAGCAGCCCTCTGTAAGATTTAATGCCTTTAAGATGATAGTTAAGTTCAGCCGGAAGTATCCGGAGTTATCACAGGAAATCGGTTTTTTACTTCAGGATCACTACCTGGAAACCCTGTCACCGGGGGTAAGGCGGGCACTTATGAAAATGACAAATAATATAAATAATACCTCTATAAATGAAACAAATGAATGAACAGATTACAGATTACATCAACAATGCCCCGGATGAACAGAAAAGGATCATGAATGTTGTCCGGCAGCTTATCCATGAAAATGTACCCGGTGTACGGGAGGAGTTCAAATGGAGCAGGCCTGTGTTCTCAAAGAAAAAGGGGTTTGCATACCTTAGAACGGCAAAGGAATATGTAACTCTGGGGTTTTCCGATTTTCATAGACTGGATGACCCCGGTAATCTGCTTGAGGGAACCGGCAAAGACATGCGCCATATCAAACTTAGATCGGCCGATACCATGGATAAGGATCTCCTGAAAAAATGGATTATAGCTTCGGCTGAAAAATAAAAAAATGACCGACAAAGAACAGGGTTACCACCGTATACTCAGGTTTCCGAAAACGCGGATCGCAACTAACGACGTTTGTGCCGTTGGCCTTGAGAAGCATCATATCCCCGCCTTACTGGAAATCGATGTAACTGAAAGCAGAAAAAAGATAAAGGCCTATAAGAGAGAAAAAGGAAGGATATCCTTTACCGCCTGGCTGATAAAAACCATAGCAATTACCATCAGTGATCATGATCAGATAGCCGCCTATTCTGCCGGCAGGAAAAAACTGGTTGTATTCAGTGACATAAATGTAGGTCTTGCGGTTGAAAAGGAAATCGCAAACCAGAGAGTTCCAATACCCCTGTTAATTGAAAAAGCCCAGGAAAGAAGCCTTGAATCAATAACCCTTCAAATAAACGAGGCCCGTAACCAGGAAATTAACCAGAAAGACATTGTGCTTCAGAAAAGATCAACCATGGCAGAAAGAATCTATTTTATGCTGCCTGGTTTTATAAGACGTACTATCTGGCGATTTATGCTCAGGCGGCCCCATATGGCATTTAACAGGATGGGCAATGTGGCAGTCACTTCCGTGGGAATGATTGGCAGAGCAAATGGCTGGTTTATTCCCATCTCGGTGCACCCTGCCTGTTTCGGTATTGGAAAAATTTCAAAAAAACCGGTAGTTGCAGATGACAGGGTAGAGATCAGGGAAATACTGAACCTGACTGTTTTACTTGATCATGACGTTGTCGATGGCGCGCTGATGGCCCGCTTTATCAGTGCCCTGACAAAAAATATTGAAAAAGGCACCGGACTGTAATTTATTTCTTCATGGGTTGCATTTTCCAGCAACCTTCCATTATCTTCCGAATGAAAGAAACCAATCTCCCTTAGCAGTCCCAAATCAATAAAATAACCCTTTGGGGGATTATATAATTGCCTCTTTGAGGAAGTATCATATTTATTGACCAGAAATATCAAGTATGTGTTGTATAAAAAGCCCAGGTAATACGGTATAATATACTCTCATACAGCCAAAAAAATGCAATTGTTATTTCAAATGCAAAATTATTAGTAATTATTTCTATTATCAATAGAAATTAATTAATAAAAACTTCTATTAAAAATAGAAATAATTGCAGTATCATCAATTATGTCTGTGCCGTTTACCTTTTTACCATCTCCTTCCTGTAGACGATTTTTTTGCCTGGTATATCGTAGATCTCCATCACCCAGCCATCTTCATCAAATCCGTTCTCCTTTACAAACCTGTTCATGGCGGGGTAAACTTTCATTATGCCCATCATGACCGACATTTTCCCCCGGTAAGGGAACTCCGTAACTATATACTCCTTCTCAGTGAGGGTTTTTATGTTGTACCTGCCCTCAAGTTTTTTAAGTATTGCCGGGTCAGGATCTTCGAGAATATTGCCAACCTCCGACCTTAGCCTGCTCTTCTCAACCTTTTGCGGATTGTCATAATATATCCCGAAACCCCTGAATGTTTCGATCCCCTCCTCATTCAGCAACGAGTAATACATTTTGTCAATCGGGCCTGCACTTTTGCTGTAATCGCCGGTCTGCTCCACATATACAAGGGTCTCACCACCCTGCTTCGCTATGCTGAAGTCAACCCTTCTCAAACCACCGTAATAGATGAACAGGGCTGCTATAATCACTACAATCAGCCCCAGAATGATCAATGCTATCTTCATTTTCTGTAAAATTTAGTTAATGTTTAACAAGAAAACACATCAACCAACCATCCAAAAAAATGCCAAACCAATCAGGCTGCAGAATTTCAGCGACTTAGTTCTCAGGTGAAAGGATAACTTCCCTTTTTAATCATCCTGACCACTCCGTATTCTGTCCGCTTCCGTACACTAATGCCAGAGAAACGAACATAAACAGATTGCTGCAAATCTTCCGACATATTTCCAGTTAATTGTATACCAACCCCATACCGTTTGTGGCACAATTATTTATTAAGAGCAGGTTAAAATATTCTTCTGGTGGCAGAGAAAAGCAATAAGGAAAAAATGAAGAGCATAACGCTTAAAGCAGGTTTATCAATATTTTTTTTCCTGATTATGCTGCCCTTAACCATGGTATTAGGCATGAAGATCTTCAATTATCGGTTTCCTGACGGTGAGATCGACTTCATTGTAAGGGTTGAAATTGGTATATCATAAAAGAAGCCGCAAATACACCATTCTTCAGCCGGCCAGAAGAATTTTCCATTATCATGAAGAAAATTAAAAGCCGGTATCCGCATAAATAAAAATATCAGCCTCAAGTCGAAGAAGATGCATATTCCTGTGTATATGACTACCATAACGGCGCAGGGTGGACTGGTATCAACGTCACGGGAGTGCATGGCGCTTCTTAAGGCTTTTTTCAACGGCAGGTTTTTCCCGAAAGAGTACCTGGAGGAGCTGAAGGAGTGGAAATTCATTGCCTTCCCAGGCAATGTCTATTTCGGAATCGGATTGGAAAAACTCTGGATACCCCGCATCTATTCACCCTTTAAACCAATTGGCGAGATACTGGGGTTCTGGGGTCAATCAGGTGCTTTTGCATTCCATAATC
>PWMW01000184.1 GCA_003559095.1 Clostridiales bacterium | reverse complement strand
CTGGCCAGGGCCAAGCCGTCGTCTCCGCGCATGTGGGCGCATATCGCCCGATCGAGCAACCCCCAGGCCCAATCCCGCGCCCAATCGAGATAGGGATCCTCCTCGGACAAAATCGGTTCCTCGCCGTCCACGCCGAGCTCGGAGTCATCGTCGTAGGATGACTTTCTCGCAATTTCCACCGCCTCCCAGAATTCTGTCGCGAGCGCAACCTCCCCCAATCGAAGCAAGAGGCATCCTTGAATGGGGAACCGAAGATCGGGCAGGACGGTTTTCCTTTCCGGAAACGCTCTCGACATCCAAGGCCGATTCATCCTCTCAATGGCATCGGCAACATCTTTCCTCAGATCCCCAGGTTCACCAATCGAAAGGACGGGATATACAAGCCCATTCCAGGCGATCGCAAACCGTTGCCCTCCCTCGCCCGGCAATACCCACCCCCGCTTCGTGACAATCCCGTCGTTTTTTTGCCACACATTTCCAACTCCCAGCTCAATCTCACGGTATTCGCATCCGCGCGGGTCGGCCATGCCGTGATCAAAGAGCGCGGCGGTCGCCGAGACAAAGGAGTCCGGGAGAGATGACCGAGGCGGAGTCCAACGTTCCCCCTGCAAAGGCGCCCGGGGAATCTCGTTTCCGGTAAACCCCGGCGGGCTTTCCCGGCGGAAAGAAAACTCCGTATCCGCGGAAGCAATGGAAGTTGTCAGGATCACGAACAAAGTGAACCAAAGCCTCAGGCCGCGCCACCGATTCCGAAGGCTCAGATGTAAGATCGTTTTCATGGTTAAAGCCGACACTGTGCTCCTCGAAGAACCACCGATATCGGCGATTCGGGTTCATCGCCCGTACAGTCCGCACCCGCTTGCATCCGAGAGGACGGAATCCCATCGATATCCAGGCACCCTACCCTGCCCCATGGTCAGCCGCAAACCAATAAAGCCGGCGAGGCGCCGTCTCAGACATCAATCTTCCCCTGTTACGGACGCGAAGGGGGCGACGGGCGGGAGGGACGCGACGGACGGGAGGGGAGCGAGGGCGGCGACGGGGCGGAAGGATCGTAGTCGAAAATGGCGCGGAGGCCGGCCTGGGAACGCATCAACCGCGGCCCCGAATGCCCGACCCCGGGGACGACCGCCTGGTGGTGGCGCTGATAGATTTCCGGTCCGAAATGCTCGCCGAGATGGTCATAGTATAGGAGTTGCCGCTCCAGCCGGTGGCGCCCCTGGAGCATGGAGGCCGGGCTTCGGCCCAGCCCCCCTCCCCGTGGATCGTTGTCGTTTTCACCGACCAGGTAATAGACATGCCGGCTTCGATAACGCTCGCGCATGGCGTCGGCGCCCACGTCCCTCAAATGTACGTACAGGCTTTGCAGCCCGCGTCCGTAGTTGTTGTAGTTACCGGGGGGAGATTCCGGCTCGACAAACACGGCCTCCGTACCGCCCTTCGGGCGTTTCCCGTCAAAGTAAACGTAGGACGACGGCGCCATCACCACGTAGCGCACACGCACCCCGTCCGGCCGGACCCCGTCGAGATCGAAACTGCTGGCGGCGGCATACCGGTTGACCAATTGCCCCCCGGCGGAATGCCCGGCGACGACTACGTGCTCCAGATTCGGGAAACGCCCGAAATCGGCCACGTGGAGCAGGAGCCGGTCCAGGACGTCGTACGCGCTGATCAATACGCGCTGCCGGTCCGGACCATGATACGCCCGCTGGGATCCCCAGAAGGGCGCGCCTCTCCAGTAGAGCATTCCCTCCCCCGCGTCCGGCGGGACCCGACTCTCCCTCAGGAGGTGCGGAGCGACCACCAGGGTCTCCCGGCTTGCGCGGGGCAATTGCCCGGCCGCCCGGACGCCACCCCGGAGATAGGTCATCGCGTTGTACGCGCTTCCGTGAATGCTGATAAGGATCCGAGTCGTGCGGTCGCACGGCTCGTCGATCGGACGGTTCGACGCGTAAGGCAGCCACAGGTTGCGGCCGCCCACTTCCACTTCAAAGCGCTCCGGAGCGACCGTCGGCCCATCCCATTCTCCCGTCGGCTCCGGGGATGCCTCCGCCTCCTCCTGCCGACGCCGATACTCGGCGACGTATTCCCGGTCGCCTTCACTGAGACGGTCAACCGAAAACGTGAACTCGCGGCCGTCGTCACGCCGGATGGTGATCTCCCCGTTATGAACCTCGAGCAGTTCGGCCGTAATCGTCCTCCCCTGCCGGTCCGACCATTCCCGCTCATCGGCAAAAACCGACAAAAATCCCGGCAACAGCAGCAAGAGAATCACCCCGGCCGTCCGGGCGCCGATCACTCTGTTCATCAAGTTCGTCACAAACGGGTTCACTGCTGCTGAATTATCGAGCCGCCTATTGCGCGCTTTACCTCCGGAATAGGTGGATCCGGGGCGCCATAGATCGCCGGGTTCGATGTAAGGCAATAGAAAACTCCGGCGCCCCAGGTGATCCGGGGACTGAGGTTCCTCCGGGTCGAGGATAGAACGTAACGGCGGGCGGACATAACCGTGAGTGTTATTACGGAGCACGAACGCTTTGCCAAATCAGGTCAACCCGAATGGCGCTCGGCCAGGCACCGGGACTTCGTGAGGAGCGATCCTTTTCAGGGCGTTTTGCAGCGCCCGGGAAAGGCGCGCTAAGGAATGAACGCCGGTCAGGTCTCCTCTGCAAGATGACCAAGAAGCGCCGCGATCCCCGGCATTCCGGGATCCCGGATGAGGTGGCAGGAGCCGTCCCGGCCGGTCTGGCTTTATCCTGACGCTCTGGCGTACGTGATAAAATGTCCGGATTGAAAGCCCCGCCGTACGCGGTGTTCGCCCCGTGCCAGTTGCCGGTGGGGTCAAAGTTCCAGTTCTCCTCCCGGGAGGGGATGCCGTCGATGCCGGTTTCCATGATTGCGTCTGTTGGTAAGACGGTCCAGCGTTTTGCCCAACCCGATTTTATTCGCGCCATGGATCACGCACCCCATAATCCCCACGACAAACTCTTCAAACGCACTTTCGGCGACCCCACCACCGCGGCAAACTTTCTTCGCCACGAATTCCCCGAGCCGCTCGCTCGCGCCATCCACTGGGACTCTCTGAAACTCGAGCCCGGCTCCTTTATCGACTCCCAGTACCGTTCGTCCGAAAGCGACCTGCTGTTCTCGACGCTTCTGGGCGGCAAACCCGCCCGCATCTACCTGCTTTTCGAGCACCAGCGCACACAAGAACCCACAATCGCCCTGCGGCTGCTTCGCTACATGGTGCGCATCTGGGAGCAGTTCCACAAAGCCGATTCAACCCAACCTCTCCCCGTCGTTCTCCCGGTCGTTTTGGCCCACAACGCCGAACATTGGGAGATCCCCGTCAGCTTCGCCCCCCTACTCGACATTCCCGAAAACCTGCATGGAGAACTCGCCCCCTTCGTCCCCGACTTCACCTTTAAGCTTATCCAGCTCGCCGATATTCCCTTCGACCAAATCCGCGGCACTCCGGCCGGGATCCTCACCCTCCGGGTAATGAAAGCCGAACGCCTCGGCATGCTCCTCGAGGATCCCGTCTGGGACGAAGACCTCGTCCGCAGGGCCTCCCTGGAACTCTTCGAGCAAGTCCTCCGCTACATCGCCTCTGCGGCCGACCTTGACAAGCCGGCATTTCT
>PWMW01000264.1 GCA_003559095.1 Clostridiales bacterium | reverse complement strand
TCCTTCAGCGCTTTGACGGGTATCAATACAGTATCGCTTCGGCTTAAGCAGCCCCCGTCGAGCGTTAATTAAAGGCCCTCGATCGCCCAGCACTGGCGCACTATGGCTAACGCTTTGGCGTTTCGTGGGGGTCGCAACCTCCATGTTGCTCCCAGGAGGGGATCTAGAATGAATGTATCTGTACAATGGGCGGGAGCTATGCGATTCTTGGGCACCTCTGGCAGCGGGCACGCCGTGGTCATGGATACTAGTGCCGCCAATGGCGGGCTGGACAGTGCTGCGGGCCCCATGGAAATGGTTCTTCTGGGTTTGGCTGGCTGTTCCGGGATTGACGTTCTTCATATCCTGCAGAAAAAGCGCATTGCGTTGGATGCTATGCGCATTGATATTGAGGCCGAACGCAAGGAGACACATCCCAAGGTGTTCTCCCGGGTCACCGTGATTTTCCATTTTTCCGGAAACGATCTCAGCGAAAAAGCGTTGGAACAGGCTGTCCAGTTGTCCATGGACAAATACTGTTCCGTTGCGGGAATGGTGTCCCAAACTGCTGAGATTCACTGGAAGGTTGTTGTTGCGTAATCCAAGTTGAAGTGGGGAGGCTCTCATGGCTCGAAAAAAGACAAAAACTGCGGACTTTGGGGTATCGCAGCGCGAAGGTCACGACTCAAGTTATTTCTACCAGCGCCAGCTGTACGCTCAATCTGCTGCGCAGACAGCAGACCAACAAAAAACAGCTGTCCCCGACAGCGTGCGTGATTCGGTGGTCCTTGGCGATAGTCGTCAGATGAAGGAACTGCCAGATAACTGTATTGCATTGGCGGTGACATCACCACCATATAATGTAGGGAAACAGTATGATGATGATCTTTCGCTTCCAGATTACCTGCAGCTGCTGAAGGACGTCTTTGCCGAAACCCTGCGCGTTCTCGAACCCGGGGGACGCTTGGCAGTGAATGTTGCCAATCTGGGGCGCAAGCCGTACATCCCGCTGCACTCGTACATTACCCATGATCTGCTGGAACTGGGCTACTTGATGCGGGGCGAGATCATCTGGAACAAGGCGGCCAGTTCCGGAGGCTCCTGTGCTTGGGGAAGCTGGATGAGTGCTTCCAATCCCACCCTGCGGGACGTACACGAGTATATTCTGGTGTTTTCCAAAGGCGCGTACAAGCGGGAGGGAAGCAAGGACAACAGTACCATTGAGCGGGACGAGTTTTTGTCCTTTACCAAGAGTGTTTGGGAGTTTCCCACGGAGTCAGCGCGCAAGATCGGCCACCCGGCACCCTTTCCGGTGGAACTGCCCCGTCGACTTATTGAGTTGTACACGTTTGTAGAGGATACGGTGCTGGATCCGTTCTGCGGTTCGGGAACTACTTGTGTGGCCGCGGCTGCCCAAGGACGCCACTATGTGGGCTATGACATTGATGCCAACTACGTGAAATTGGCGGAACAGCGGCTGCTGCAGGAAGTCCGCATTCGCGAAAGCCGCTTGTTCTAACGGTGGTGCACAGCGTCCTAGCGGCCTTGTTTCATAAAGGCCAACAGGTGCATGACGGATGTGGGGAGAGGAGATAGGACCGTGAGCGGAGGAACGCCGCGTCCAGGCGATGCCGGTTTCACCCGTAATGCAGCGGGGCAGAGGATCTCCAAGGCTGCTCTGCAGGTGGATGCATATGGAACTGTGGATGAGCTTTCAGCCTTTTTAGGCGTAGCCCGGCAGTATCTAGGAAAAGCGGCTGCCCACGAGTTGTACTGGGTTCAAGAGCAGCTCTTAGCGGCGGCGGCTTGCATGGCTGGATTAGCGTTGGATGACGCCGCCCTCTTGGAGCTACAGCAGGCAGTGGGACAGTTAGAAGAGTGGACCGCTTCCCGCAAACGCCAGCTGCCGCCCCTGCGCAGTTTTGTCATTCCAGGCAGCAATAAGGCCAATGCCTACCTTCACGCGGCCCGGGCCATTGCCCGCCGAGCCGAACGGCTGGCTGTACGCTGCCATGAAGAGGGCCTGGAGCAGGCAGCGCTGGCTCTGCCATTTTTGAACCGAATTAGTGATTACTTGTTTGTCTTGGCCCGCGTGCATGAACGCAGTGATCAATTGGATAGGAGCTGATGACGTCGATGGATATTCAAGTTGAACGATTGACGGAAGCAACACTGGACGGGGCTGTGGAGACCATTCGCAGTCTTCCGGAGTTCTTTTATGAGCGAGATTTTGTTAAAGCGGAGGCGAACTACCGTGAGTTCGTCAGCGGCCACAAGGACGATGATCTGTTCTTGGTGGCTCGCAGCGGTGACCAATTGCTAGGCGTTGTCGGCGCAACTAAACGCCAAGACGCCGACGGAGTGTATTTTTTGGCATCCTTTGCCGTTAAGAAGGGCCAGCGGGGTGGCGGTATCGGACGCCGCCTGTTGGAGTCCCTCGAAGGCGAACTGGCTGCCAGAGACGGCCGCATGATGTACACCGAAACAACAACGGCTTCGTACTGCGACAGTACACGGGCATTCTACGAAGCGGTGGGCTATACCATGGTGGCGGAAGTACCAGACTTTTGGGCCGATGGCGACCCACTGGCACTATACCAAAAACGACTTTAGACCAGTACCAAGGGGGGCACAAGCCTCCCTTTCTTCTTTGCCTGAGAGGCAACCCCTTCTTTAGAAATGGATTGTCTCGGTGAGTATATATAAGGATCAATGGGCTGAACCTAGAGTAAACCCGGGTTAGACAACCTTACGAGCGCTGAGGGCCGCTGAAGCCACTTGCATGTGACAACCCATAGTGGTTATAATAAGTTGTCACTGCGACACGATGTTGCCAAAGAAAGGAAGCGACGTTATGGCTATCCATGCTGAACGGATTCCCAAGTATGAATCTGTGGCGTTGAATATTGCATCCCAGATTGTCCAGGGACGATACCCGCCTGGTTATCGTCTACATGGCCGGTCCACCTTGGCCAGCCTCTATAAAGTATCTCCAGAAACGATCCGGAAAGCCATGGCGCTGCTCCATCAGCACGGAGTGGTTGACGTTAAGCATGGTTCTGGTGTTCAGGTTCTCTCACAAGGCAAGGCCGAGGAGTACATGCAATCCCAACGCCAGAGTCGAGAAGCCGATGAAATCATTGAACGGCTGGAACAGGCTATCAAAAATCAGAAAAAGGTCACGGAAGACATGGAGCAGGGCCTGCGGGTATTGGCTTCATTGATAAGGAGGGATTAGCTTGTTAGAACTCAAGGAACTAACCAAGGTGTTTGGAAGCGGTGACGACACATTCGTGGCCGTGGACAACATCAACCTAACGGTCGAAAAGGGCCAGTTCGTCGTACTCATTGGGCCTTCGGGATGTGGAAAAACCACAACCCTTAAAATGATCAACCATCTAGTGAAGAAAACCTCGGGGGATATTATCATTAACGGCAAATCCACGTCAAACCTGGACGTGGTGGAGCTGCGCCGAGATATTGGGTATGTGATTCAGAGTATCGGCCTCTTTCCACACTTAAACATTGCTAACAACGTAGAGATCGTGCCGAAACTGAAAAAAGTACCTAAGGAAGACCGGCGCAAGCGGACCTATGAGCTGATGGACTTGGTGGGGTTGGATCCCGACATCTATGCCGAGCGCTATCCGGCCGAACTCAGTGGCGGACAGCAGCAGCGTGTGGGCGTACTGCGTGCCCTGGCCGCAGAACCGGATCTGATCTTGATGGATGAGCCCTTTGGAGCTCTGGACCCTATCACACGTGATCAGCTGCAGGAGGAGATGAAGGATCTCCAACAGCGATTGAACAAAACCATCGTTTTTGTAACCCACGATATGGACGAAGCCCTTGCCATGGCCGACGTGATTGTGTTAATGAAGGATGGCCACATTGTGCAGGCAGCTTCGCCGGAAGAGATGCTGCGAAATCCCGCCAACGAGTTTGTGAGGGAGTTTATCGGTGAAGATCGCTTGGCCCCACAGCCGGATATCACACCGGTTTCAGATATCATGGTGACCAACCCCATGGTCGTAGAAGCCAAAGACAAACCCCGGGATGTTCTTGGTCGAATGAAGAAAAGCAGCACAGACATCGCTGTCGTGACCAAGGGCAGCGGCCGGCGGGTATATGGTTACGTTACGGCTAACCGCATTCAGTCCCAGCAGGGCAAAGCTAGCTCCGTAGAAGAGCTGGTGACCGAGACCGTAGTCACGGTGCGGGGGAATACCACTGTGCGCGATGCCGCTGCCAGTCTAGCATCGGACACGCGGATTCTAGTAGTGGTTGATCGGCAGAACCGACCAGTTGGTCTCGTGACACGGGCTTGGCTGCTGCAGAGCCTTGTGGAGCTCTGGGATGAAAGCAGCAGCGACTAAAGGAGGTGCACCGTATGTTTGAGAGCTTTTTTAACCTTTTGATGCAGCGACAGACGGAAGTCTTAATCGCACTGCGAGAACATCTGCTATTGGTTTTCATACCCGTGGGTTTAGCCACCCTTGTGACAGTTCCCTTGGGTATTCTGGCCAGTCGCTACCGGATCATAGAACTACCCGTCATGGCCCTTGCCAATGTTCTGCAGACCATACCAAGTTTGGCACTTTTGGCTCTGATGATCCCCTTAGGGTTCGGGATTGGACAACGACCGGCCATGATTGCACTGTTCCTCTATTCACTGCTGCCGATCCTGCGCAATACCTATATCGGTATTCGATCAGTGGATGAAGGGATCAAGGAAGCAGCCACCGGCATGGGGATGACCTACTTCCAACGCCTTTACATGGTGGAACTGCCCATTGCGGTCCCTGTTATCATCGGCGGTATCCGTACGGCCACAGTCATCATCATCGGAACAGCTACCCTAGCTGCTTTGATTGGTGGCGGAGGTCTCGGTGATTTTATCATTACCGGTTTGGGCATGGTGCGGGACGAACTGATTTTGCTCGGAGCAGTTCCCGCGGCTCTGCTGGCACTGTTGGCGGACTTTGTCTTAGGTAAGGTCGAATATTTTGTAACACCACGGGGATTACGCATCGCCCGTGAGAAATAAAAAAGATCAAAAAAGGAGAGAGTGTTGTGAAGAAACTTATGTCGTTTGTCGTAATTGCCCTTTTGGTAGGTACCTTGAGTGGCCCGGCGTTAGCCCAGGATGCAACCATTGCATCGGGTAACTTTGCCGAACCACAGATCTTGGCGGAAGCAGTCAGACTGCTGATTGAACAGGATACCGATCTGGTAATCAACCACGTACGCAACTTCCAGGGTTCCCATCTGCTCCATACCGCGATGATGTCCAATGATGTGCAGATGTACGTTTCCTGGACAGGCACCCAGTTTACTGGGCCTTTGGGTATGGAAGTTACTGACGAATGGAAAGACCGTGAACGGGTCTTGGAATTTGTCCAACAGGAATTTGACTCCCGTTACGATGCCTTCTGGTTCGATCCCTTTGGTTTTAACAACACCTATGCCATTGCTGTTCGGCGAGACTTTGCCGAAGAGCACAACCTCAGCACGATGTCGGATCTGAGACCATTGGCTGCTGATATGATAATTGCCATGGATATTACCTTCCGGGAACGGGAAGGCGACGGATACCATGATATGCTGGCGGTATATGATATCGACCGCTTCCAGCGGGTGGCTGCGATGGACTATGGTTTGATGTACCGTTCAGTGGCCCAAGGTGACGTGGATGCCGCGGTTGCATACTCCACGGACGGCCGCATCCCTGCCATGGACTTGGTCATTCTCGAGGACGACCTGGCGTTCTTCCCACCGTATGACGCTTCGCTCGTAGCAACCAATGCGTTCATCAACGCCCATCCTGAAATCCATGACATCATAGCTCCGTTAATCGGCGCTATCGATGAAGCAACGATTTCCTACTACAACCAGCTGGTTGACGTTGATGGTATGGACTATGATACCGTAGCCGTTAAGATGCTGGAGGACTTTGGTCTGTTGAGGTAATCAGCGTTGGATAACCGTGCATCATAGGAAAAGGAAAGACCGAGGCCCTTGGCCTCGGTCTTTTGCTGTTGATGCCATCTGCCTGCGTTCACAGCCGATCATCGACTATCAGCCGCCGCAGACGGGAAATTAACTGGGCGGACGAGAGAACCTGCAATCGGGGAAGACATTGGCAACACCATCGCTGCAGGGCCTTGTCATCGGTGACCAAGACAGCTCCGGCCGCCAAGGCAGTCCTTGCCAGCAGTTGATCCGGTTCTATACAATGGCCCTGATCGGCCGGTGGCCAAACATCCCGGGGCAGAGTCCGCAGGTCACCGTTGGGGCTTGCCTGCAATTCTTGTTCCTGGACTGTGGTGGTCAGCCACTGGACTGTTTGGCCATGGAGGCGGTGGATGTCACGCCATAAACCGCTGGCGTAAAGGGCGTCAAAAACGTTCGTATCCAGCATCAAACGGAGCAGCTGCGCCGTCATGCGCTCAAGACAAAGGCTGCCACAGGGTTGGCATCAGCTTGGCGAGGTTGCCAATGGCCGTCTTGACCCTGTGCCCGCACGGCTGCGGTGAACTCCAGCATAGCTATGCCCAGGTCCAACCGGGACGGGTGGGTGCGCTGCGGCGCTGTTTGCGTGGAAGATACGATCAGTTCCGTACCTCGCAGGGCATAGCGCCAGGGCTGCCGGTTCAGGGCCGAGGGCGCCTTGGCCGCGGCCTGGATGGCATTCACCAGGACCGGCGGCAGGCTGGCCAATTCTGTAGGGTGCATGAGAACATCCAAACCATGGCGCTGCCCGCGCTGGGCCGAAAGAAACTTAAACAACTTCTGTTTCATACCCGTTTTTGAACCAGACGTGCCGCAGCCCAATGGCGACACAGCCTGCACACTCCAGGGCGAGTCCAAACCGGGAAAGTGTCGTGCTGCCTGCTTCAGATCACACATTCCTGCTACCCAGCAGGTCTGGATATCAAGGGCTGTCGCTTCCAAGATCAGCTGCTGACCAGCATACCCTAAGGCCTCCAGATAATGGGGCTGATCGCTGCGCACCGCCATCAGCAGCAGTCTACTTACGGGGCCCCAAGGTCCTTTGAGGATCTGTTGAATCACCGCTGGTTTGTCAAGGATATGAAATCGCACCTCAGAATTATGAGGAAATGGTTCGAAACCATCTGTCAGGAACGGGGCCAGTTGATCTAGGTTCGGCGGAACGTCTGCAGTGTAACTCCGGCAGGAGTACCTTTGTCCAGCCGCAGCCGCAAGGCGTTGGGCCTGCATATCTATCACTCGCTTTCGGTTATTGTACCCAATGCACCGCCACGTGGCTGAGGCCGCCGTCCACCCGAATCTCCAAAGGAGTATCAGAACCTTCAAAGGCCGTTGAGACATAGCGATCGCCTTGGCGCTGCAGGCCCATCCGTTCCAGATTATGCATAAAGGATGGCGTGTTGAGTTGCAGGGACACAGGAGCGCCGGCGGGAAGTTCTAGACGGATGCTGCCCACACCATTATGGACAGACATGCTGCGGCCCCAGGATGCCGGAGCGACGCGAACTGTCAGCTGACCAACACCGGTGTCGACCCGCAGCTTCTCCCAGTCCACGTCTATCAAGTTAGCCTGAATGACCCCGACGCCGATACCAAGGTCCAGGTGCCATAAGAGGTTGGAATCCAACGCGATGTCCACCTTGGGTGCCGTCGTGGAACCAAACCAGCGGGAACCCGCGCTGGAGTTCCCGTAGAGATAGTAGGTGGTTATCGTGGGGGAAACGTCCACTTCACTGCGGTCAATCACCGCTCGCTCCGCTTTGTATTGAACAGCGTCGGTACCATCAAGTTCCCGGCCTGCCACGCGCAGGTCGGCCACACCCACGTTGCGTAAAGTGAGACCGACCACATCTGCCCTCTCCGCAACGGGAATACTCTGCAGTTGCTGACCGTAATCAACGGTGCTGCGCTGGAAGGGTCCGAGGCCGAATAGTGCAATGATGACAGCGATAATGAGAACTGTGGGCGCAAGCACACTTAGCTTGCCCTTGGGGAAAAGAACCTGAAGCCCGACGACAATCAAAAACACTGGCCACAACCGCCAGAGATTGCTCCAAGGGATCCCAGGCAAAATCCCGAGATTACGGCCGAGAAAAGCCAAACCGAGCAAAACGAGGATGGTACCCGTAACGAGGTTCTCACTCTTCATGAACGATCACCCATACCTTTGAAGAGCATCACAGCACCCACTGCGATTAAGGCCACAGGCCACAGCGAGTTCCATGGAAACCACGGAAGAACAATGCGCAGCAAAAAGAACAGTCCAATGGCAACCAGGATCAGACCCAGCAGTTTGCTGGAATCCTGGTCCTCATCATCGTCGCGAACTGGGCGAGGCCGATCGTCATCGAAATCGCTGCGCTGCTTGTCAGAGAGGCGATCAATGGAGCGTCGAACACGAGCTGCCACATCCTGGGCCACATCACCACCAGCGTCAGCCAACTCCCGGGCAGCGCGCTTGAGCTCATCAATGGCTTCCTGCTCTTCTTGATCCGCAGGTGCAGCCTGTCCTGAGGTCTCCAAGGGCGCATCTTCCCAGTCAGCGGGGTCATAGGGCTTGACTCTCCTGGGTTCCTTCGGTGCTTCGGGAATGATGATCATGGCAGCGATATAGGCGAACAGTCCCGCTCCGCCCGGCAGTAGGAGAAGCAGCAGGACAATGCGCACAATGGTAGGATCAACATCGAAATACTCGGCAATCCCACCAGCTACGCCGCCAATCATGCGGTTCTTACGCGACAAATACAAGCGTTTTTTAGTCATTGTCATTCCTCCTGGTTTCGTACTGAATAGACTCTGACGATCCATCATATGTATTCTCTATCCTCCGACCAAATCCTCTACCGTTTCGCCGCAGTCAGCCGACTATCAGGTTGGACTCTGCCATTCCAGCGGCCCATAGCCTCCGGATTGCTCCATCGAACCATCAACAAATCAGACCCAGAGGCGAATTTTCTAGACGTGCAGGATTTGCAGGTTAAGGCGCTGAAATAGTTAGTTGGCTGATAAGCACTGCGATGGGCAGCGATGGGGAACCCCTAGATTGGCCCATACAGTCAAGGTCCGAAGAACCCTTCGGCGAAGCGTCAATGGCCGGCCCGCTCGTGGGCTGGAGCGAATCTGCTCGTGACTATGATGGGCTTCTTGGGCATCAGTACGCAGGGCGTTTGTTTGTAGGAGGTTTGGCAATGGACAAAGCGAATCACACTAGGATGTTTAGTTCGGCAGAATCCAGTACACCTGATATTGGCTCCATTCTCAAAGAAGTCAGTGCTGCTCTGGTGGAGAAGGGCTATGAACCCATGGATCAACTTGTGGGTTTTTTGGTTTCCGGTGATCCATCGTATATTACTTCACACCGTAATGCCCGCACGCTCTTGAGCCAACTAGAACGCGATGATGTACTGGAAGAAGTGGTTCAATTCTACTTAGATCATCTGGACAACGAAACGAGGTGAATCATTTGTCGACACGATTTGTTATTGATGGCGGGCGTCCTCTGCAGGGTGCCGTGCAGGTCAGCGGTGCCAAGAATAGTGCTTTGGCAATTATTGCCGGAGCAGCGTTGGCATCGGAAGGTGTAAGTATTTTGGAAAATGTACCCCAGGATACCGATGTTGCTACCATCTGCCTGATTTTGCGTCGTTTGGGTGTTGAGCTTTATTTTGATGGTCAGGGCCGGCTGCACGTGGATGGTCGCACCCTCAACAAACATCAAGCACCTTACGATCTAGTACGCAAAATGCGGGCTTCGTTTTACACCGCTGGTGTGTTGTTGGCCCGCTTAGGCCGGGCGGAGGTCCCGCTGCCAGGAGGCTGCGCCATCGGTTCCCGTCCAGTGGATTATCATATTCGCGGGTTCTCTCAGATGGGCGCTGACGTAGCCATTGAACATGGCTTTATGAAGGCCAGCTGCCAGCGGCTGCAGGGTGCCAAAATTTACATAAATCGCTCCAGCGTGGGTACCACCGTGAACCTTATGCTGGCAGCGTCGTTGGGAGAGGGTGTCACCACCCTGGAGAATGCTGCCAAGGAACCAGAGGTTGTGGATTTGGCCATTTTCCTCAATGGAATGGGTGCGAGAATTCGCGGCGCAGGCACAGATGTTATCCGCATCGACGGCGTTGAGGCACTCCACGGTACCGAGTATGCAGTGATTTCTGATCGCATCGAGGCGGGGACATACATGCTGGCCGCCGCCATCACGGGCGGTAAGATCACGGTGAAGAATATCGTTTTGGAGCACCTGCGCTCACCTATGATTAAGTTTGAAGAGATGGGCATGATGATCGAAAAGGGCGTCAATGAAGTCACTGTCTCAGCCCCGAATGGTCTGCATGCCATTGATGTCGAAACTTCACCGTACCCAGGATATCCCACGGACCTGCAGCAGCCTTTGGTGGCAGCCCTCTGTTTGGCCGATGGAACCAGTGTTATTCGCGAAACTATCTTTGATCGGTTTCGCTACGTAGATGAGCTGCGACGGATGGGAGCTGACGTCAAGGTAGAACGGGAAACCGCCATTATCCGGGGAGTGCCACAGCTTACCGGCGCTCCGGTAGAGGTAACCGATCTGCGGGCCGGAGCAGCTTTGGCCATCGCGGCGCTGGCAGCGGAAGGCCGTACCGAAATCTATGGGATCGATGTCATTGACCGTGGCTACGAACATTTTGAACACAAGATCACAGGTCTCGGAGGCAAGATTATTCGGGAACACACCACGGAAGTGACGGACTTATTCTCCCATATGCAGGAACTCAACGCCTAGCTGGAGGTCTCCTCCAGCTTTTTTTTGGAAAGGTGGCTGCGGTTCATGTTCGTTCATCTTCATGTGCACAGCGATTACTCACTGCTGTACAGCTGCATTACCATTCCTGAGTTGACTCGTACCGCTGCCGCGTCTGGGATTGCTGAGCTGGCCCTGGTGGACATCGATACCATGGCGGGTGCGGTGGAGTTCACCACAGCCTGCCGCCAAGCGGGGATCCGGCCCATTTACGGATTGGAGCTTTCGGTACAACATGGGCCCAACCAGCGCCGTCTCGTGCTATTGGCGGAGAATAACGCAGGATATCAGAACCTGCTGCGTCTGGCCTCTCAGGAACAGACACCGACCGCTGCTGATTTGACGCAGTTTCGAAAGGGTCTCCTTGCCTTGACAGGCAGCACCGGCTGCGGTTGGTTCAATGACGCGTTGGCAGCGGGGGACAAACGGGCCATCCGCGAACTGTACCAAGTAGGATTGGACATTTTCGGACCTGGGGCTTGGTTTGTACAGTTGGAAGTGGACGCTGCCGAAAAGCGGCAGAGCAGCGAACAGCTGTATAACTGCCTGGAGGCCCATGGCGCCGAGTTTGCCGGCAGTCAAGAAGGCTGTCTGCTTCACGCCCACCAGGAAATAGCTCTGCGCTGCATGCACAGTCTGCAGAATCACCCGACCAAATCGGGCAGTGAACAACCCCGCCCATTGGGCCGGAGTTGGCGACCTTTAGCGAAGCCGGACTTGATGGTGCAGCGATTTTCCGGATTCACCGGTGCGGTGAGCAACACCGCAGCCATCGCGCAACGCTGTCGAGTGGAACTGACATTCTCCGGCACGCAGCTGCCTTCGCTGTCGGACCATGACAGTCTCTTCAGCGAAGCTCGCAGGGCTCTGGAGCAGCGTCTACCTACCTCTGGGCCGCAGTATGTGCAGCGACTGGAGAACGAGTGTGACGTCATTGAACGCTTAGGATTTGCGGAGTATTTTTTTATCGTTGCTGACATTGTTCGCTACGCCCGCAGCCAAGGTGTGCCTGTGGGACCTGGACGGGGCAGCGCTGCCGGCAGTCTAACGGCCTATGCTTTGGGGATCACTGATGTGGATCCTCTAGAGTACGACCTCTTGTTTGAGCGTTTCTTGAATCCCAATCGCCAGTCGCCACCGGATATCGACCTGGACTTCTGCGCGCAGCGACGCGATGCGGTTGTGCAGTATGTTCTCAGGCGCTATGGCCGGGAGTATGCTGCCCAGATTGGAACCTATGGAACCTTCGGTGTCCGGGCAGCCCTCCGTGATGCTGCCAAAGTGCTGAATGTGAGCGACGACATCCTTGAACGATGTCTGAAACTAGCCGATACCATGCGCGAGGCGCCCCGTTGGGACTCCTTATTGCACGCCGTGCCCGAGGCCGAAATGCTGCTGCGAGCAGCACAGGGCCTTTTTGGGCGCAAACGTTCCCTGAGCATCCACGCTGCGGGGATTGTCTTGGCCAAACAACCATTGCTCAGCTATACCAGCATGCGTTATACTGCTGAAGGGTTGGGCGTTACTCACATGGACATGGAATCCCTGCAGAATATGGGCTTGTTGAAGATCGATGTCTTAGGTCTGCGAACGTTGACTATCCTCCACCGCGCTGAACAGTGGGTCCGCAAGCACGATCCAGCCTTTAGCTTACGCGCCCTTGATCTCAACGATTCCGCGGTATACGATACCATTTGCAGCGGCGATACCTTTGGTGTCTTTCAGTTGGAAAGTTCTCTTTTTCAGGATGTTATCCGGCAGCTGCAGCCGCGGGATTTTGCTGATCTTACCGCCCTGTTGGCTGTGGGACGGCCTGGTCCTCTGCAGTTTGTCCCGTCTCTGGCCAGGCGTCGTCGTGGCGAAACGGATTCCGAATCTGTGCATCCAATGCTTGCTGCCATCGCCACCGAAACCCATGGTCTTTTGATCTATCAAGAACAGGTGATGCGCGCCGCCCATAGTATTGGTGGGCTCTCGTTGGCAGAAGCAGACGAACTGCGCTCCGCCATGAGCAAGAAGCAGCCACGGCTGATCCAACAGTATCGAAAGCGATTTGTAACAGGGGCCCAACAGCAGGGTATGAGTGCTGCGGAAGCTCAGACATTGTTTGCTCACATGGAGCGCTTTGGCGGCTATGCCTTCAATAAGTCCCACAGCGCATCCTACGCTCGCATTACATTCCAGTGCGCCTTTTTGAAGCGGCATTATCCCGCAGCGTTCTTCGCTGCTGTGCTGCAGGAGGGGGATCGCCGAGGGCTGCGGGATGTTCTGCTCCAGGCACTGCGCAGCCGCGTCAAGATCCTGCCTCCAGATCTGCGCAGCGGCCAATGGGAAGCAGAACCACTGGGGGTCCATGAGCTGCGTTTGGGATTAGGCGTAGTCCGCGGAATGAACCGGCAGCTTCTGGACAGACTGCAGACCTCCGTATCTGACGGGGAATCATTGAGCTTGGCCAGTTTGGTTCAGCAGATGCGGGTTCCGGAAGAGACGCTGCTGGCACTGATCAAGACAGGCGCTTTGGATTTTCTAGGAGAACGGTCGCAGATATGGAGCAGCCTGCAGGGACTGCTGGCCAAAGCGGATCGAACCTTGCCGACAGCAGCCCAATGGGCCCAGTGGGAGCAGGAGGCCTTTGGCTTCCATCTGGTTCATCACCCGGCACAACTGTGGCGGGAGCATCTAGAGCCCCTGCGCCATGCCTTTGACCGGGTGGAGGCGGGAATGGTTTTGAGCCTGCAGCGACGAGATGGCAGTTGGCGTGGTCAGCTCTACACACAGCAGGGCATCGCTATATTCGTCTGCAGCGAACGCCCCCCTGGGATGCAGCTCCATCAATGGTGGGCTGTACTCGGCCAAGACCAGAGCGGTGCGTTCATGGTGGAGTCACAGCTTCCCTTAACGCAGTGGCTGGTGTTATCACCTACGGCGGAACAAGTGGCACAGGCTGCCGGCATCGCTCAGCGGCATCGCGGTCCCGTCCCTGTCATCCTGGCTTTTGCGGATGATATTCTTCATCTAGCTGACAACCAACTCTGGGTTGACGGCAGCGCCGAACTGCGCCAAGCGCTGATCGACGCGCATATTGCGCACCGCTTCATCGATCCGTACGGCCAGTTCCGGGATGAAACTTCCTAGGAGAAAAAGGAGATTGCTGCCGCAGAACAGAATTTAGAACCAACTGGTTCATGGAAAAGAAAAGGAGGGCTCACCATCATGGCAGAACTGAATCAGGCTGTCAACTGCGATTACATTATGATCAAGGCCTTGGAGAATGGTGTGACCATCATCGGCTTGACCCGCGGCCACGATACCAAGTTCCATCACAGTGAAAAACTGGATAAGGGCGAAGTGATGGTGGCCCAGTTCACCGACCACACGTCGGCGATCAAAATCCGCGGGCGCGCCCAGGTGTTTACCAAACTGGGCGTCTGTGAAACCGAAGGACGGCAGAGCCCACCGCAAACCTCGTAGATGCGCGGGGGCCTGCAGCCGCATGGCCCTGCAAACTGGATTCCGGTTCTCGGATCCATCACTGGCCAATGCCGTGCTGTCCAAGCCAAGCTAAATTCGTTGAAGGGGGATCACGCTCCGTGTGGACTGTGGTTTATATCGCTCCCAATCATCCCATTGCTGATATGTTAAAGGAGCTGCTGGAAGAAGAAGGAATCCTCGTGATGCAGCGACCCATCGGAGCGCCGCACCTCGGGGCGTCCGGCAGCGTCGAGCTTTTGGTACCGGAGTCTGAAGTGGAAGAAGCTCATGAGATTCTTTCCAATTCATTTGGCCGGTAAGTTAAGGAAGGTGACTCATGTTACGCGTATTTCGCAGCAAACCTAAGTATGTTACGGTTCGACCCAAGGCCGAACAGCCGGTGCGCAAGGAAGTTCCCGATAATCTCTGGGTGCAGTGTGAACGCTGCCAGGCCATGATCTACCGCAAAGAGTTGGACAAGACTATGCACGTCTGCGGCAAATGTGGATATCATTTTCGGATATCCGTACATCAGCGGACAGCGCACCTGGTGGACCCTGATACTTTTCAGCCCCTGCAGCCCCTGCAAGCTGGAAACCCGTTGGGTTTTCCCAACTATGAAGAAAAACTGCAGCAGGCCCGGGAACGGACAGGACTCGATGATGCTATCAAGATAGGAACAGCCCGTATTGACGGAATTCCGCTGGTTCTGGCCCTCATCGACTTCGGCTTCATTGGCGGCAGCATGGGCAGCGTTGTCGGCGAGCAGCTGACACGGGGCTTTGATCTGGCCTGCAGCCGTGAACTACCCATTGTTGTCTTTTCCGGAGGTGGCGGTGGTGCCCGGATGCATGAAGGGATCTTTAGTCTCATGCAGATGGCAAAGACTTCACAAGCGGTGGGGCGATTCCGCCGCTGCGGCCAGCTGTACCTTTCCGTCCTGACGCATCCCACCATGGGGGGCATCTATGCCAGTTTCGCATCCTTGGGTGATATCATTATGGCGGAACCCGGCGCTTTGATTGGATTTGCGGGACCGCGGATTGTGGCAGAAACTACTCGCCAAAAATTGCCCGAGGATTTCCAGACAGCGGAATTTGCGTTGGAACACGGTATGCTCGACGCCATCGTCCCACGGGCCGAGATGCGCAGCACCGTGGCCATGCTGTTGAGCTATCATGTGTAGGAGTTGAAGAACGTGTACACTGTATTTGAATGGGAGAAGCCTTTGGAGGAACTGGAAAATCGCATCAAAGAACTGCGGCAGTTCATCCAGGAACAAGGCATTGATTTTTCGCAGGAACTAACCGAATTGGAACGGAAAGCTGAGCGGCAGCGCAAAGAAATTTATGAGCGTCTGACGCCTTGGCAGCGCGTCATGATGGCGCGACATCCCAAACGGCCAACCATGCTTGACTACACGAAACTGGTCTTCGACGAGTTTCTGGAACTGCATGGCGACCGAACCATGCGCGATGACGGAGCCATTGTCGGCGGCATTGCCCTCCTAGACGGCGAACCCGTGACAGTTGTGGGCCCTCAGAAGGGACGAGACACCAAAGAGAACGTAGCCCGTAACTTTGGTCTGCCGCATCCCGAAGGCTATCGCAAAGCCCTGCGCTTGATGAAGCAGGCCGAGAAGTTTGGTCGGCCAATCATCTCCTTGATTGACGTGGTGGGTGCGTATCCGGGTTTGGCTGCAGAAGAGCGCGGCCAAGGTTTGGTTATCGCCGAGTGTATTGAACAGATGTCCTTTTTACGAGTGCCCATCGTCTGTGCCATCACTGGCGAAGGCGGCAGTGGCGGTGCTTTGGCCATCGGTGTAGGCAACCGAATCCTCATGCTGGAACATGCATGGTATTCCGTGATTTCGCCCGAGATGTGTGCCAATATTCTTTGGAAGGACTCCAGCCGTGCCTCCGAGGCCGCCGAGATGCTCAAATTGACGGCCACGGATCTTATGCGTTTTGGGATTGTGGATGACATTGTCACCGAACCTCTTGGCGGTGCCCACCGCGATCACGAAGCCATGGGCCGCCAGTTGAAGTCCTTTCTCAAACGCCACCTGGCTGAACTGCGCCGTTTGAGCCCAGACCAGTTGGTCGAACAACGTCTGCAGCGGTTCCGTTCCATCGGAGAATTCCACGAAACAGGTTTTGAACCAGCTGCTCCCCTTGAGCCCGCAGAACCAGACGATGATGCCGCCGGTGCCGCAGCGGACGAGGCCACGTCCGCTGCAGAATCTGCACCGGAGGAGTCGGGCAAAGAAGACAACACACAAGACCAAGGGAAAGGCGGTGAGCGCAACCATGATTAGACGTATCGGTGTCTTGACCAGCGGAGGCGATGCCCCTGGAATGAATGCGGCCATACGGACGGTAGTCCGGACAGCCATTCACTTCGGTATCGAACCCTATGCGATCTATCGCGGATATCACGGCATGATCCGCGGGGAAATTGAGCCCATGAGCAGTCGTTCGGTATCTGGAATTATTCAGCGCGGCGGCACGGTACTGAAAAGTGCCCGCTCGCAGTCCTTCATGACTCCTGAAGGCCGCGCCAAGGCCGTGGAGCAGCTGAAAGAGCACGCCATCGATGCTGTGGTGGTGATCGGCGGCGACGGGTCCTTTCGCGGAGCGTTGGAACTGGACAAACTGGGAATCAAAATTATCGGTATCCCCGGTACCATTGATAACGACATTGCCTGTACCGATTATTGCATCGGATTCGATACAGCAGTGAACACCGCCTTGGATGCGGTCAACAAGATCCGCGATACGGCCAGTTCCCATGAGCGTGTGTACGTGATCGAAGTTATGGGCCGACATTCCGGCTATATAGCACTGTACTCCGGCTTGGCCGGCGGCGCTGATGCGATCCTAATTCCCGAGGTACCGTACCGTCTCGATGAGGTTTGTACCAAACTGGAAGAAGCTAACGCCAAGGGCAAGACTCACAGCATTATCATGGTGGCCGAGGGAGCGGCCGGTGACCCTGAGGCGGGCCGGCTTCCCAGCGACAGCCCTTCTGTGCAGGTGGCCAATTATGTGCAGGAAAAGACTGGTTACGAGACCCGGATGACGATCCTGGGGCATATCCAGCGGGGCGGCGCACCCACCGTCAATGACCGTCTCCTCGCCAGCCGCTTGGCATACCATGCCATGGAACTGCTCCATCAGGGCAAAACAGGCAAGATGGTTGGGGAAGCAGACCATAAGATCAAATCGTGGAACCTTGACTATGCTTTGGCACAAGAAAAGCAATTGGACCTCGAGTATTACCATTTGGCGAACATCCTGGCGTCGATCTAGTTTCCCAAGAGCGGAGGGATTTCGGTATGCGTAAAACAAAGATTGTTTGCACCATTGGTCCGGCCAGCGAAAGCCCCGAACGAATCCGGCAGCTGCTGACCGCAGGCATGGATATTGCGCGCTTGAACTTTTCCCACGGAACCAACGAAGAACACCTGCAGCGACTGCACAACCTGCGGGCAGCCAGTGCTGAGATGGGCCGGAATCTTGGTGTGCTTTTGGATATCCAGGGACCCAAAATCCGTCTTGGCCACTTCAAAGATCGCAAGGTTATGCTGAAAGCTGGCGAGACCTTTACACTGACGACGGACCCCATAGAGGGAGATGCCACCCGTTCCTTTGTGGGCTATCCTTCACTGCCCCGGGATATGAAACCGGGCCGTATTATCTACATTGACGATGGTCTTTTGGAACTGGAAGTACAGCGTGTGGAAGGCAACGAAGTGATCACCACGGTTGTGGTCGGCGGTGAATGCGGCTCCCGTAAAGGTGTGACACTGCCTGGGGTGGATGTGGATCTGCCGGCCATCACCCCTGAGGATGTAGAACATATTCGTTTTGGTGTTGAACACGGTGTGGATTTCATCGCAGCATCTTTTGTGCGCCGTGGTGCCCATATCCAAGAAGTTAAAGATATTATGGCCGAAGTGGGAACGTGCCTGCCGGTCATTGCCAAAATCGAAAGTGATGAAGGTCTGCGGAATATTGATGAGATCATCGAGATCGCCGATGGTATCATGGTGGCGCGGGGAGATTTGGGTGTGGAGATTCCCCCAGAAGAGGTGCCATTAGCCCAGAAAATGATGATCAAGAAGTGCAATGATGCTGGCATCCCAGTCATTACCGCTACCCAAATGCTGGACTCCATGGCGCGCAATCCCCGACCCACTCGCGCCGAAGTAACCGACGTGGCCAACGCTATTTTCGATGGCACCGATTGCGTCATGCTTTCCGGTGAGACGGCCGTGGGTGCCTATCCTGTACAGGCGGTCAAGATGATGGGGCGCATTGCCTTCCGTATGGAACGTTCCATGGACTACCGCCAGATGCTGGATGAGAAGCGCAAGGTAGGTCCGCGCAGCATTGCCGATGCTATTTCCTTGGCCACGTGCCAAACCGCCCAGGATTTGGGCGTCAAGGCCATCTTGGTCCGGACGCAGTCCGGCGCTACCGCCAAGTTCATTTCACGGTTTCGCCCCGAGGCGCCGGTCTTGGCTGTTTGTCCGGAGGAACATGTGGCGCGCCAGCTGTCGGCTGTCTGGGGCGTGTACCCAGTGGTGGCCAAAGCGCCGCGCAGCATTGACGAGATGATCGATGTGTCTGTAGCCGCCGCGAAAAAGTGGAACTTGGTTCACAAAGGCGACATTGTGACGATCACAGCCGGTGTCAAATCGGGTGTCCCGGGTAACACCAATCTGCTGCAGGTACATCGGATAGATGAAGACCTTTGATTAACGGATAGGACGGGATTGCATGTTTTGGAAGCTGTTGCTGTTGTTCACCTTGGTGCCTGTGATCGAACTGTTTGTTCTCATCGAGATCGGCAGCCGCATCGGCGGCCTGGCCACTGTTGCCTTGGTCTTGATCACGGGGACCGTGGGCGCCTGGTTGGCCAAAATGCAGGGCTTTGTTGTGCTGCGTCGGCTGCAGATGGAGACGAACAGCGGCCAGCTCCCTGGTGATGCACTGTTGGATGGAGTCATGATCCTTGTGGGCGGCTTAACACTGCTGACGCCTGGCTTTTTGACGGATATCGTGGGCCTATCCCTTCTCCTGCCGGGAACGCGCCGACTGTGGCTACGGTTTTTGGTGGAACGACTGCGTCACTACATGACCACTGGCAGTGTATTCATATATCGCAGATAGCATTCTTGCAAGGTAATGCACGGAAGGTGTGGAAGCATTTGAAAGTCGGAAAGCTAACAGCTCACCAGCTGCAGGAGCTGGTGTTGAACAAAGTCGGATATCACCGACCGGATGTATTGGTTCATGCTGGTTTGGGCGAGGATTGTGCCGTCATCGATTTTGGCGATGAAGTCTGTGTCCTGTCCACTGATCCCATCACGGGAGCATTTCAGGGTGCAGGTCAGCTGGCCGTTCACGTAGCCTGCAACGATATCGCCGCCAGCGGCGCTGCCCCCATTGGGGTGCAGGTCCTGCTTTTGGTTCCAGAGACCCATTCAGCCTCGATGGTCGCGGCTATCATGGATGAGATCACGGGCGAAGCACAGTCCTTGAGGATTGAAGTGCTTGGCGGCCACACCGAAGTCACATCACGAGTCTTGGATCCGGTAATATCTTTGACTGCCGTGGGGCGAGCCAAAAAATCTGCTTATGTGACAACGGCAGGGGTGCAGTCTGGCGATCAATTGGTGCTTACGAAAGCAGCTGGTATTGAGGGCTCCTTGGTTTTGGCGCAGGACTTCGCTGACGAACTTAACTTCGTGACGGATGCTGATGCGGCCTATCTGCGTTCGCAGCTCAGTGTGATCCCGGAAGGAATGGCTGCAGCCGCCTTTGGCGTCCATGCCATGCATGATGTAACGGAAGCAGGTGTTCTGGGAGCAGCCTGGGAGATGTCTACGGCATCCCAGGTTCAACTAGTGGTTGAAGCGGCTTCTGTTCCTGTTCTGCCTTTGACAGAGCGTATCTGCCGCAGACTACAGTTAGATCCATTGAGGCTTTTGTCCTCAGGAGCCATGCTTATCGCGACCCCGCGCGGCAGGGAGTTGGTACTTCACCTCGAAGCTCTCGGAATGGCCGCTGCAGTGGTAGGGTGGGCAGAGGGGGAAGGTTCGGGAGTTACACTAAAACGGCCTGATGGCTCCCAAGAAGCCATTGGGGACAGTATCGAAGACGAATTGTGGCGCTTTCTCGCCGAGCGCTGATATTCTTATCGCAACAACCATGATGCAGGAGAGCGCAAGCTCTCCTTTTGCCTTAGGGAGGAATCAATGTGCAGAAAACCGTGTCGTACAGCAAAGCCATAGCCAGAAAGTACCCCGAAGGTGTGGCCTTGGCCATTGTCCGTGATGCCAACGGGGTGGATAACCCCATCACACTAGGTTGGACTATGATCACATCACAGAAGCCACCGTTATTGGCCATGGCCGTGGCACTCACACACCATTCGCGGACGTTGGTTGAAGAGGCCAAGGAGTTCGTGTTGGCCTTTCCCAGTGCCGATATGGCTGCAGAGTGCCTGTATTATGGCACACATTCGGGCCGCGACGTTAACAAATTCGCTGAACGCCCTTTAGAAGTGATGCCCGCCACTCAAGTAAACACGATCCTGATCAAGAACGCGGTGGCGAACTTTGAATGCCGATTGCACTCCCAGCTGGAGACCGGTGATCACATGCTCTTCGTGGGCGAGGTGGTGGCTGCGCATATGCATGAAGATCTGGCACGTCCTCGGTTGTTTACGCTCAAAACCGGCTTCGTCATGGGTACAGCCTGGGAAATGGAGGATAAGCGATGAAGTTACTAGTAGCTGTGATCAACGACCCTGACAAGGTCGTCGACATACTTGACGGCTTTCTAGACATTGATGTGCGCGGTGCCACCGTACTAGAAAGTTCAGGAATGGCTCGCATCATAGCCGACCATGTGCCGTTCTTTACACGCTTTGCTGAAATGGGCCTGGAAAATGCAGGGAACAGCCGCACCCTCTTTTCGTTGATGTACGACGAGAGTAAACTCGAACAGGCCATTAAGGTCATCGATACGGCCTTGGGCGGGTTGGAGAAACCTGACTCGGGCCTAGTTTTCATCCTGCCTGTGGAGCGCTGCTTGGGGATTTTGAACCCAGGAGCCGGGCGCGATGAATGAAGTCTTGGCCTTGGGTATTGTCCTGCTCGTTGGGGTCGGCGGAGGGTTTTTGGCCAAACGAGTCAATCTGCCCTCGGTAACCGGTTATCTTGTTGGCGGCATTCTTGTGGGCCCATCGGTACTAGGACTGGTACCCACGGATGTGCTCTATCAACTGGAATCCATTAATCAACTGGCACTGGGCGTCATCGCCCTCACCATAGGTGCTGAACTGCGAATAGGTACGCTCAAACGTTTGGGGTCGAACATCGGTCGTGTTTTTCTGGTGGAAGCAGGTACCACGTTCATTTTCATTTTGTCCGCCACCATGATTCTCGGAGCGCCCTTTAGCCTTGCCTTGATATTAGCGGTCCTCGGTATCGCCACCGCTCCCGGTGCGATTATGTCCTGTGTTCGGGAAGTACCCAGCCGCGGAACCTTTTGTAGGGTACTTCTGACCACGGTAGCCTTGGACAACTTGATGGCCATCGCAGCCTTCGGAATTGCGGTGAGTCTACTGCAGATTGGTCCCATCGCTTCTGTGGGCGCCTTGAGTTTCATCTGGCTCCTGTTGCGCAGTCTCCTGCTGGCTGCCGTCTTGGGTGCGCTGACCGGCATGTTCTTGACAGTCGTATCCATAAAGACACAGAATGCATCGATTATCTTGGTCACCACGTTAGGCGCAATCATGGTCACGGTGGGGCTCGCGGCCACCACGGACATTCCCGCGCTGTTGGCAGCGATGGTGGCCGGAAGTTTCTTGATCAATGCGTCCCCGTCGCCGCAGCGTCTGCTGCGGTCTCTGGAAACCGTAGAACCGCCGATACTAGTCGCGTTTTTGACGTTGGCTGGCATTAAGCTAGATTTCGCAGTATTGCCTTCCGTTGGCCTATTGGGCCTGGGATACATAATCGCTCGTTTCGCAGGCAAAGCTTTGGGAAGCCGTATCGGAGCCCACTTCACTGACATGCCTCGGTCTTGGCGACACAATATCGGCATGGCACTGACTCCTCAGGCCGGAGTGGCGATAGGACTCTCCATCATCGCTGAACAGAAACTGCCCTTCCCACCAGGAACGATTACCACCCTGATCCTAGGCGCCGTTGTCGTGTTCGAAATCATTGGACCGGTTTTAGTGAAACGAGCTTTAACCTTGACCAACAGTGAACCCGGAAGCTTCAAAGAGTAGACAGTGTGGCCGACAGAACACACTGGCTAGGCTTTCGGTGCCTCATTAGAGAAGGCTGCGCTCACATTGCCGCCCTTCAGACCTCTAGAACCGGCTTCGTCATGGGTACCGCCTGGGAAATGGAGGGTGTGGAGTGAGGCTGCTTCCCAACGTAAGCGTAGGCCGTGCGTTGTTCGTGAAGCGCGGCTTTTTTGGCGCGCCCTTCGCAGGACATACCCAAACCTATCTGGGCGCTTAGTTTCACCGTATTCAAGCTCGTCGCGGTCACATGAAAGCCGTTCTCGCTGTCGCACATTCGATCCTCATCATTGCCTATCATATTATCCGAGACGGCGTCTCGTACCAGGAACTCGGAGAGAACTTTTTCGATGAGCTCAAACGCACCCAAGTCGTCAATCGCAGTGTTACGCGCCTGCACGCTTTGGGCTACACTCTCTAATGTCAGCCAACTTATTTTTATTCGAAAATTAACACTTCTACAAAGGTAAAATATGGTTGAAGCAGAATGAAGTAATTGCTAGCGTTACTTTTTCTTTATTTTGACACTTTAGGAAAGCATCTGTTTCGTCCGAAAGGAGGGAGAACCCAGACCAACGTTCAGTACTCTGTGTTTTGATTTCGAGTCAGAATCTGAGGAGGGATTGTATTGGAACACACAGTGAACAGGAGTATGAAAATTGGGTTCACAGAATATTTAGGCCGATCTTTGGCTGGATGCCTTTTGATCTTCATCCTAATGTGGGCGACCATGCCCACTGCGTTGGCGGCACCGGGAGACGAGCATTGGTCTCGGCAATTCCCGGCACCGGCGCAAACATCAGCCATGTCCGCTGCCACGGGAATGGCTGACGGTGTTGGTGCTCCTTCCATCCGAAGGATGAAATGGCATGACGGCAAGCTTTGGATCGCCGGCGTTTGGGAGGCAGGTATTGACGCTCGCGATTTTTCTTCAAGATTGACCAATCAATCTTGGCATCTGTGGACATGGTCACCCGAAGACGGTTATGAAGTAGTGGCCTTCTTCCACTCAACGCAGGGTGGTGTGGGCCCTACGGGAGTCATCAATGACTTCGTGTTTCTTCCCGATGGCCGCCTGGTTGTGGGCGGGGAGTTCACTCGGATCGATAACCCAAGCGGCAATCGTTACCACCGAGTTAACGCTTTGGCCATTTTCGACCCTTCGGAGCCAGGTCCGGACCAATGGCGTCCGCTCGGCCGAGTGCAGTATAATGGCACCATCAGTCCCGGTGGGTCCATTCAGTCCTTGGATTATGATCCACAGGGAAATCACCTTTACATAGGCGGCTCCTTTGTGGGCGCGCCGCTGGAACTTCCCCTGCGCAGTAATGCCTTTCACCGTTTCAGTTTTGATACGGGAACCTACGAAGTCATCCCGTCGGGACCTGGAGGCGAAGTTCCGCGTGTGCGGCGTATCTTCGTGGATACATCCACCAATCCCTCGACCATCTATATCGGCGGCACCTGGAGTTATGTAGGTGGAAACGGGTTAAACCCCGAGAATAGTCTATCCACAGCAAGTTACTCTCGCGGGTTTGCTGCTTGGAGCGAAGACGAAGGTTGGATGCCGTTCCCACCTGACTTCCCCCGTGACGGAACGTACGGAAAAGGCGACGGTATTCTGCAGCGGGCTGCCGACTTCATCGCCTTCGATTCCGTGGTCGTACGCGATTTTCTTGTGGATGGTGATGACATCTGGATCGTTGGTGCCTTTTCCGAAGGTTTGGGAAATGAACCACTGCGCGGTATCGCGCGCTGGGATCACGAGCTGAACATCTGGACCGATCCAACGGGTGCGGGCGGTGTCGGCCGTGACGTCTTCAGTATCGAAAAGGCTGCCGACGGCCGCATCTACTTCTCCGGAGCCTTTGGCGGGCGCCGCGGAGTGAATGAGTTCTATGACGGATTCTTGAACGGGGATCCTGCTCACGCCGTGGTCGCTTATGATCCCTCTACGGATACATGGCACACGCTGGGCTCTGGGCTTTCGTCAAGAGTTATGCCTGAGGTTCGTTTGGCCACGAATGGTTACGACGTCTATGTCGGTGGAGACTTCAACCATATCGGCCCCGAAAATTTCGGGAACAATACGCCAGCCGAGACGCAATCCCACTACATTGCGCGTTGGAACCCAACTATCGACTTTTTGGCGGATCCTCCACAAGTAGAAGCTACCAATGCTCCTTACGTAGAACATGTGCCTACCACAGGAGCACCAGAAGGTTCTGAGCATTGGTCACGAGCGTTCGTGGCACCGGAGCGCAACGAAACTCGCCCTGTCACCGGTATGAACGATGGCATCGATACTCCCAATATCCGGGGCATCGCTTGGATCGATGACACCCTGTATTTTGGAGGTAACTGGGAAGCAGAACGCGGTTCCCGCTGGTATGTTTGGAGTCTACATCCAGAAAGGGGCTACGAGCCTGTAGCTTGGGCGCGCGGTGAAGGTATCCAGAGCCCACCAGAAGGAGTCAAAGCCATACAAGGCAAGCTGTACGCCTATGGTGCTATCAGCAGTCACAGCGGTATCGGTGTCTATGACCCTGCCGATGGAACTTGGTCCAAAATCACAGGCACGTACCGCGGCCAGAACGTGGTGGGCAACTCCGGCCGCGATGGTACCGGCGTTGTGAATGACATCGCCTTTGACGAGAACACGGGCGACCTGTACATCGTCGGGAACTGGGGACCCACATTGGAAATGCCCGATTTCGAGTTTCCGCTGGATATAGCCGCAGCCCTGCGCATTGATGCCAACGGCGAGTACCACATTATGGGCCACGATCTGAAGGCAGAAGATCCCAATAGGCCTGTAAAGGGTATCTACAGTATCGTTCTGGATACATCGCAGACACCACCGGTCATATATGTGGCAGGCACGTTCAACTTTTACGGTCCTGTCCCGACGACACACGCGCGCATGGTCTACAACGTCGCACGCTGGGATTATGAAGAAAATGACTGGCGACCAGTGGGGCATGGAAACTATACACACCTGAGTCCGCTGGATGAAGGGTATTATCCCCACGGACTCCCGGGACTGCCGGCCAAGACCTTCGAACCGAGTTATAACAACTATGCCGGTTTCCTGCAGGAAGGATTTCCCCGCATCCTTTCGCTGGCGTTGGACAAAGACGGCAACCTGTATGCTGGTGGTACTCTGGGTATTGTCACGCGTGACCCCGATATTCTGTCTCGTCATGCGGTGGAGACCTACGGCATCGCTCGCTATGATGCAAAGACCGATACCTGGGGCCAAGCCAACACCACCGGGGGCGTCTCGAGAGATGTTAACGAGATGACCTGGCTGGACGAACGGCGGCTGCTTCTCACGGGCAGTTTCGTCTATGACGAAGAATGGAACCAGCTGCACAATGCGGCGATCCTAGACATCGAAACGGGTGAGCTCAGTGCCATAGGCGGGGGTCTGCTGCGGGTAGGCCAAGCCCATGTCATTGGCTCAGAGGTCGTTCATGCCGTGCGCGGGGACGAGATCTGGTTTGCCGGTTTCTTCGACCATGTTGGAGTCAACGGGAATGCAACGCATGCTGCTCCCATTGTTTCCAAATATGTAGCTATGTACGATCCGACCAGAATCCTCGACCCCAACTATTATCTGGACGTAGAGCCTGTTGAGCCCATTGAGGGACCAACTGGGTTCAGTTCGGTGTCGGTGAGCGTCTCCCTTAAGGCTAGTCTCACCCAAGGCGAAGGGGAAATTGTCTGGTACGAACGCCGCACCGACGGCAGTTTCAACCGCAGAGGTACAGGCGAGAGCTTTAACGCCAGTCTCCGAGTGGCACCTGGCAGTGGTGATCTGTTCTATTATGTGAGCGTCATCGGGCCAGATGGTGTCGAAGGCGGCAAGCTGCCAGTTAGAATCCCCGTACAGTAGCAGGTCGTGGAGTATCGCCCCGAAAAAACAAACAGCCACCCCTTGTTGGGGTGGCTGTTCTACGAACTGCGTGAAGTAGCGTTGCCTGTCTGGATCTTTGCCGAAGAAAAACCCCTCATCAAGGGGTTGCATGGTGCGGTGGTGCCGAAGGAGGGAGTCGAACCCTCACGGGATAATCCCACACGATTTTGAGTCGTGCGTGTCTGCCAATTCCACCACTTCGGCGCAGTTGTAACAATGATTATGTTACCACGGAAATGGGGCAAATTCAACCCTTATTTTGGCTGCGACTCAAACTGTGGATTTTTTAAACTTGTCTGTGTATTGTTGTGGTTTTCAGTGATATTCTTGACAAAGACACTGGTTGAATCTATACTACTATTAGTAGGAATGTTTTTTGTTAAAGGAGCGGACATTGTGGCGGAAAAAAAGGGATTTATTAGGAAAACCAAGCAGCGTGAGGTCATTCTCAACGTGCTTCGCAGTACTCGGACTCACCCCACAGCGGATTGGGTCTACCAAGAGGTGCGCAAAGAGATGCCCAACGTGAGTTTGGGCACAATTTACCGCAACCTCAAGACGCTCACAGAGATGGGAGAGGCTTTGGAACTGTCGTATGGAAGTACGTACAGCCGGTTCGATGGCCATGCAGACAATCATTATCACTTTGTCTGTGAAGAGTGCGGCGATGTGACTGACCTAGAACTGCCCGTGCAGGACTCGTTAGAGAACTCTGTGGGCGATAGTATCGGCGCTGAGATAACCCATCATCGCCTCGAGTTTTACGGCATCTGCAATCACTGTCGAGCCAAGAAATAGCCCGGTTATTATGTCCAGTAATGAACCACTAATTGCCTTCCCACCGTTAGAGTGGGGAACCTTTGTGGAACGCAATGATCGCTTTTCTGCTACTATTCTTTGGCGCCAAAAAGAGCTCGCCATTCATGTCCCCACTTCGGGAAGAATGCGCGAGCTATTTTACGTGGGCGCCCCAGTAGCCTGGCGTCCATTCACAGACGGTGCTGGCGGCCGCAAAACCGTAGGCCAACTGCTATTGGCAAAGACGCCCAGCGGCACGCTGGTCTGTGTGGACTCGCTGATGCCCAACCGTCTGGTATGGAAGCTCTGGCAGGACCGCAGTCTCCCGGCGCTACATGCCGTCAAAGCTCTGCGACGGGAAGTGTCCTTTGGGCGGAGTCGTTTGGACTTTGCATCCATAGAGGAAAGGGTCTTGGTGGAAGTTAAGTCGGTAACCCTAGTCCGTGACTCGCTGGCCTTGTTCCCCGATTCACCCACAACGCGCGGTACAAAGCACGTTCTGGAACTGGTGGAGGCGGCTGAGGCGGGCTGGCGCTGTGTGATCATCTTTGTAGCCCAGCACCAAGAAGCCGAGGCTTTTGCACCTAATGCCCGCAGGGATCCACCATTTGCCGAAGCTATCGGGGCTGCCGCCCGGGCTGGCGTCCAGTTGCTTGCCCTGAAGGCTGTCCTAAACGAGCAAGGCATTCACGGGATCACAGCACTACCTGTGGATATGGGCTAATGGACGCTCCGGTTACCCAGGCACTTTTCCGCATGCGCTGCAAAATGGTCGTGCAAGAGGCAGGTTTTGGACCTGCGCTCCAGCCGCCGATGGTTCACACGGCGGTTCGCAGCATTACACAGTGTTGGCCCTGGGCAGGTCGCCGGAGCCAGTGGAGACGCATCTTGGTGTCCAGTCTACAACTCTCGTCGCAGAGCAATCTTGGAAGTCCGTGGTAACGGAAATCTAACTAACGGGATTGCCCGATTTCTGTTTGGCGTTCTCATGCCATGTTTGCAGTGGCCTTTGGGACACCGCGCGTGCCAGAGCCACGCCGCGCTTCTGGAAAAAACTCAGAAATCTTTCGGGAACTAGCAGGAATCATCACGCAACATATAGTATATAGTTATTGCAAGTGATGTATATCTAGTAGGAAGGGGCAGTTTGATGCGAGTTTCCGACAATGCAAGGACCGTCTTGGAACGGCGGTACTTGAAGAAGAAAGATGGACAAGTCATAGAATCACCGGAGGATATGATTGCCCGCGTGGCCGAGAATTTGGCCAGTGTAGAAGCTTTGTATGGACCGGAAAAGCAGGAGGAAATCCAAGAGCAGTTCCGGCAGGTCATGGATGCCCTCGAGTTTGTCCCGAACAGCCCAACGTTGATGAATGCAGGCCGCGATCTGCAGCAGTTGGCCGCCTGTTTTGTTCTGCCCGTAGAAGACTCCATGGACAGCATCTTTCAAACATTGAAGGATACGGCACTGATCCAAAAGTCCGGAGGCGGCACTGGGTTCAGCTTTTCGCGCCTGCGTCCAAAAAGCGACCGGGTGCGCAGTACTGGCGGCGTGGCCAGTGGACCTATTTCGTTTCTTAAGTGCTATAACGCTGCCACTGAGGCGGTTAAGCAGGGTGGGACGCGGCGGGGAGCCAACATGGGAATTCTGCGCGTGGATCATCCAGATATTATGGAATTTATCCAATGCAAGGCCGATAACCAAGAGATTACCAACTTTAACATTTCCGTAGCCATCACGGAAGACTTCATGAAGGCGGTTGAAGCTGGGGCAGAATACCCGCTGGTCAACCCGAGATCCAATGAAGTCGTGGAGTACCTCAATGCCCGCGATGTTTTTGAACTTATTGTTGATATGGCATGGAAAAATGGTGAGCCGGGCATTGTTTTCTTGGATCGCATCAACAAAGCCAATCCCACACCACATATCGGAGACATCGAAGCCACAAATCCCTGCGGTGAACAGCCCCTGCTTCCTAATGAAAGCTGCAACCTTGGATCGTTAAACTTGGCCAACTTTATGGTGAAGTCCGGTGACACGTGGGATCTGGATTGGGATCGCCTCACGGAAGTTACGCGGATAGCTGTGCGCTTTTTGGACAATGTTGTGGACGCTAACAATTATCCTGTCAAGGCCATCGAGACCATGACAAAAGGCAACCGTAAGATCGGTTTGGGTGTCATGGGCTTTGCCGATGCCTTGATCCGCAAAGGCTTGGCATATAACAGCGAGGAAGGTGTGGCCTTCGGCCGTCAGGTCATGGAGTTCATCCAGATAAAGGCCCATGAGGCATCGCAGGAGTTGGCGGAAGAACGAGGCGTATTTCCCAACCATCCCGGCAGCGCCTGGGAGGCAAAAGGTATTGCCCTGCGCAATTCCACCGTCACCACCATTGCCCCCACGGGAACCATTTCCATTATCGCTGGGGCGTCCAGCGGCGTGGAGCCTTTGTTCGCTCTGGCCTTTACTCGCAACGTGATGGACAATGACCGGCTCCTTGAGGTCAACCCGCTGTTTGAGGCCATTATGAAAGAGCGCGATCTCTACAGCGAAGAGCTCATGGAAGAGGTGGCCCAACGCGGCAGCATCCAAGGCATGGATGCCATTCCTGAGGATCTGCAGCGCGTCTTTGTCACAGCCCACGACATTACTCCCGAGTGGCACATTCGAATGCAGGCAGCGTTCCAGGATTTCACAGACAATGCTGTTTCCAAGACGGTTAACTTCCCGGCCACAGCCACGCGCGAAGATATTAAGCAGGTATACCAGCTGGCGTATGAGCTTGGATGCAAGGGTGTAACCGTCTATCGCTCCGGCTCCCGTGAAGGTGAAGTGCTTACAGTCGGCACGAAAAAGGAGCAAAAGGACGCACAGATCTCCGTCAATGGCAAGCCGGAGCGCGCCGGAACCCACAACCCCCGGCGGCGGCCCCGGGTTACCCGAGGACAGACGGAGCGAGTCAAGACCGGCTGCGGAACCCTCTATGTGACCATCAACGAAGATGAAGAGGGAATCTGTGAAATCTTTACCACCATCGGCAAAGCCGGGGGCTGTGCAGCAGCATTCTCAGAAGCCACTGCCCGCCTCATGTCGTTGTCCCTGCGTTCTGGCGTGGAACCGAGCCAAATCGCCCGCCAAATGCGGGGAATCCGCTGCCCGCATCCTATGTGGCAGGACGGGAAGCTGATCCTTTCTTGTCCTGATGCCATCGCCAATGTCATCGACCGCTACATTCAAGAACGCAGCGCGCAGCCGCCGCTTCCGTTCTTGGATTCGGAAGTGATCCCCAGCGCACCAGCGGATCCCGTCCACGTTTAACAGGCCGCTTCCATGGACCTGTTCAGTGGAAGTGCCGCCTGCCCTGAATGCGGCGGCAGCCGTCTCAAACATGAGAACGGCTGTGACACCTGCCTAGACTGCGGCTTCAGCCGCTGCGGCTAAACACAATGTGGGCCCCCGGCCACGCAGGCGGGGGTCCTTTCCTGTAACATTGCCACTTGCAGGTTTTTGCGGGACGGCGTGGAATTAGAAGGAGAGAAACGAGGGATGACTGTGAGTAAACGAATATTTCTGCTCGATGGCCACAGCTTACTTCATCGTGCCTTCCATGCGCTGCCTGTCCTGACCACCACCCAAGGGGAATACACCAATGCGGTGTATGGCTTTACGGTAACGCTGTTCCGTCTTCTTGAAGAGTACAAACCGGACAGTCTTTATGTGGCATTTGACGTTTCAGCACCAACCTTCCGTCATGAGGCGTACGAGGAATACAAAGCCACTCGTGAAAAAATGCCCGAGGAACTGCGCCCCCAAGTGGGGCTGCTCAAGGAACTGCTGGATCGTTTTGGCATTCCCCGCCTGGAACTGGAAGGTTATGAAGCCGACGACATCATCGGAACCGCTGCTTACCTTGCCGAACAACAAGGGAATGAAGCAGTCATTGTCACCAGTGATCGGGATGCCCTGCAGTTAGTATCCCAGCACGTGACTGTCATGCTGACCAGACCAGGCAAGAAGGATGTTGACATGGTGGACCTCCAGCGTCTTCGGGAGGGCTATAGCCTGGATCCGGAGCAAGTTCCGGAACTGAAAGGCCTTATGGGTGACAGCTCCGATAATATCCCCGGTGTCCGTGGTGTTGGTGAAAAAACAGCCATGAAACTGCTGGCTCAATATGCCAATCTCGAAGAACTCTACGAGCACATTGAAGACCAGAAAGGCAAGCTCAAGGAGCGCTTGGTGGACAATAAGGACCAAGCATTCATGAGCCGTTCGCTGGCACAAATCCGACGGGATGTACCCTTGGACATGGATATGCAGCGGTCCATCGAGCCGCAGCGGGGCGAACTGGAGCAGATGTTTGTGCGCCTGGAATTTCGCTCACTGCTCCCCAAGCTTCCGGAGATCTTCGGCTGGGAGCAAAGGGACACTGAGACCAACAGCGCGGCAGAGACCACTGCGGGCACCTGGATCAAGGTCAGCGAGGAATCACTGGCCGAATTCCAAGAGTTCCTGGCCCAGCAAGACCTCATATCCTGTGCGCCCAACGTAACTGGACATGCACCGGACTGCGGCATGGAGAGCGTCATGGTGGTCGCCAGCGGTAAGGCATGGTATCTCGACGGAGATACACCGGCCGAGGGCTGGCAGAGGTTGTTCAAGGCAGCCTCCGCGGATGTGCGTCTCGTGTGCCCGGACGCCAAGGAGTGGCTGCGTTCCACGGTGACCTTGGACGTTCCCTGCTGCCTGCACGTGGACGGTGTGTTGGCAGCGTACGTTCTTGACCCCGCCGCGCCCACCGATCTCGACAGCCTCAGCCAGCGCTTTGGTGGTCGGCCCCCGGTGGCGGCTGGTTCGGAACCGGAAGCCTTGGCGGCCCAAGCCGTTCGTATGGAGGAACTGGCATCCATACTCGAAGAGTCGCTGAGGACCGATGAGCTTTGGGAGCTCTACCATGATGTGGAATTGCCCTTGGCAAGGATTCTCAGTGAAATGGAATACCACGGTATCGCCGTAGATCCCAAGCATCTCGAGGATCTTTCCCAGACTATGGCCAAGCGTTTGGACAAGTTAACCGACGAAATCCATGAGATGGCCGGCGAAACATTCAATATTAACTCCCCGAAGCAACTGGGCAAGATTCTATTCGAAAAGTTAGAGCTTCCCGTCATTAAGCGGACCAAGACCGGACCTTCCACCAGTGCAGAAGTCCTAGAGGAACTGCAGGATCACCCCATTGTGGCCAAGATTCTTGAGTTTCGGCAGATATCCAAGTTGAAATCAACGTATGCCGATGCATTAGGACAACTAATACACAAGGATACCCAGCGTATCCACACCACGTTCAACCAGACGGTCACCGCCACCGGGCGCCTCAGCAGCACCAATCCCAACCTCCAGAACATTCCTGTGCGCACCGAGGCTGGTAGGGATCTGCGCAAGGCCTTTGTGGCGCCCGCAGGGCGCAAATTGTTAGCTGCCGATTATTCCCAGATTGAACTGCGTGTGTTGGCTCATATCGCCCAAGATGAAAAGATGCTGCAGGCCTTTAGCGATGGCAGGGATATCCATACCCAAACCGCCGCCGAAATCCTCAATGTCGCTCCCGAGGACGTGACCAAGGAGCAGCGAGGTGCGGCGAAAGCCATCAACTTTGGTATCGTCTACGGCATCTCCGCCTTTGGCTTGGCTCGCAACACAAAGATCACCCAGGAAAAGGCACAAAACTACATCGACCAGTATTTCCAGCGCTATCCCAAGATCAAGGAATATATGGATCGCACGGTAAAAGAAGCCCGCCAACAAGGTTATGTGACCACGATTCTTCATCGGCGGCGATACCTGCCAGATATCAAGGCCCGTAACTACAGCCAACGCAGTTTCGCCGAAAGAACGGCCATGAACTCGCCCATTCAGGGCAGCGCCGCAGACATCATTAAGTTGGCCATGCTGCGGGTGCACAAGCGTCTGCAAGACGAAAACTCGGAGGCGCTGCTGCTGTTGCAGGTGCACGACGAGCTAGTTCTGGAAGTTCCTGAGGCCGAGGTGAAGCAGTGTGCAAAGATCCTGGTGGAAGAGATGGGGTCAGCTGTGGAACTATCCGTACCCCTAGATGTGGATGTACAGGCAGGAGATAATTGGAAAGAGATGGAGCATATTGAAATTTACTGAAGGACGTTGCCACTATGCCTGAGTTGCCCGAAGTTGAAACCGTAAGGCAATACCTCCTGCCCAGGATTGTTGACCGACGCATCGTAACCGCAAGGTTCTTGGATCACAGGGTTCTGCCGTTGATGGAAGCAGCGGCGGCCAGCCAGATACTGATAGGAAGAACCATCCATGATATCACCCGTCGAGGTAAGTATCTGGTGTTTTGGTTGAGTGCGCAGGGAATGATCATCGTTCACCTGCGCATGACGGGAAGACTCTTCGTAGTGGATGGGCTGGGCCCTCCAGCAGGGGAACGCTGCTCAGCGTGGTTCCAACTGGATAACGGCCAGGGTCTCTGCTTCCAAGATACACGGCGGTTTGGGACCATCTATGTGGGCGATCAACAGCTTCTTTCCGAGATACCTGGATTGGCGAATCTCGGACCGGACCCCACCAGCAGCAAGTGGACCGGTTCTGTTCTGCACCAAAGGATCCACCAGCGCCGAGCGCCCATCAAGTCTCTGCTGTTGAATCAAACAGTGGTAGCAGGGATCGGAAACATCTACGCCGATGAGAGCCTGCACTGTGCAGGTATTCATCCCCAGCGCTTGGGCCTGAGCCTGGACGCCGAGGAATGTGACACCTTAGCCCAGTGTGTTAAAGACATTCTGCAGAGCGCATTGGCCTACGAAGGAACAACGTTCCGGGACTTTCGCTTAGGCTATGATCAAACGGGATCCTTTCAAGAGCGCCTTCAGGTGTACGGGCGTACTGGCGAAGAGTGCCGACACTGTTCTGGGTCCATTGAACGGATCAGCATCGCCGGCCGCAGCAGTCACTATTGCCCCAACTGCCAGCCCAGTTAACCAAGGGCCGCGGTAGTTTGAACGAGACGGAAGGGGATGTGATCCCGTGATCGGCTTAACAGGCGGCATTGCCACAGGAAAATCCACAGTCAGTCAGTACCTGCGTTCTCTGGGTGCCTGCGTGCTGGATGCCGATGCGTACGCCCGGACTGTCATTGCCCCTGGGACCGCTGGCTTTGAGCAGGTGGCCGCCGCCTTTCCCGAGGTGGTGGACGGTGATTCCCTAGACCGCAAACGACTTGCGAGCATCATATTCTCCGATGCGGAACGCAAGGGACAGTTAGAGGCCATTATCCATCCACTGGTCATCGCCCAGCTGCAACATGACGGAGAACGGTTGGAGAAACACGGCTGTACGGTTGTGGCTGACGTTCCACTTCTGTTTGAGAGCGGCTGCCAAACATTTCTAACGCCGATTTGGGTAGTGTATGTGGATCCCCAGACGCAACTGCATCGCTTGCGGGAGCGCGATGGGCTGACAGCAGAAGAGGCGCAGCGGCGGATTGCCAGTCAATGGCCGCTGGATAAGAAGGTGGCCCTGGCTGATGCCGTCATCGACAACTCGGGTTCCTTGGACCGAACGTATGCGCAAATCCGCGGGCTTTGGAGGGACATTTGTGAAAATCGCCTTAATCGCTCATGATAAGCAAAAAGACACCATGGTTCAGTTCGTGCAAGAGCATGAGAGCCTTTTGGCGAATTGGCAGTTGGTAGCCACTGGCACCACAGGTACGCGCATTGCCGCAGCTACGAGTCTTGCTGTGGAGCGGGTTTTGTCGGGCCCGTACGGCGGTGACCAGATGATCGGGTCCCAGGTGGCCACCGGGCATATTGCCGCTGTGATCTTTCTGCGGGATCCATTGACAGCCCAGCCTCACGAACCGGATATTACTGCACTGCTGCGGGTCTGCGATGTTCACAATGTTCCAGTGGCCACCAACGTCGCTGGCGGACAACTGATTCTCAAGCATCTACGATCCAGACGTTGAGGGGAGTGAAGGGGGTGATGGCCACCTATCTGCAGAGGTTCGTCCTCGGCATTCTTCTCCTAGTTACAGCCACCGGCTGCAGTATGCAGCCCTTGCTCCAACGAGCATTCCCGTTGTATTATGAAGACCTAATCGGATATCACGCCAATCTCTGGGCGTTGGATCCATATCTCGTTACAGCTGTGATCGCTGTGGAAAGCAGTTTCCGGCCTGACGCCGTCTCACCTCGCGGAGCCCAAGGTCTGATGCAGTTGATGCCGCAGACGGCAGATTGGGTAGCCACCCAGCTGCACCACCCCATAGAACATGACGACGTGTTCGATCCTGCAGTGAACATTGCCTTGGGCACGTGGTATCTTCATTACCTGCGGACCCAGCTTCCCACAGCGGCCAGTTGGCTGGCCGCGTACAATGCAGGTCAAGGCAATGTGCGCCGTTGGTTGGAGAACGGAACGTGGGATGGGACTATGGCCTCGCTGCAGGAGATTCCCTACGCGGAGACCCGTCGCTACCTGCGCCGCGTGTTTTACACATGGGAGTTCTACCAAAGTATCTACCCTGAAACATGGTGAACCTTGAGAGGAGCAAGTTCATTGATCAAAAAGATGCAAACCGCCCAAGATGCTGCGGATTTCAAAGTAGGCCCTAGGGTCATGTTCTCGGCGTCCGCAGAAGAGATTCGAGCCGGATTAACCACAGATGTCTACTTTGTGAACACCAATGAAGTTCTTCACGAAATGGATTTAGACAAGACGGTTGTAACTGCCGAGATATTTGGACGCAAAGATGGCATCTTTGCAGGCACAGAAGAGGTTGTCCGACTGCTGCAGGACCAAAACTTGGAGGTATGGGCGCTGGACGAAGGCGAGCCGTTTCAGGCCAAACAATGCGTACTTCGCATCAAAGGGGCCTATGGTGACTTTGGCATTTACGAGACCGCTATTTTGGGTATTCTGGCCAGTTCCAGCGGCTGGGCCACCGCGGCCCGGACCATCAAGCAGTCGGCCCAAGGAAAACCTGTCTTTGCCTTTGGAGCACGCCATGTCCATCCCGCTGTGGCCCCAGTGATGGAACGAGCAGCTATCATCGGGGGCGCCGACGGGGCAGCGTGCATCCTCGGAGCGAAACTGGCAGGGAAAGAGCCCGTGGGAACCGTTCCCCATGCCTTGTTTATGATCGCCGGTGACACGGTACAGGCCGCCAAGGTCTACAACCGGATAATGCCTGCCTCCACTCCCCGCACCATCCTCATCGATACGTTCAAAGATGAAGTAGAGGAGTCCCTGCGAGTTGCCGAGGCCTTAGGTGACGATCTGCGGGGGATTCGCGTGGATACGCCGGGCGAACGGGGCGGTGTCACCCCGGGCCTGGTCCGTGAACTGCGGGCCAAGTTGGATCTAGCTGGTTACTCCCATGTTCGGATTTTCGCATCCGGCGGCTTGGATCCGCAGCGCGTCACTGAACTGAGCGAAGCCGGAGCCGATGCTTTTGGGGTAGGAAGTTTCATCTCCGCTGCCTCTCCCATTGATATGACCATGGACATTAAGGAAGTTGAAGGCCGCCCCGTGGCCAAGCGGGGAAGAATTCCCGGCATCACACCGTCGCCAGGCTTAAAACAACGGCTTTGACAGAAGACGGCCACCGATAGATGTTCCGCAATCTGGAGGATGGGGCTGATTGGTGTTTTCACTCATTCTTTCCTTTTCTTACTGCGGATTTTGTTGTATAATAAAGCAGGTCTGGGAGAAATCGTATTCCTAGCCCGAGCGTCATAGGCCTTGGGCATAGCGTCGAACGCGGTACCCTCAACCCGAGTTCTCGGCAGCGAAAGTATGTATAAGGGGTCCCAGCGCAGCCGGCGCGAAACAGCCATCAGTCCTTACAGCGCTGACTTTGCTGGAGCGGGCTTAAGATAACGTTTTATTTATAACCTTTTTTGCAGGGAATTATGGGGAAAACGAGAATACTTCTATGATGTAGTTCTCGAAAAAGGTAGCAAAGGGAGGGAGGGGTACTATGGCACAACCATTGTTGTCTGTCAAAGGCCTCAAGACTTACTTTTATACGGAGGACGGAGTGGTTCCCGCTGTGGATGGGATCAGCTTCGAATTGGAAAAAGGTGGAACGATCGGAATCGTAGGGGAATCTGGTTCAGGTAAGAGTGTAACCTCCCTGTCCGTTATGCGTCTTATTCCAACACCTCCCGGGAAGATCGTAGAAGGTTCAATTACCTTCGAGGGAAAGGACCTCACGAAGCTTTCCGAGGGTGAGATGCGAAAAATTCGCGGCAATGACATCTCCATGATCTTCCAGGAGCCCATGACGTCTCTGAATCCCGTATTTACTATCGGAGATCAGATCATGGAGGCCATCATCCTGCATCAGAAGTTGGACCGTAGAGCAGCCAAGAAAAAAGCCATCGATATGCTGACATTGGTGGGCATCCCATCGCCAGAACAGCGTGTGGATGAATATCCCCATCAGCTGTCCGGTGGAATGCGCCAGCGTGTCATGATTGCCATGGCTTTGTCCTGTAATCCAAAGCTTCTGATTGCTGACGAACCAACCACAGCATTGGACGTGACCATTCAGGCGCAGATCCTGGATCTGATGCGGAATCTGCGGGAAGAGTTTGATACGGCCATCATGTTAATTACCCATGACTTGGGTGTCATCGCTGAGTTGGTGGAAAATGTAGCTGTCATGTACACCGGCAAGATTGTCGAGTATGCCGATACGGAGACCGTATTTGCTGATCCTCAGCACCCATATACGCTGGGTCTTCTAGGATCCATTCCCCGTTTGGATGGTGACCAAGAGCGTCTGCAGGCCATTCCTGGTTCTGTACCGACGCCGGGCAACTTCCCCGAGGGTTGTGGCTTTCATCCACGCTGTCCGTACGCCAAGGAATTGTGTGAAGCAAAGAAACCGCCTCTCTTTGAGGTCGGTAAGAACCACTACTCTGCCTGCTGGCGAGCGGTGGATTACCAAGAGAACCAAAAGGAGGTGGGCTAGGTGAGTGCAGCACGCAAATCCGAAAAGCTTTTGGAAGTTAGGGACCTAGTCAAACACTTCCCAATCACCAAGGGTATTATCTTCTCCAAGCAGGTAGGCGCGGTGCAGGCCGTGGACGGAATCAACTTCGATGTTCATCGTGGTGAGACCTTAGGCCTCGTGGGCGAGAGCGGCTGCGGGAAATCCACCACCGGCCGGATGATTCTGCGCCTTATTGATGCCACATCCGGTGTGATCAACTTTGAGAACCGCAACATTCTTGAGTTGGGCAAGGACCAGATGCGGGAACTGCGTAAGGACATCCAGATCATCTTCCAGGACCCCTATGCATCACTGAATCCCCGCATGACCGTAGGTGACATAATCGGCGAACCCCTGTACATCCACAAACTGGCCAAAGGCAAAGACCGGGAAAAGCGGGTACGGGAACTGCTGGAAGTTGTAGGTTTGAGTGCCTTTCACGCTCGCCGGTTCCCCCACGAATTCTCTGGGGGCCAACGGCAGCGCATCGGCGTTGCCCGGGCTCTGGCCGTAAACCCAAAGCTTATTGTTTGTGATGAACCGGTGTCAGCTCTGGACGTATCTATTCAGGCTCAGGTGGTCAACCTTCTGCAGGACCTGCAGGCAGAGTTTGATTTGACCTATCTGTTCATCGCCCATGACCTGAGTGTTGTCAAGCACATTTCCGACCGTGTGGCGGTTATGTATTTGGGCAAGATCATGGAGTTGGCGCATAAGAAGGACCTCTATGATTCACCACAGCATCCATACACGCAGGCACTGTTGTCGGCGATTCCGGTGGCCGATCCCACAGTGAAAAAGGAACGCGTCATCCTCAAAGGTGATGTTCCCAGTCCCATCAATCCACCGGCTGGCTGTCGCTTCCACACCCGCTGTCCGAAAGCCATGGATATCTGTAAAGTTAAGGAACCAGCGTGGCTGGAGGTAGCTGACAATCACTATGCGGCTTGTCATCTGCTCACCGGTAAGAATGGTGAAAAGCCAGCGTAGGAATTTTGCATGACCTGGTCCACCAGAGTGGCAGGGTGGAACACATCATTTCGCAGCGATCCGCTGCTTAAGCAGCAAAATCCATCATCTTGATGACCGATTTTCTGAAAGGGCAAGAGACCTGAGAGGAGTCCTATTCGGAAGGTGTGTTTTCTACACCCTCGAATAGGGCTCTTTTTGTGTCACCGATACTTTGACTGGAGGGAATGAACATGGAAAACAACTATGTAGTGGATGTTGCCGTCATTGGCGGTGGAATCATGGGGACTGCTGTGATCCGCGAGTTGTCCCGCTATAAGCTCTCGTCGCTCTTGATTGAAAAGGAAGCGGAAGTGGGTTGGGGGACGACCAAGGCCAACAGCGGTATTGTGCATGCAGGATTTCACGACCAACCAGGCAGCAAAAAGGCGAAATACTGTGTGGCCGGCAACGGCCTTTACCCGCAGCTTTGCGCTGAGCTGGACGTAAACTTTCGGCAAAACGGCATTTTTATGGTCGCTCGCGATGAAGAGGAAGTGGCGATTCTTGAAGAATACCTGCGCCGCGGTGAAGAAAACAATGTTCCCGGAGTTCGACTGCTCAGCCGCGAAGAGGCGCTCGCGTTGGAACCAAATTTGTCGCCGGACACGAAAGCTGCCCTCGAGGCGCCCAGCGGTGGTGTTGTGGCACCATTCGAATTGGCAGCCGCGTTAATGGAAAACGCACTGGATAACGGCGCCCAGTTGCTGACGGAAGCCGCTGTTCAGGACATCCATTGGGACGGCTCCAAGTTCCAAATTAGCACTACCAGCGGAACGGTTCAAGCCCACTATGTTGTGAATGCTGCCGGATTGTTCGCTGACAAGATCGCCCAAATGGTGGACGACACATCCTTTGTCATTGCTCCCCGCAAAGGCGAAGAATACCTGATGGACAAGACCGCTGGCTCCGTGGTTTCCCGGACAATTTTTCCCGTACCGAACAAACTGACGAAGGGTATCCTAGTCATCCCGACGGTGGACGGCAATCTTATGATCGGCCCTACGGGCGATAATATTGAAGAGCGGGATGATCTGGCCACCACCATGGATGGCTTCCAGCGTATTTTCAGCGGGGTGAAATCCCTTGTAGACGGCATTGACCCTTCCAAAGTCATAGCACCCTTCGCTGGAGTGCGGGCCGCGTCGGATCGCGGCGACTTCATTTTGGAACCGTCACCGGTGAACAACAAGCTGGTTCACGTGGCCGGCATGGAAAGCCCGGGTCTTACCGCGGCGCCGGCCATTGCCCTAGATGCAGTTAAGCTTCTGGAAGAAGCAGGTTTGGAACTGGCACCCAAAGAAAGCTTCCAGTCCAAACGAAAACCCTTAGTACGATTCCACATGCTTTCCCGAGAAGAACAAGCGGAACTGGTGGCAAAGGATCCCCGCTTCGGGCGGATCATCTGCCGCTGTGAAACGGTAACCGAGGCCGAAATCGTCGACGCCATCCACCGAGGTGCGCGAACACTAGACGGAATCAAGTTCCGGGTACGAGCTGGGGCAGGACGATGCCAGGGAGGATTCTGCATGCCCTTGGTAATTCAAATTCTCGCCCGGGAGCTCGACATTCCCGTGCAATCTGTTACCAAACGAGGCGGCAAGACGTACCAAATCAAGGCAAAGGCCAAAGATTACTTGCTCGAGGAGGTTGTGCAATGAAAACCATCAGTGCAGATGTTGTTGTCATCGGCGGCGGCCCTGCTGGGTTGGCAGCGGCCCTAGCTGCCAAGGAAGCCGGTGTGGAGTCTGTCATAATCCTGGAACGCAACGTGGAGTTAGGCGGTATTTTGCAGCAGTGCATTCACCACGGCTTCGGCCTGCATCGATATCGTGAAGAACTGACGGGTCCGGAGTATGCTCAGCGCTTCATCGACGAGGTAGAAGCTGCAGATATTGACGTTCAATTGGAGACCATGGTTCTGGAAATAACCCAAGAACGCATTGTGTATGCAATGAACTCCCAAGAGGGGATGATGCGGATTCAAGCCGGTGCTGTGATTCTAGGTATGGGCTGCCGAGAACGCACCCGGGGAGCCCTGCGGATACCCGGCCAGCGACCTGCTGGCGTTTTGACGGCAGGAGCAGCACAGCGCTTCGTCAATATTGACGGATACGTTCCGGGCAAAGAAGTGGTCATCCTTGGTTCTGGCGATATCGGCCTCATCATGGCCCGCCGTTTTACCCTCGAAGGCGCCAAAGTGAACGCCGTTGTGGAGATCATGCCGTACGCCGCTGGTCTAACACGCAATGTGGTGCAGTGCCTGCATGACTTCAACATTCCGCTGCATCTGAGTTCTACTGTGGTGAACATCCATGGTCGCGATCGCCTGGAAGGCGTAACCATTGCTCAAGTGGATGATTCCTGGACGCCCATCGCCGGCACCGAACAGTATCTATCCTGCGATACCCTGCTTTTATCAGTGGGCTTGATCCCTGAGAACGAACTGTCGCTGCAGGCTGGTGTGATCATGGACCCGGTGACCAGCGGCCCAAAGGTGGACCATCGGCTGATGACAAACATCGAAGGCGTCTTCGCCTGCGGCAATGTGCTGCACGTGCATGACGTGGTAGATTATGTGTCCCAAGAGGCAGAGTTGGCAGGACGAGCCGCCGCCCAGTGGCTCCTAAGCCGCTCGGCATCTCGCCAAGCCGACGTTACCGTCAAGGCCGGTGAGGGTGTGCGTTACGTTGTCCCGCATAAAGTGGATCGGCAGGGCGATGCCCGTCTATTCCTCCGGGTGCGGCAGCCGCAGGATAATGTCGTTTTGGATGTGGGTGGGCTCTTCCAGCTAAAACAGCGCAGTGTCAGGCCCAGCGAAATGATCCAGGTGAAACTGTCGAAAAAGATCATGGATAAACTTGACGGCAACACGCTGACGATCTCCATTCAGCAGGAGGTGAAGGCAGTTGGATAAATTTCACGTGATTTGTACCGTATGTCCATTGAGCTGCGAAGTTCAGTTGGACATTGATCCCAACACGCAGGATGTGAAGAAGGTCAGCTACAACCGCTGCCCCAAGGGTAAAGACTATGCCATTAAGGAGTTCATCGCCCCCGAACGAACCCTGACCACGACCGTGCCCATCACCGGAGGAATTCATCCGCTGGTCCCTGTACGTACAGATCGGCCAATTCCCAAACCTCTGCTGCATGATGCCATGAAGCTGACGGCCCAAGTTCGCTTAACAGCACCGGTGAAAATGGGTGACGTCGTCATCGAGAACATTCTCGATACGGGCGCTAATCTTGTCACGACCCGCAACATGTAAAACCAACAAGCAGGCCGGATCCCACGCAGGATTCGGCCTGTTCCGGCCCTGTGGTCATGATGGGGACTGGTCAGTGGCGACGGGCCAGGGGAGAGGGCTGGTCCAGCTACTTTACCGCAGCAGTCAACATATGGTATAATCAAAAAAGCCAACAGTTCAATGCTTCAATAAGCGAGGTGGAGACGTTGAAACATATCCAAACATTGACCGGCTTTTCCCTGGCAGACACCGTACAAAGCGGCGGCTGTGGAGAATGCCAAACATCCTGCCAATCAGCATGTAAGACTTCTTGTACTGTCGGGAATCAAGCATGCGAGCAGCAGTAACTGTGGCCGCAACCTCGTCTGAGGTTGCTTTTTTTGACCAAATCGAAGGTGATCTGGAGGCCAAGAATCCATGAATGTCCGCTGTGTCCATAGTTTCGCTAAAGACAACCACCATTTTGTTGTGGACGGTAATTCGGGAGCAATTCACGTGGTGGATGCCCCCGCGGCCGCTCTCATAGATGCCCTGAAAGATCGTGGAGAAATGTTTCACGACGACGACATCCGTTCTCTGGATTTGCCGTACGACGAACGTGACCTGCTCAGCGCTGGGCAGGATATTCAGCAGTTGATCCAGGAAGGCCTGCTGTTTTCCCCGGACCTGACCGCCGTTCCTGACCGTCCGCCCCATGTGGTTAAGGCTCTCTGTCTCAATGTGGCCCACGACTGCAATCTCCGCTGCAAATACTGCTTTGCTGAGACTGGCGATTTTGGCGGTGAACGCCAATTGATGTCGCTGGAGGTAGCCCGTCAAGCCATTGACTTTCTCCTGGCCGCCTCTGGATCGCGGCGGCAGTGTGAAGTAGACTTTTTCGGCGGTGAGCCGCTATTGAACTGGCATGTGGTCCAAGAAACTGTTAAGTATGGCCAAAGACGGGCCGCCCAAATGGGCAAAGACCTACGCTTCACTCTCACCACCAACGGTGTTCTACTGACCCCAGAAGTAGGCGCGTTCCTTAATGAGCACATGTACAATGTTGTCTTGAGTCTCGATGGACGGCGCACCGTCAACGACTTTGCCCGGTCCACACTGAACGGGCGCGGTTCTGTCTATGATACCATTGTCCCGAACTACCAGCGTTTCGTCCAAGAGCGGGCAGGCAAGAGCTATTACGTGCGCGGTACATTCACGGGTTGGAACGTGGACTTCGTAGATGATATCCTGCACATGGCCGATTTGGGGTTTGACCAAGTGTCCATGGAACCCGTGGTGGGCCCAGAGTCTGCAGAGTGGGCCTTAACCACAAAGCAGCTGCCTCACATTTTACAGGAGTATGATCGTTTGGCCGCTGCCATGCTGGCCCGCCAGGGAACAGATTCGGAGTTCAACTTCTTCCATTTCCAAATGGAGTTGAAAAAGGGGCCCTGCCTCTACAAACGTATCTCTGGCTGTGGAGCGGGCGGAGAGTATCTGGCCGTGGATCCTGATGGTTCGTTGTTCCCCTGCCACCAGTTCGTGGGGCAGCCGCAATACCGCTTGGGACACGTAAGCAGTGGGGTGGACAATCTGGACCTCGTTCATACCTTCCAAGATAGTCATGTACTGAACAAGCCCACCTGCCAGGGGTGCTGGGCCAAATATTACTGCAGTGGCGGCTGCCATGCGAACAACCTGGCCTTTAATGAGTCCTTACTTGAACCCTATTCTGCAGCGTGCACCATGGAAAAAAAGCGGTTGGAGTGCAGCATTTACCTGCATGCAGCGAGGCATCTTTCGTAGCTGGAACGAACCGGAAAGAAAAAGGCCTTCTGCAAACGAAGTCCTTTTCTTTTTGCAAGGATTCTTTGATTCGGGCAGCGAAACAAGGATTGAGCAGAGGTCACGGACCGGATGGGCGGGCCGGAAACAAGGGCCAGAGCCCATCCCAGGTAGCGGGCATTGTTGTTCCGGTTCACCATTGAGCCACAACTCTAGATTGGACAATTCTCCGGGCTTCTCTGTCCACTGATTTGGTCCTGTGCTGGCTATGTGGTCTCTCGGGTATGCATCACCCATTGCCGTTAAGAGAGGTGAGGTCACTTTGATTGTTTCATGCCTATTGTGGGCACTCTTTGGCCTGGTATTCGGCAGCTTTTTTAACGTTCTGATCTACCGGATCCCCGCTGGAGAGTCTATTGTGCATCCCGGTTCCCGCTGCCCCCACTGTGGTTATGTACTGACGGCTCGGGACTTGGTTCCAGTCATCAGTTACTTGCTCCTGAAGGGCCGCTGTCGCCAATGCCAAGCCGCCATCTCACCTCAGTATCCTGTGGTGGAAGCTGCGTCAGGCGGACTGTTTTTTGCGGCGTGTTGGTTGGGTGGCAACATATGGCAGAGTGCTGCCTACGCTTTGTTTTTGTCACTGTTGCTGCTGTGCTTTGTCACCGATCTCTATACAAAACGGATCCCCAACGTATACGTGGTCCCAGGCATGGGAGCAGCTCTGTTCTTCGCTGCCTTGGGCTGGACCATTCCCCTGCGAGATTCGGCATTAGGCCTTCTGCTAGGCTTAGGTGTGATGCTCTTAATCCATGTGGTCAGTCGCGGTGGGATGGGTATGGGCGATGTCAAGATGATGGGCATGATCGGAGGCTTTTTGGGTCCGTTGGCCGTTTTATATACCTTGTTCGGAGCATCACTGTTCGGCAGCATCATTGGCATCGCATACTTGGTCAAGACCAAACAGGGCCGCAAAACACCCATACCCTTTGGCCCGTTCCTGGCTGCTGCTGCTGCTGGGATCTGGGTATATCTCTTGGTTGCCTGAGATACATTCGGTTAGGGTGTGTCGGTAGTTGCAGGGAATATGGCCTGGGTCTCGAATATCCATAACGGATATGGTTTGTTGTCCCATTGTCTATGTTGACAGAAAACTAAAATTCCCAAACAAAGCAGGTGAAGTTAACCATGAAGATCGGTCTTGTTGGGTCCAAAGCCCTGCTTCAACCTCATGTGGAGGCCTACAAAGCCTTGGGCGTTACGGTCACCGCTGCGGCTGATTGGCAGAATCAGCCGGCCGCTTGGATGTGTGAGGAACTTAACTGTCAGCCGGCAGCATCCCTAGGGGATATGTTGGCCGAATGTGCTTTGGATATGGTGCATATTGCAGCGGATCCGGCCTCCCAGATGGTCCTGGCCGCCGAAGCGCTAACCCATGGCGTTCATGTTGTCTGTGAAGTGCCGTTGGCCCCATCGGCCTCCGCTGCCCAGCAACTGCTGGCCATGGCCGCAGAACATAATGTACGACTGCTGCCGGCTCGGGTCAATCGCTTCGGTCCGGAGTACGCAGCAGCCAAAGAACGGCTGGATGGTGGCAGTCTCGGAACACCGGCTGTGGTGCGAACCGAACGAGTGCTTCCCATTCCCGACGAACTCAGCGGAGACCGCAGCATTATCCGGGGAGAGATGATCAAAGACATGGACTTCCTTGTGTGGTGCTTCGGACCGGTGCAGCGGGTTATGGCTAGGTCTACGCAAGGTCGTCGTCATGAGGCTGGCGAACATGCACTGCTGACCATGCGCATGGCCAATGGCGTTATCGTTCATCTGGAAGCAGGATGGTCTAGTCATGTTCAAGAACCCCGTTGGGCCTTGGAGATCAGCTGCCGCAGCGGAATGATCGTCCATGACAGCCGTGCTTCCCAGGGCTTAGCACTGGATGGTCGAGCTTTGGACAAATCGTTGGCCGGCCCCGACTCCTGGCTGCTCATGAAGAATGCCTACATCAGACACTTGGAGGCTGTGCTGCAGTGCCTGAACGCCTTAGACAACTGCTGGGACGAGCACAGCGAGATAGCGCTGATGGCCGCAGTGGATGCCGCGCTGCAATCTGTAACGTCAAGCGAAATGGTGTTGGTTCAAGGGGAGGTGCAGGCATGATCCGAATCGGTTTAATCAGTATGGCTCATATGCATGCCTACAGCTATGCTCGGGCATTGCTGACCATGGACGAACGGGCGCGTATTGCCGGTGTGTTTGATCCCGATCCCGAGCGGGGCCAGAAGGCTGCTGAGCAGTTCGGCTCCCAGTACTTCGGGGATCTGCAGGGGTTGTTGTCCAAGGCAGATGCTGTCATCATCTGCAGCGAGAACAGTCTGCACATGGAGTACACACTGGCGTCGGCCGCGGCTGGCTGCCATGTTCTCTGTGAAAAACCCATCGCCACCAATGAAGAAGACGCGCTGCGGATGATTGCTGCCTGCGATCAAGCCGGTGTCAAACTGCAGATAGCGTTCCCTGTGCGGTTTGCCGCTCCTATGCAGCGAGCGAAGGAATTGTTAGATGCCAACGCCATTGGCGACATTCTCTGCATCAAAGGAACGAACCATGGGCAGATGCCCGGTGGCTGGTTTGTGGATCAAGAGTTATCCGGCGGCGGCGCGGTGATGGACCACACAGTTCACGTTGTGGATCTGATCCGCTGGTTCCTGGGCAAAGAAGTGGTGTCTATGTATGCTGAAGTAGACACCATGCTGTATGATGTGGATATTGATGATTGCGGGATGCTGTCCATGGAACTGGAAGGGGGCATCTTTGCCACCCAAGATCCCAGCTGGTCACGGCCGCGGACGTTTCCCACCTGGGGAGATGTTCTTTTGGATATCGTAGGAACGGAAGGTATCCTGCGTGTCGATGCCTTCGCCCAAGGCCTCACTGTCTTCGATGACCAGGAACGGCAAGTGGTCCAGCATTCCTGGGCGGAAGACATGGACATGCTGCTCATTGCCGATTTTCTGCACAGCATCGAGACCGACGCACCACCGTCTGTCAGTGGGTATGATGGCCTCCAGGCCATGCGAGCTGCCTTGGCCGCCTATGAATCTGCTCGCCAGCAGAAGGTTGTATCCGTAGCCAAGTAAGCGCGGTGTTCCCGGAGGCCGTCTGGCAACACGGCTTCCTAACACGTCGCGGGATCTCCAGATCCGACGGTACCCTGCAGACGTACCACTGGCTTTGGCGCGGCTGGCAATCATTCCGTTCAGTGGCCCGCTCAACCCGGTGCTGCTGGGAAAGCTCCGCAGGGGGCTTTCCTTTTGCCCAAATAGTTAGCCAGGCGAAGCAAATACACGACCATGGTTTCGGTACCCTGGGCTATCGGACCACGGTTGGATGGGGTCGCCATGCGGCAAGTGCCCTTTGAAGAGGAGCTGATACAGGGTGAATAGTTTCTTTCGCCTTAAGCCATTTATCCGTGACAATAAGCTATACTATATCCTTGGTATTCTTTCACTTATCGGTACAAATATTCTGCAGTTGTTCATTCCACGGCTGCTGGGACAGCTAACCGACGGTTTGGCTGGGTTCCAACTGACCACGATGGATCTGCTGCGCTACATTGCTCTGATCGTCGGCATCAGTATTGGGATTGCTTTGACGCGTTTTTTGTGGCGTATCTTCGTTATGGGCAATGCCCGCAAACTGGAATTTACACTGCGCAACATGCTGTTTCAGCATCTGTAGTCCTTGTCCACAAGCTTTTTCAACCGGCACAAGACCGGTGATCTAATGGCTCACGCCACCAACGATATCCAAGCTGTCCGCATGGCCTTAGGGCCCGGTATCGTTCTCAGCACAGATGCAATCTTTTTATCAACAATCATCATTATTATGATGGTCCGAACCATCGATTTGCGCCTGACGGTGTTAGCGCTGATGCCGCTGCCTTTTATGGTGGCTGTTGTCACCGGTTTTGGCCGCGTCATCCACCGTCGTTTTAAACTGGTACAGGAAGCGTTTTCCTCGCTTTCTGATCGCGCCCAAGAGAATTTTTCGGGCATTCGCGTGGTTAAAGGCTTTGCCCAAGAAGCTGCTGAGATGGACCGCTTTCGCGCCGTAAACCAAACCAACGTTGACAAGAACATGCATTTGGTGAGGGTTTGGGGATTGTTCATGCCCCTTGTCCAGTTTCTGTCGGCCTTAAGTTTCATTATTGCCTTGGGCTATGGCGGTATCATGGTCATTGACGGGACCATAACCTTGGGTGACTTTGTGGCCTTCAACAGCTATCTGGCGATGCTCACCTGGCCCATGCTGGCCATCGGCTGGGTGATGAATATGATTCAACGGGGAAAAGCATCGATGGACCGCCTCAACGCGTTATTTGACGAACGCCCGGAAATCTATGATGAGGAGGATGTTCTGCCCATCGAAAAGCTCCAGGGTGAAGTGGAGTTTCGGCATCTGAACTTCACCTACCCAGGTTCGGACGAAGCGGCACTGAAGGACATCAGCTTCAGCGTACCAGCCGGTCATACGCTGGGTATTCTCGGGCGGACTGGTTCTGGCAAAACAACCCTTGTCAATCTGCTCCTGCGCCTCTTCAATGCGCCGCGGGGTACAGTCTTCATCGACGGCGTCGATATCCGCAAGATACCCCTGGAAACTCTGCGGGAACAGGTAGGATATGTGCCGCAGGATAATTTCCTATTCTCCACTACTATTCGCAGCAACGTTGACTTTGCCGATACCAAACGCGCCCCCGAAGACATCGAGGAATATACCAAACTGGCACAGGTCTACGACAACATCGCGGAGTTTCCGAAGAAGTTTGACACCTTGGTGGGTGAGCGGGGTGTGACGCTGTCCGGCGGTCAAAAGCAAAGACTGTCCATTGCCCGGGCGTTGGTCAAGGAGCCCAGCATTCTCATCATGGATGATAGTCTCTCCGCCGTGGATACCGAGACGGAAGAGGCCATCCTAAATAACCTCAAAGGGGTAATGGCGGCTCGCACTACCATCCTTATTGCCCATCGAATTTCCACACTGAAGCAGGCAGATCAAATTGTGGTCATCGATGAAGGATCTGTGATCCAGCAGGGCACCCACGAACAGCTTATTGCGGAGCCTGGCTTATACAAGGAACTTTACGAGAAACAGCTGCTCGAAGAAGAAATCGAAAGTGCCGGTTAGGGGGGATAGAGCTTGGATTACTTCCATGAAGAAGAATCGTTAGGAAAAGCCTATGACGCCCGCCTCATGCGGCGCCTGTTGGCCTACGCCAAACCATATTGGAAATGGATTCTCGTATCCATTATCATGCTGCTGTTGATCAGTGCCACGGAACTAGCTCGTCCCTATGTGATCAAAATTGCCATTGACAATCACATACTGGCCTATGACACTCCTTACCGCAATGTGGCTGCCGTGCCCGGCACTTGGGACGGCTCCGTGGATTTTCGAGATTACAGGCTGCTGCGGGAAGACCAGTTCCCCCCAGATCAGGAGCCCGTAGGCCCTCGCCACCAATTAGTCCGCCATGATAGAACCTACTATCTGATGGAGGGCGCTGTGGAACGGTTGGAGGACGTTTTGGTTGAGCCGCTGCAGGATGGCTATCGGGTCACCGTGGCCAATCAGACATTCGAGGCCGTCATGGTACCGCAAGAGCGTCTGCGCGATTTTCGTCGGTATGATGTGGACTCTCTGGTCCGCTTAGGCCTGCTTTTCTTGTTGATTGTCAGTGCGGGCTTTGGGCTCAACTACGTCCAGGTGTATCTTCTGCAGTTGACCGGTCAAAAGATCGTCTTTGATATCCGGCAGCAGTTGTTTGAACACATGGAACGTCTGACCATATCTTTTTTCGATGGTAACCCCGTGGGCCGGTTGGTCACGAGGGTCGCCAATGATACCCAGCAGCTGCACGAGATGTACACAGCCGTGTTGGTGAATCTGTTCAAAGATATCTTTATGCTTTTAGGTATTATTGTCATCATGCTGCAGCTCAATTGGCGGCTGGCCTTGTTGAGTTTTGCCGTGCTGCCGCTGATCGTTGTGGTCACGGCCGTGTTTCGCATTAAGGCACGCCAGGCGTACCGCGAGGTGCGCGTCAAGTTGGCCCGGATCAACGCCAATATTGCAGAGAACATCAACGGCATGCGGATCGTGCACATCTTCAATCAGCATCGTCGGAAATTCCGCGAGTTTCACGGGATCAACGAAGATCATTTTCGTGCTTCCATGCGAGAACTGCGGGTATTTGCCGTCTTCCGGCCATCCATGGAACTGCTGTACTCCTTTGGCTTGGCACTGTTGATTTGGTTCGGTGGCGGCGATGTCCTCCGGGGAACGCTGGAGTTTGGTGTGCTGTATGCCTTCGTTAATTATATGGAGCAGTTTTTCCGGCCCATCAATGATATGACGGAAAAGTACAACATTCTGCAGTCGGCCATGGCCTCCTCGGAACGGATCTTCATGATCATGGACACGGAAACCACCATTCCTGATCCCGCAAAGCCAATGGAGCTGCCGGCTGTGCAGGGTCGCATTGAGTTCAAGAACGTCTGGTTCGCCTATGTGGACGAGGAATGGGTCCTGCGGGATGTCAGCTTCGTCATTGAGCCGGGCCAAACATGCGCCTTCGTGGGTGCCACCGGCGCTGGTAAGAGTACGATCATGAACCTGATTACGCGCTTCTACGATATTCAACGGGGTCAAATCCTCTTGGACGGTGTTGACATTCGCCAACTTCGTAAAGAGACGCTGCGGCAGAATATCGGGCTGGTTATGCAGGATGTGTTCTTGTTCACAGGAACCATCAAAGACAATATTCGTCTCAACAATACCGCCATCAGTGATGAACGCATCGTAGATACGGCCCAACATGTCAATGCCCACCATTTCATCGAACGGCTTCCCCAGAAGTATGAAGAGCCTGTCATGGAACGGGGCGCCACTCTCTCCGCCGGCCAGCGGCAGTTGTTGGCCTTCGCCCGTGCCCTGGCTTTCGATCCGGCGGTCCTGATTCTCGACGAAGCGACGGCTAACATTGACACGGAGACAGAGGCCCTGATCCAGGACGCACTGCCGCGGCTCATGGCAGGACGGACCAGCATCGTGGTTGCCCATCGTCTCTCCACCATCCAGGATGCGGATACCATTATTGTCCTGCACAAGGGCAAGATCAGAGAACATGGCAGTCACCAGGATCTGCTGCACCAGCGCGGTCTCTATTACAACCTCTACCGACTGCAGTACAAAGAAGATTTCGCTTCGTGAAACTAGGGAGGAATGGCAGATGCGCCAATCTACATTTGACTTTGATACAGTAATCCCACGCCGGGGTACGGAAAGCTACAAATGGGACTACACGGACAAAATGTTGGGTGCCCCGGATGTGCTGCCCATGTGGGTGGCCGACATGGACTTCGTCAGTCCAGAGCCCGTATTGGCTGCGCTGCACCAGCGGGTGAACCATGGCGTGTTCGGTTATACGGCCAAAGGTCCTGGCTATTACGCTGCCGTGCGCAACTGGCTCCAACGTCGGCATGGCTGGAGTGTAAAAGATGACTGGATCGCCAATATGCCGGGCGTCGTGGCGGCGCTGCGCTTGGCTGTGGATGTGTTTTCTAACCCTGGAGACAATATCATTGTGCAGCCGCCGGTGTATTACCCGTTCTTCAAGGTTATCAAAGAAAACGGCAGAAAAATCCTGGAAAACCCTCTGCAGTGGGATGGCCGTCGTTATGTGATGGATTTTCAGCAGTTAGAACAGCAGCTGCAGAAGGGAGCATCTATGCTCATCCTCTGCAGTCCGCACAATCCCGTGGGTCGCGTTTGGGAACGCTGGGAGTTAGAAAAACTATCCCATCTCTGCATTCAACATGGCACGCTGCTGGTGGCCGACGAAATCTGGGCGGACTTGGTTTTCCCCGGTGCAGAACATATCTGCGTCGCAGACCTCAACCCAGAGGCTGCCGCCAATACAATGACCTGCGTAGCACCGAGCAAGACGTTCAACCTGGCTGGCTTGACCACATCGTCTGTGATCATTGCAGATGCGGCTAAGATGAGACGCTACCAGCAGGCCATTGCTACGCAGGATCTGGGCCTGGGCAATATTTTGGGCATGACGGCTATGCAGGCTGCCTTTGACCACGGTGAACCCTGGCTGCAGGAGCTCTTGCTGTACCTAGAACGCAATGTGGCATGGGCCAAGGATTTTCTGCGCAGACGTCATCCCAGAGTGGGTTGGATAGAACCCGAAGCCACATACTTGCTCTGGCTTGATCTGCGGTACTTGAGTGTCACCGAGCCGCAGCTAACGGAGGCGTTCTATGAGAAGGCCCGAGCTGGCGTGCATATGGGCTCAAAGTTCGGGACCGGTGGCGAAGGCTTTGTACGTGTCAACATTGCAGCACCCCGCTCGCTGGTGGAAGAAGGCTTTGCGGAAATCAGCCGGGGATTAACGTATCTGGAAAACAACAGCTGACAGGCAAACCTAACGCCGCGCAGGTTGGTGATACCCGGCCCCGCGGCGTTATCTGAATGGGTAGTTAAAAGGAGAGTATAGAGTGCAGCTATCGTTTCAGCAAGTTCGTTGGAGTATGATGGTGACGCTGAGTATGGCGCTGCTCATTAGTTTTTTTCACCGCTTTGCCATCGGCGTCGTGGCCGAAGACCTGCAGAGCGAGCTGGTGCTCAGTGCCGCGATGCTCAGTAACCTAGGAGCAGCGTATTTCTACGTTTACGGCCTCCTACAGCTGCCCGTTGGCTTCTTCATCGATGGTTTTGGTCCGCGACGGTTGACCTTGGTCGGTATGGTCTTGGCGGCTGTCGGTTCGTTCCTCTTCGCTGCGGCTCCGGGGTACGCAATGGCCCTGATGGGGCGTATCTTAGTCACCGTCGGCGTATCCGGGATCTTTCTTTCGGCTCTCAAGATCCAATCGGTGTGGTTTGAAGCGCGCTATTTTTCGCTGTTGGCGGGACTTCTGTCCTCAGTGGGCAATCTCGGCGGTGTGTTAGCCCAAGCACCGTTGGCAGCAGCCGCTGCGGCGTGGGGCTGGCGGACGGTGTTCATGGGTTTGGGCTTAATCTCGCTGGGCGCCGCTGCGGCTATTGCCCTGTTGGTGCATGACCGTCCCGAATCCAAGCAATTCACGCCTATCCATCCCTACAAAAAGGCGGACCGGCAATCGCTGTTGAATGGACTGCAGCAGGTAGTGAAGAACCGCTTCACCTGGTTTGCCCTCTTTGGCTTTGCTGGGCTGATGGGAGCGAACATGGCCGTGGGTGGGGTCTGGGGTGTATCGTATCTATCGCATGTCCATGGTTTCAGCCGCGAGACCGCAGCGGGCCTGATGCTTTGGATGACCCTAGGACTGCTGTTAGGATCACCGCTGGTGGGCTATGCTGCAGGCCGCATGGGCCGCGTGCGGCCGCTGATCAGCGGTGGTTCCACCATTGCACTGGTTATCTATGTTCTGCTGTGGTGGGCTCCCACCATGCCAACCTGGCTGTGGAGTGTAACCTTTTTGATCTTGGGACTTTCTGCCATTACATTTATCCTCTGTTTCACCAGCACCAAAGAAGCCAATCCGCTGGCATACTCTGGCATCGCCACTAGTGTCGTGAACTTCGGTGCCTTTTTGATCTCAGCCTTGATCAGCCTGCTCATGGGGGCAGCCTTGGATCGAACTTGGGATGGTACCATCGTGGGCAGCTCACCGGTGTATGATCTCAGCAGTTATCGTACTGCCTTCGGTATCCTGCTGGCCTTTAATGTCGTGGGCTGGCTTTGCACATTTTTCCTGTATGAACAGAAGCGGTCTACTCCGGGACGGACCGGCCAGCGCCGAGGGCGCTGATGGTTAGTTGCACAAGACCAGGGCGTTGTATACAAAGGGATCGGATTCTGGTATACTGCAGATAGAATTACGCGATCCGCGAAAGGGGAATCTACGGGATCTATGAGGCGCTAACCTATCCACAATGACCAAATCAACATCGTCATGCAACGTCGGGTCAACTCCGGCGTGCATACAGAATGTGAACGATTTGATTCTCGGATAGGATTGGTATGCCCATTTTTCCGTGGTTGGGTTTGCGGGACGTCCCGCCGATAGCCCGCCCCGGCGCGTCCCACAGCGGCACTGTGCCTGTTTTGCTGTGGGCAGTATGTTCTTGGGTCACCATGCCTCTCCGAGACCGGGGAGGTTTTTTTGATGGTTTTAGTAGATATCAGCGCAGTGCGCAAATCGTTTGACCAGGTATTTTTGTTCGAGATACCGCGGCTGCAGATCGCGTCCGGTCAGCGCATCGGCCTCGTCGGCCGCAACGGTACAGGGAAGACCACGCTGCTGCGTCTGATACGCGGTGACGAAGTGCCCGATCAGGGCCAAATCCGCCGCTTCGGCTCTCTGGCCATGGTCCAACAGCTGGCCCACGAACCCCAGCTGCCGCCAAGCACAGATGGAATGGACAGGTTTTGGCGGGTGCCCAAGCACAGCGGCCGCAGCGGGGGCGAGCAAACCCGAGCCCAGCTGGCCTCGGCAGCCAGCTGTCATGCCCACGTGCTCTTGTTGGATGAACCTACATCCAACCTGGACATGGACGGCATCGCGCAAGTGGAAACGATGATCATGGAACATGAAGGCGCAGTGGTTCTTATCAGTCATGACCAAGCCGTCTTGGACCGAGTCTGTACCCACATTTGGGATCTGGATGATGGGACCATAACGGAGTATCAAGGAAACTACAGCAAGTATCGTCGGCAAAAGGACCGAGAGGCCCTGTCAGAGCAGCGAGACTATGAGCAGTATGTCCAAGAACGCCAACGGCTCGAACATGCCGTTGCCCGCAGACACACGCAATCACAGAGCATGCGCAAAACACCAAAACGGATGGGAAACTCCGAGGCGCGCCTGCACAAACGTGCAGTGGGCACGAAACAGGCCAAACTGAACCAAGCGGCTAAAGCCTTAGAATCTCGTCTCGAACAGCTGGAACCGGTGAACAAGCCCCGCCAAGAACAGCGCATTCAGTTCGATCTCCGAACCGATGAAACCTTGGGAAATCGTTGGGCTTTGGTTGCTGATGACGCTGTCGGCCGTATTGGCAGCCACGAAGTGTATGACGCACTGCGGCTTCAACTGCCGCGGGGCGGTCGACTGGCGGTAGTGGGACCGAACGGGAGCGGCAAGAGTACATTTCTCCGTTCCATTGAACAGCGGGCAGCGGGCTTGAATATCCCAGGAGCAGCTCGCATTGGCTTTTTTCACCAGCAGCTAGACACCTTGGATCCTGATGCGACGCTTCTGGACGCCATGATGGCCGATTCGCCGTGGTCGGAAAGCTTCGTTCGGACCGTTCTGGCTCGGCTTCTCTTCCGGCGGGAACAGATGGCAACATCCACATCCGTCCTCAGCGGCGGGGAGCGGGTGAAGGCTACCATTGCGCAGCTAATACTGGGCCGGCACAATATTTTGGTCCTGGACGAGCCCACAAACTACCTGGATATTCCCAGTATTCAGGGTTTAACTGGAGTTTTGCAGGCGTACCCAGGAACGGTGATCTTTGCATCCCATGATCGGCAGTTCATTGGTACACTGGCAGATCATGTCTTAGATTTCCGCCGCCGGCCGCCTCGGTTTTTCCAAGGCACATGGGAGCAACTGCACAAGCCTGCGCCAACCGCGCCGGATGAAACGGAACAATTGCTCCTGCGGACCAAAGCGGCGGAGTTAGCCGGACGCTTGGCAGCTGCATCCGACGATGAAGAGCGCCGCCAATTGGACGCGCAGTGGCGCCAAGTTCTGGAGGAACTGCGCCGCATGGAGTCAACGTCCTAGGCTCAGCCCAGCAAAAACGCCAACCCCGGCTGGCACAGCCAGCGGATTGGCGTTTTTAGCGGCGTCGTAGTCGGGCAAGGACACGGGATCGGGAGCTTGGGGAGATGGCAGGTCCCAAGGCAGCGGCCGTTTCGTACACTTGGTTCAGTTGTTCATAGAAGGACTCCATGGACAGCCGCTCCACAGAACCCCGGGTCCAGCGCTGGAGTTCAATGGGATCCAGGGTCAAAAGATACTGCAGTTGGGCCACATAATCGGCGGCCGTCTGGAACAGATATCCGTTGCGGCCTGGGACGATAAAATCGTGGTAGGCCGGGTCATCCGCAGCCACAACGGGGGTGCCGCAGGCCAGAGCCTCTGGAACCACCAACCCTTGGGTTTCCGAGCGGCTGGCCGTGACGAACACATCCGCAGCCTGATAGTAAAGCGGCAGTTCATTCCAGGGTTTGGGCCCCAAAAAGTGAACCGACGCGCCTAATCCCAGATGGCGGGCACATGCTTCCAGCTGAGTCCGCTCATCGCCATCTCCGACGATCACCAGGCCACTGTGGGGCAGATGCTTGCGTACCTCCCTATGCCAGCGAATCAAGACGTCAATGCTCTTTTCCTTGGCCAACCGGCCCACGAACAACAGCAGTGGAGCCGCTTCGGGAAGACCTAGACTCCGACGCAGCTCCTGCCGCTGACGTTCCGGTGCCATGGGACGAAAGCGGTCCAAATCAACAGGAGTGGGGAGTACAGAGATGGGACGGGTGACGCCGTAACTTAAGAGTGTCTCTTTAACCTTGGGTGTGGGCACGATGACCGCCGTGGACCAATTGCAGAAGACTCGCGAGTACCGACGGGCCAGGCGCTTGGCCGCCTCGTTGGCCACCCGGCGCTGCGATACATAATGGGTATAATCTTCGAGCATAGTGTGGTAGGTGTGCACCTCTGGCACACCCAAACGGCGAGCAGAGATATGCCCAAAAACCCCCAGTGAGAACGGGGCGTGGGAATGGATAATGTCTAGGTGCAGGTGGCGGGCCTGTTCCATGGCAGTGCGGGAGTAGATAGCACCGATACGGTGGTCGCTGTTGCCATAAAACCGCACCGATGGGACCCGGAACACATTGGGTGGATCGGTGTGGGGCAGGCTGCCCGGATGGGTGAGGGTGAAGATAAAGGTCTCGTGTCCATGAGCCCGCAGAATACTGTCCATCAGTTGGATCGAAGTAACCACACCGTTGATCTGCGGCGTCCAAGTGTCGGTAAAGATTCCGATACGCAAGGATCTAAGCCTCCTCCAGAAAAATATCCCGCAGTGGCGGGGGCTCCGCAGCCAAGGTAATGTCCAAGGCCAGCGCTGGACAGCGCAGCTTGAGCCGTTGCCCGTGCAGGGCAAGCCGCTTCGCCACATGGGCTTGGGCTGTCGAGCCCGCCCCATAACGGTCATCACCGACGATGGGATAGCCTGCAGCGGCCAAATGACGGCGGATCTGGTGCGTACGGCCGGTAAAGATGACCGCTTTGACGATGGTGAACTCTTTGTAGTACACCTCGGAAACCACATCGGTTCGGGCGGTCTTGCCCCGCAGGGGTTGGTCAAACATCCGTGCACCGTCCAGGCGGCCATGGACCAAAGCCCAGTATTCCTTATGGACGCAGGCGGTATGCCAGACCTTAGTCAGCTCCGTTTGGACGCGGCTGTTAAGGGCAAACACTACGATGCCAGACGCTTCTTTATCCAAGCGATGCACGGGACGGGGTACGATAGTCCGACCCTGGTCTGCTGCCAAATACTGGGCGACACCGGCCGCCAAAGTAGGCTCCTGGGCTTGGCCCGTTGGGTGAACGGCCAGTCCTGTGGGTTTGCTCACGGCCAATATGTGCTGATCCTGCCAGAGCACATCCAGATCCATGCCAATGGGTTCCAAACGCAGGGGTTCATTCCTGGGTAGGAGAACCTTCACCCGCTGACCTTGGGTTAACGCCGCTTTGGTATGCGCCCGGCGGCCATCCACGTAGAGGCCTCGGGTCCGCACAACCTGTTGAATTTGGCGATTGGACAGCTGCAGATGGTTCTTGAGAAATTGGAGCAGAGGTTGGCCAACCCACTGTTGTGGCACCACATCGTTATGGAGTACTTGTTTTGCGGCCACCGGACATTCCTCCCTGTGTTCAGTATAACAGGGAAGAACCCCTGAATCTAGATCATTCAGGGGTTCGTGTCCAAGATACTGTTTAGAACTCGTCGTCCATAGCTGGACCGGCGGGCTTTGCTTTTTCTGGCTTATCGACGACCAAAACCTCGGTTGTAAGAAGCATGCCGGCAATCGATGCTGCGTTTTGCAGAGCTGATCGGGTCACCTTCACAGGGTCAACGATACCGGCTTCCACCATATCCACATAGGTTTCGGATAGGGCGTCAAAACCGATGCCGGGTTCCAAATCCTTGAGGTGTTCCGCTACCACCGAGCCCTCGAGACCACTGTTGGACGCGATCTGGCGCAGAGGTTCGGACAGAGCTCTCCGCACAATCCGAACACCCAGTCGTTCGTCATTGTCGGAGCAGGTCACCGTATCCAAGACACTGAGAACATTCATAAACGCTGTACCACCGCCCGGGACAATGCCTTCTTCCACGGCCGCACGCGTGGCACTGACGGCATCTTCGATGCGGTGCTTCTTTTCTTTCAACTCGGTCTCGGTGGCAGCACCCACTTGAATGACTGCAACTCCACCGGACAGTTTGGCCAAGCGCTCTTGCAGTTTTTCCCGATCGTAGTCAGACTCTGTATCTTCGATTTGACGGCGCAGCTGCTCCACGCGACCTTTGACCTTTTGGGCGTCACCTTTGCCCGATACAATGGTAGTGGATTCCTTGCTGATGTTGACCTTACCAGCGGAACCCAACATCTCCAAGGTAGCGTTTTCCAGTTTCATACCCAGTTCTTCCGATATGAGCTGGGCGCCGGTCAAGACAGCAAGATCTTCCAGCATAGCTTTGCGGCGATCGCCAAAGCCCGGTGCCTTCACAGCACAGATGCGGAGGGTCCCCCGAAGTTTATTCACGACCAAGGTTGCTAGGGCTTCAGCTTCGACGTCTTCGGCAATCAAAAGCAGCGGTTTGCCGGTGCGGACTACCTGTTCGAGAATGGGCAGCAGATCTTTGATGGCCGTCACTTTTTTGTCAAACAATAGAATATACGGCTCCTCAAGCTCTGCATCCATGCTTTCGGTATTGGTAACGAAGTAGGGCGAAATGTAACCGCGCTCAAATTCCATGCCCTCAACGACCTCGACCATGGTGTCCGTGCCCTTACTTTCCTCGATGGTAATGACCCCATCCTTGCCTACTTTGTCCATGGCCTCGGCTACCAACTGCCCGATTTCGTCTTCGTTGGCGGAAATAGCTGCCACATGGGCGATATCATCCCGTGTATTAACGGGGATGGCCATGTCCTGCAGAGCTTGGACCGCGACAGCTACGGCCTTGTCAATACCGCGCTTCAAGGCAATGGGGTTCGCCCCAGCTTCGGTATTCTTGAGACCTTCCTTAACAATGGCCTGGGCTAAGACGGTGGCTGTGGTTGTGCCATCACCGGTGATGTCGTTGGTTTTACTGGCCACTTCCTTGCATAGTTGGATACCTAAGTTTTCAAAGGGATCTTTGCCTTCGATTTCTTTGGCCACCGTAACGCCATCCTTAGTGATCACAGGGGACCCATAGGGTCGCTGGAAGATCACATTGCGTCCTTTCGGGCCGAGCGTCACTTTCACAGCGTTGGCTACGGTATCAACACCCCGCTCCAAACTGCGCCGGGCCGAAGCATTGTAGCGCATTTGTTTTCCTGCCATAACGATCATCCTCTCCTAATCATGTTTTCTTCGCGACGGTTGATCATTCAATGATTGCCAAGATCTCGCTTTCCTTGAACATAACCAGCGTTTCGCCGTCCACTTTCACATCGACACCGCCGTATTTTGGCAGTAAAACCCTCTGGCCAGCAGTCAACCGCATGGGCAAACGCCCGACGCCATTCCGCTGCGGTGCACCGTCACCCACAGCGATAACTTCCGCTTTCTGCGATTTTTCCTTGGCCGTGTCTGGCAGGACCAACCCACTGGAAGTTACCATATCTTCTTCAATTCTGCGAATCAACACTCCATCATGCAACGGCCGAAGCACAGAACGCACCTCCTGCATATGTTAGTTTTAGCACTCGCGTGCTGAGAGTGCTACTAATTTAAATATATCCGATTTTCGTCCGCTGTCAATATGTAAAACGAAAATGTTTCCCTGCACTTTGCAGGGAGAATCTGCTTCTGGACGAAATCCCTACATTGTGAGCCTTTAAAGGAGAATCGGGAAGGGGTCGATAACAATGGGTCTTTGGGTGGTTGCCCTTGGGGGCAATGCTATCCTGCAGCCAAAGCAAAAAGGTACGGCTTCGGAGCAGTGGGCTAATGTGACCGCCGCTGTGCAGCAGGTTTTACAGATAAGGAACATGGGACATACCATCGTACTCACCCACGGCAATGGGCCGCAGGTGGGGAACATCTTGAAGCAACAAGAAACCGCCGCCCCTGCGATTCCGCCGCTACCGCTGGACCTCTGCGGAGCGCAGACCCAAGGCATGCTGGGCTACATGCTGCAGCACACCGTCAATCGGCTATTGGCCGGTTCAGCCGAACGTCCGCAAGCCGTGGCGTTGGTAACCCAGGTGGCCGTTGACGCGCAAGATCCTGCCTTCCGGCAGCCCTCCAAGCCCATCGGCGGCTTTGTGAATGAAGGAACGGCCCGTGAACATATGACCCGCGGTGAAACATGGGTGGAAGACGCGGGCCGGGGCTGGCGGCGCGTAGTGGCATCACCACAGCCCAGAGACATTGTTAATCTTCATGCTATCCAACATCTCGTCGATCATGGGTTTCTGGTCATTGCTGCCGGTGGTGGCGGCATCCCCGCTGCCCATGAGGATAGCGATCTTGCCCCCGTGGAGGCTGTCATTGACAAGGACCGGACGGCGTCGCTGCTGGCTTCGGGCTTGGGCGCTGCGGGACTCTTGATCCTAACCGACGTGGAACAGGTCTGTCTTCATTACAGGACGCCAGAGGAGCAGCCGTTAGCAGCTATCACGGCCACCCAAGCCCAGCGTTATCTGGACGAGGGGCACTTTCAGCGGGGCAGTATGGGACCCAAGGTCGAGGCGGCCATTACCATGGCTCGCCGCGGGGGGGTGGGGATCATTGCCAAGCTAGACCAAGCAGTGGCGGCCCTTGCAGGAACAAGCGGTACCCGCATTGTACCTGATGGTCACGACACCACGGCATTCTCTGCAAGCGCCAACACACCGAGAGCTTGAGCCACGTGCGCTGCCAGCACCGCCGCGTTTCCCCCAGGCACAAAAAAATCCGAACAATATTCCGCTAAGAGAAGGAATCTAACGACATAAGGCGAATATTATCCCTCGGAACATACTCTATAATACATGAAAAGGGAGGACTTATCGTATGTCCCAGAATCAGGCAGGCACTACCGCGGATGGCAGCTTCTTCGAACGCGTCTTTAAGCTAAAGGAGAACCGCACCAACGTAAAAACCGAAGTCATCGCCGGCTTAACGACGTTTATGACCATGGTTTACATCATATTCGTCAATCCCAGCATCCTCAGTGAAGCGGGAATGAACTGGAATGGTGTGTTCATCGCTACGATTCTAGCTTCAGCTATTGGTACCTTGGTCATGGCTTTTTCCACTAACTATCCCTTTGCCTTAGCTCCCGGTATGGGCCTTAACGCCTTTTTTGCCTTCAGTATTGTACTGGGCATGGGTGTTTCCTGGCAGGTTGCTTTGGGTCTGGTGTTCATCGAAGGTCTGCTCTTTATCGTGCTCAGCCTGACCAATTTTCGAACGGCTCTGGTGAACAGTATCCCGATGTCGTTGAAGGCGGCCATTAGTGCCGGTATCGGATTGTTCATTGCATTTATTGGCTTTCAGAATTCTGGGATCGTTGAGGCATATCCCGCTACGATCGTCAGCCTAGGTTCGTTGACAAGCCCGGAAGTGCTGGTAACATTGTTCGGACTCTTGGTGGCTGGTGTTCTCTACGCCCTGCAGGTCAAAGGTGCGCTGCTTTGGAGTATTATTGCAGCCACTTTGTTCGGCATGTTTCCCAACATCGGAGTCACCGGAAGCTTCAACGGAATCTTTGCCGTTCCCAGCATGGGTGATTTCACCTCTGTTGCATTCCAGCTGGATATTGCCGGCGCTTTGAACCTTGGTCTGATCGGCGTTATGCTTTCGCTGCTGATCGTTGATCTGTTCGACACAGCCGGTACGTTGGTGGGCGTGGCGACGCAGGCCGGCTATCTAGACAAAGACGGTAATTTGCCAAAAGCTGACAAAGCGCTGTTGTCAGACGCCATCGCCACCACCAGTGGTGCGCTGCTCGGTACCAGTACCACCACAACCTACATTGAAAGCGCTGCTGGCGTCTCTGAGGGTGGCCGGACCGGTCTTACCGGACTGACTGTGGCCGTACTGTTCGTGCTGTCCCTTTTCATCATGCCGCTAGTGGGCATCGTTCCTGCTGCTGCCACAGCTCCGGCGCTGATCATCGTGGGCATTCTAATGATGAAGAGCGTGACGAAGATCAACTGGGACGACTTCAGTGATGCTCTACCAGCCTTCTTGACCATGGTCATGATGCCGTTCTCCTACAGCATCTCTGACGGGATCGCTTTGGGATTTGTCTCGTACGCACTGTTGAACGTTATCATCGGCCGCCGCCAGAAGACCAACTGGATCGTTAACTCCATCGCTGTTGTTTTCGTACTGTACTTCATCTTCCTGCACTAAACCAACCAATGACTGGGACAGCACAGACGAGCTTCTGCCCGCTGCAGCTCCCAGCAGCCATTCCAGCACATCCCTGCGGGCTGCTTCCTACGAAGCGGCTCGCTTTCTTAAAGATCTCTTCATAGTTTTGCGGTACAATGGGCATGGGTGGTGATGGCATGGCAATCAGAATTGCCGTAGTCGAAGATGAAGAACGGATTGGCAGTTTAGTGGCTGCGTATCTCACACGGGAAGGTTTTTTGGTAGATTTAGTCACTGACGGGAACGCTGCCATGGAATACTTGGGAACCACGGTGCCGGATTTGATCATATTGGATCTTATGCTGCCTGGAGTTTCGGGTGAGGAAATCTGTCAATATGTCCGGCAACAGGGCGACACTCCCATCGTTATGCTGACGGCGAACGCAGAGGAAGATGCGAAAGTGCATGGCCTAGAACTCGGGGCAGACGATTACGTCACCAAGCCGTTTAGCCCCCGTGAGCTTACGGCCCGGGTGAAATCGGTTCTGCGGCGCAGCCACCGGTTAGGCACAGAACCCCTGCGCAGCGCCGACGGGCAGTTGGTCGTGGACTGGGAGAAACATCGCATTTGGCTGCAGGGAAGAGCAGTCAACCTAACGCCGACGGAGTTCAAATTGTTAGCCATTTTGGCGCGAAATCCAGGTCGCGCTTTTTCCCGTCAAGAGCTGGCCGATCGAATCTTCGGCCTGGAATACGAAGGCTACGAAGATTCCATCTACGTCCACGTGAAGAACCTCCGCCAAAAATTGGAGTCGGGACAGGGCAGAAAGCGTATAGCCACGGTGTATGGCATTGGCTACCGCTGGGAGGATGAGATCCATGGCTCGCCTTAACCTGCGTTGGAAGGTAAGTTTTCACCTCATCGGGCTCACAGCAGCCACCATACTCCTGGTTGCCTGGTCGATCAATTACGCGCTGGATAGGCAGTTCACACAGTATCTAATCACCTTGGACGAGCAGCGCAGCGGCATGGTGGCCGCAGCTGTGGAGGACATTTACCGCGAGACCCGCAGTTGGTCGTTATCAACGCCGGATCTGGCCAGGCTGTCTGCCATGACCAACCGCTGGATTCAAATCATGGATCCGCAAGGACATGTGGTCTTTGACAGCGCCGTCGAACGACGGGGTATGACCATGATGCACGGCCGTCGGGTACCGGTGCAGCCGCCCCGTGATGCTTACGTCGTTTCGCTGCCCATCCACATTGATGGGCAGTTGGTGGGCCAGGCGCGACTGGGGTCCTTGGTAACAGAACAGGGCATCTTTTCCCAGGAAGACTTGGAGTTTCGTGCCACCATCAACCGCTCAATTTCCTGGGCAGGCGCTGCGGCTGTGATCTTGGCGGCATTACTCAGTTTATTTCTCTCACAGCGGTTAATGCGGCCACTGCAGGCGTTGACGACTGCGGCCCGCCGGATGGCACGGGGTGAACTTGAACAGCACGTCCCGGTCAGAGGCCACGATGAGTTGGCGTATTTGGCGGGCACCTTTAACGATATGGCTGCCAACCTCAGCCAGCTGGAACAGCTGCGGCGTAAGGCTGCCGCTGACATTTCCCACGAACTGCGAACGCCATTGACAACCATCCGAGGCTATATTGAAGGTATGCGGGACAACGTCTTACCCACAAACGCCGCCAATTGGCAGGCCGTGGAAAACGATGTGGAACGATTGTCGCGGCTGGTCACGGACCTGCAGGATCTGGCGCAGGCGGAAGCGCCACTGTGGGAGAAGGAGCCCTTTAACCTCAACGACGTGGTTTACGATGCAGTGGAACAGGTACGTCCCCTTGAACCGACGAAAGAACTTCGCTGGAAGGTAAAGGCCGAACATGACCAGATCACCGTTCTGGGTCGCGCTGACCGCATGGTCCGTGTCTGTACCAACCTTCTGGCTAACGCCGTCAAGTACTCGCCGCAGGGTGGCACCCTGCGGATCACTACGGGCGTGTGCGAGAACCAAGCCGAACTGCGCATTGCCGATGAAGGACCGGGAATTCCTTCGGACCAGATCCCCTTCATCTTTGAGCGGTTCTACCGCGTGGATACCTCCCGCACCCGCACCACAGGTGGATCGGGAATCGGTTTGACTATTGCTAAGGAAATCGTCCACAGCCATGGCGGCTCCATCGCTGTGGATGCAGAGTACCAAGGTGGAGCGTGCTTTGTCGTTCGGCTGCCCTTGGCAGACTCTTGATGTTTGGTCAACCCACCAAATCGCGATGCGGGCACCGGATTCTAGCAGCAAGATGCCGAACTGCTCCTTAGCCTGGAACGCAGCCCGTGGGGTAGATGAGCCACTTCGAACTCAGGAAGGAGAACAACATTGTGTTTGAGAACTTAAGTCCCCTGGACAGCCGCTATCGGGCAGATAACCCCGAGTTGTGGCAGGCTCTGTCAGATATTCTTTCGGAGGATGCCTATATACGCTATTTGCTGCGGGTCGAAGCGGCGCTCACGGCCACATTGGCCGAAGCTGGACTGTGTTCCCAAGCGGTGGCCGCCGAGGTGGCCGCAGCCTGCGATGCGGTAACCAGTGCCGAGGTACAGCTGGAAGAGGAGCGGACAAAGCACAATATTCGTGCCCTGGTCAACTGTATCCAACGCCGCGTCTCCGATGAAGCCCGGCCTTTTGTGCACCTGACAGCAACCAGTGTCGATATGATGGATACGGCTCGCTCGCTGCAGGTGCAGGATACCGTAGAAACCATTATCCTGCCCCAACTGCGTGAACTGCTGGGGCTTTGGATCGAGATTGCCCGGCGCGAAGCTCAGACACCCCAGGTGGGACGGACCCATGGCCAGCACGGTGTTCCCATCACCTTCGGGTTTGCCATGGCCGAGTATATTTCCCGCATGGGCGGCCGCATGGAAAGCATTGCCGCGGCCAGCCGCAACCTACGGGGAAAAATGGCCGGCGCCGTCGGTGCTTACAACGCCAGTTCACTGTTCTTTGAAGATCCCATGGAGTTTGAGCGCAGTGTCCTGGCCAAAGTGGGGCTCCAGCCGGGTGATCACGCAACGCAAATGGTGGAACCAGAGTATCTTAACGATCTGCTGCATGCGGTCACCACGGCCTTTGGAGTCTTGGGCAACTTCGCCGATGATATTCGCCATCTGCAGCGGACGGAACTATCCGAAGTGGGTGAGGAGTTCACGGCAGCGCAAGTTGGTTCATCCACCATGCCTCATAAACGCAATCCGTGGAACTACGAAAACATAAAAAGCATGTGGAAAACCTTTATGCCCCGGATGATGACGGTCTACATGGACCAGATTTCTGAACACCAGCGGGATCTGAGCAACTCTGCATCGGGTCGCTTCGCCATGGAGATCCTGGTGGGCTTTTCCCTGACCACAGCCCGAACCATTCGGGTTACAAGCAAACTGGCCATTCATCGCCAGCAGATGGCAGACAATCTTCAGTCCACAGCTGCCCTAACAGCCGCAGAGCCTCTGTACATTCTGTTGGCAGCAGCGGGGCATCCTGATGCCCACGAGTATGTACGCAGCCTGACGGTGCAGGTGCAGCAGGAAGGCGGCAGCCTCATCGCTGCAGCGCGCAGAGATCCGCAGGCAGCGAAATATCTGGAGACCCTAGGTCCAGCCCAGCTGCGAGTCTTGGAAGAGCCCCAAACGTACCAGGGAGCGGCAGCAGCCAAAGCGCAGAAGGTCTGTGACAAATGGGCAGCTTATTTGGAGGGAAACACATGAAACGAGCTTTGATAAGTGTGTATGACAAAACTGGCCTGGCAGAGTTCGCAACCGCCTTGGTGCGTGCCGGCTGGGAACTTCTTTCCACAGGCGGTACTGCATCGTATTTGCAGGAAAACGGCCTGCCAGTTACATCCGTGGCTGACATTACGGAGTTCCCGGAAATCTTGGATGGCCGTGTTAAAACCCTGCATCCCCGTATTTTTGGCGGCATTTTGGCCAAAGATACAGTCGAGCACCGTCAGGACCTACAGACGATCCAATCGGGCTTCATCGACATGGTCGTATGCAACCTCTATCCCTTTCAAAAGGTTATGGAGCAGGACGGGAGCACGGAAGAGCAATGCATCGAAATGATCGATGTCGGTGGTCCCAGCATGGTGCGGGCAGCAGCTAAGAACTACCAACGGACAGTGGTGGTCTGCGACCCAGCGGATTATTCCCGGGTAGCAAAAGCCCTGGGTAACGGCGATGTACCGGTTGAACTGCGGCGTGAACTAGCAGCTAAGGTCTTTGCGGTCACGGCCCTCTATGACAGCATCATTGCTTCGTATCTGCGGACTGAAGATCTGCCGCAAAACTTGGCTCTGCCCCTGACGAAGTGCCAAGATCTGCGCTACGGTGAGAATCCCCATCAAAAGGCAGCGGTCTATGCCGACATTCCCACGCAGCCTGGGATCGTCAATGCGCACCAAATTCAGGGGAAGGAGCTCTCCTTCAACAACATTTACGACGCTGATGCCGCTTGGCAGATGGCCAGCGCCTTCGCTGAGCCCTGCGCAGTAGCGGTCAAGCACACCAATCCCTGCGGTTGGGCGTTGGGAACCACCATCGCTGAAGCCTATCAAAAAGCCCATGACGCCGATCCCATTTCCATTTTCGGTGGCATTGTGGCTGTGAACCAAACCTTAACAGGGGCCGCTGCCCAGGCCATGAGCGCCACGTTCCTCGAGATCATTATCGCGCCGGAGTTCAGTCAGGAAGCGCTGGCTATCCTCGCCAAGAAGAAGAATCTGCGACTACTGCAGTTAGCTCCTAGTATTCCGGGCGGGCAGGATGTCAAACGAGTCTCTGGCGGACTCTTGGTCCAAGAGCGGGATGTGCAGCCGCTGCGGGCTGAGCAGCTGCGGCATGTGGCGGGGCCAAAACCCAGTACTGCCATGATTAACGAACTTCTTTTTGCTTGGACCTGTGTAAAGTTCGTAAAATCAAACGCAATTGTTGTAACGAAAGATCGACAGCTGTTGGGAGTTGGAGCCGGGCAGATGAACCGAGTCCAATCCATGGAGTTGGCCTTAAAACAGGCAGATGCACAGACAGTGGGAGGCTTTGTGGGTTCAGATGCTTTCTTCCCCTTCGCTGACAGCATTGAACGGGCGGCAGCAGCTGGAATCGCTGGCATCATCGAACCGGGCGGTTCCAAACGGGATCCAGATGTCATTGCAGCCTGTGACCAGCATGGAATTACCCTCCTGTTCACGGGCATTCGTCATTTTCGACATTAAAGGGAAAAAAGTGCAATACACAGAAGGAGTATCCGAACATTCGGCGAATCTACTGTACTAAATACCTAGTTTGCTTAGGTTATAAAGTTTCTCCCATGCCAGCCATGGGGGAAAATCATGCAGGGGCAGGGGGTAGGTGAAGATGACCTTAAATCTGGTGAACTCGCTTACTTCCTGTCAGTTTCTACGAAAAAAAGCGCCGTTAGCGGCGCTTTTTCGTGCTTTTTTGTGGCAGCTTGGCGCTGTCCGTGGGATTAACCAAAACAGTCTGGAAGTCGTCATAAATGACAAAACCCGGCGGCGATCCAGGGGGCTTGCGCACATGCTTCCTCAAAGTGTAATCCACAGGAACTTTGGGCGATGCATGGGATCTGCAGAACCTAGCAGCTAGCGTTGCCGCTTCTTCCAGCGCCGTATCGGAAATGCTCTGGCCATTGCGGATAATGACATGACTACCGGGGATTTTCTGGGCATGCAGCCAAAGATCATCAGGCCGAGCCACCTTAAAGGTAAGGGTATCATTCTGGGTATTGCTGCGCCCCAGCAAAATAGTGAAACCGTCGGACGAGACATACTCTTCGGCAGACGGGGCCATCTGTTGCGAGCGCTTCTGACGGCGGGGTTTGCGGCGGCCTGCCTTGAGCAGCCCCGCTGCAATCATCTCACTGCGGATCTCCTCTAGTACTTCCGGGGAGTCTGCCATTTCGATTTGGACCGCCAACTCCTCAAGATACTGTTTTTCTTGACGGGTTTTCCGCAGCTGCCTTTTGGTCATGGTCAGACTGGTCTTTGCCTTATTATATCGCTTGAAGTAGGCTTGGGCATTTTCATTCGGTGTCAATGTCGGGTCCATGGGAATGGATATTTCAGCCTGCTCCGGGTCATAAAAGTTCTCCACCACAGCTTCGCTGCCCTGGCCGATCCGGTAAAGGTTAGCTGTGATCAGTTCTCCGTACTGCTTCCACCGCTCTAGTTCCTTGGCATCTGCCAGTGTATCCTGCTGCAGGCGTTCTTTGCGTTCCACCCGTTTGCGGTGGGTCTTTAGGGAACGCAGCAGTGTGTTGGCCGCCTGCTGGATGTGCTGTTGGGCTACACGGGTCGTAAAGACATAGTCCAGCAGGTCATTGACCGTGGGGAACGACTGACCGCCATCTCTATCTTGATCATATCCGGAAAATTCGAAGCGCTCGCCTTCCCAGAATTTGGGTGTACCGCCGGCCTGCAGCTCGCTGAGAAGAGACTGAATCCCCTGCCAAAGCTGTGACCACTGCTGCGCATCGGTATCCTGCTTAGGGTGACCAGCTGCGAAGCCGGCCCGCCGCACCGCTGCGAGAGCACCTTGGCGGCTGAAGCCCTGTAGTATCTGCTGCAGCACCTTTTCCAGAGCTAAAGTTCCAGGGGCGAAACGGAATGCTTCGATGAACTCGGACTCTGTAAGGCGCAGCGGGTTGACTTTTCCTTGGTCAGGTGGGAGCGTATACGTCTGACCTGGCTGATAGGGGCGATCACTCTCCGTACCCGCCGGGGTCCGCCGTATGGCATCCATGATGCGGCCCTGGGCATCCAGGATGACAATGTTAGAGTGACGGCCCAGCAGCTCAAACACCAAGGCCTTCTGGCTGTGCTGCCCATCTGCATCAAAGGTTTCCAAATCGATGGTGACCACTCGTTCGAGCCCATGCTGTTCAATGGACAAAATCCTGCTGGGTTCAAGGTATTTGCGCAATAGCATACAGAATCCCGGTGGGTTCAGCGGGTTGTCCGGCTGATATTGGGTCCAATGAATTCGCGGATACGTTGGATCTGCAGAAAGCAGCAGTCGGTAGTTGGCTCCAGGCTGCCGCAGATGCAGAAGCAGCGTATGGGAATCAGGTTGGTAGATCTTCATAATACGCGCATAGCGCAGCTTCTCCTGAAGTTCCCATACAGCAGGGAGCAGGGTAAGGCCGTCCAAGGGCATACATATCACTCCGTTTCGTACTTAAGTATAGCAGACACCCTACTTCCGAACAACCGAAAACGTCCACGTACCCCTGGTAATTAGGTGGTGTTCGTATCCTGCGGAATCTGCTATAATGAATGGAAGGAATTCTTCCTATCTATTGGGAGTGATAGCTATGAAAAAATACCATCCTAGTTTGATCATTGCTGGACTGCTGTTGATTCTGCTGGCGTCCGCTGCCCTCGCCCAGGGCTCAGCGCTTCTTAATGCGTACGAGTCCTTGTATTACTACTCACTGCGCATTGATGACCGCTTTCCCACCATTAGCCCACTCTCCACGACCGTTCAGGAACTGGAAAAAGAAATCCGCAGTGGACTGCGTCCCGACGAAGCTCGTCTCGTGTTGGGAATGGTCTATCAAACCACCGGTGATTGGGAAAAGGCCATTGAAAACTACCAAAAAGCCAGCGCAGCCCTGCCGGAAAACGGCTCGATCCATGTCATGCTGGGCGATGTATTTCGACACCAGCGTCGCTGGGAAGAGGCTGAAGCGGCCTACAACCAGGCGTTGGACCTGGAGCCATTTGCCCGTGCATACAAAGGTCTGGGACTGATAAGTATGGAACGGGAAGAGTTCGCCGATGCCCGGACTTTCTTCCAAGCGGCGCTTGATATTGCGGAGGAATTCTTCGCCGCCCGAATTGGTCTGGGCCGTGCTCTCTATTACCTCGAAGAAGACACCGAAGCCATTGAGACTTTGGAAATAGCCTTGGGCCAGGACAGCCGCAGTATCATTACGAACCACTATCTGTCCCTGCTCTATGAGCGGCAGGGCGAAGCCGAAAAGGCTGCCCACGCCAAACAGCGAGCTGAAGAGCTGAGCGATCAGCAATAAACCATCCCTTAGGGTAGCAGGTTCTTTGAAAAACACCACAGGGATGAGCAGGAATTTCGTAAAAGTGGCAGAATGGTAATGGTATAGTACGGCGATGCGGAAGGGTGATGGGATGATCCGCAGTATGACGGGCTTTGGGCGCGCTGAAGTGCAGAGCGCATCTTGGTATGTCCGTATCGAAGGCAAGACAGTTAACCACCGTTATCTTGACATCTCGCTGCGGGTCAATCGCACCTATAGTGCGGTGGAAGAGGTCCTCCGCCGGCGAATTCAACAGCGGTTGTCCCGGGGGCGCATTGAAGTCCAGGTAGAAGTGGAACACCGCGGTGAGGCAGCGAGACTGGTCCGCTGGGATCGGGCGCTGCTCGATGGTTATCTGCAGGCCTTGGCTGAAGTTCAGGAACGTACTGGAGTCGCCGAGCCTCTATCCCTGCACCATCTTCTCCAGCTGCCTGACCTGTTCGACGTCAGTGAACCGGAGACGAACTGGGATGAACTGGAATCCACCGTGGATGCAACCATAGACAGAGTCCTGGAACAGATACAGGATATGCGAGCCCGTGAGGGGCAGCAGCTGGCCCATGACCTCTTGGAAAAGACCCGGCTCATTGCTGGGCTGGTGGATGCTATGGAATCCCGGGCTCCGCAGGTGGTGAATCACTACCATAAGCGGCTCCAGGAGCGAGTGGCGGACCTCTGCAATGGTATTGAGATTCCGGAAGAGCGCTTGGCTGCAGAAGTGGCATTGTTCGCTGACCGCTGCAGTATCGACGAAGAACTGGTCCGACTCCGCAGCCACATCCAACAACTAAATCACAGTCTCGAACTAGACGATGTCATCGGACGCAAATTGGATTTTCTCATTCAAGAGATGAATCGTGAAGCCAACACCATCGGTTCCAAAGCCAACGACAGTGAGTTGGGCCGCATGGTTGTGGACTTGAAATCCCATTTGGAAAAGATGCGAGAACAAATCCAAAACATAGAGTGATTGGAGTTGTTCATTTCGTCATAGGGAGGAGGTGACGTTGGATGGGTCTTCCTGAACTAACCCCGGAACAGAAGGCAAAGGCATTGGAGAAGGCACAGGAGATGCGGAGCAAGCGGGCACAACTTCGCGAACAGCTGAAAAAGGGCGAGAAAACCCTTGAGGAAGTACTAGGTGCCAGTAACGATGAAGTGATTGGCAAGATGCGGGTCGTGTATTTGATTCAATCACTTCCGCAAGTTGGCAAGGTCACGTCAAAACGGATCATGGACGAAATCGGCATTAACGAGAATCGTCGTGTACAAGGCCTCGGCAAACGCCAAATCGATGCACTACTTCAACGACTAGGATAGGACGTGTCAAAGGCAGCAAGGGAGGATATGTCGGTGGATATCAAACTTATCAACATTGGATTTGGCAATATCGTGGCCGCCAACCGCATCATCAGTATTGTCAGCCCCGAATCAGCTCCAATCAAACGGATTGTTCAAGAAGCTCGGGAACGTGGCATGCTGATTGACGCTACTTATGGTCGCCGCACCAGGGCCGTGATTATTACTGACAGTGATCACATCATATTGTCCGCTGTCCAACCCGAGACGGTGGCACACCGCCTCCTGTCTAAGGACACCATTGAACCAGCCGATAACTAGGAGGCCTGTTTGACCCATGGAATGTTCACACGTAAGGAGGGATGGTAGATGCAGCTAAAGGGCTTCTTGATTGTTCTTTCCGGACCCAGCGGCGCCGGAAAGAACACATTGATGAATGCCGTTTTTCCTACCGTCCCTAACCTTCAATATTCAGTGAGTGTTACCACTCGCGCGCCTCGCGAAGGAGAAATTGAAGGCGTTGACTACTTCTTCCGTTCCGACGAAGAGTTTGATGAGATGATCCGCACCGGTGGACTGCTGGAGTGGGCGGAGTTCTGCGGGAGTCGCTATGGGACACCGAAATCCTTTGTGGACGATGCCATTGCCCAAGGTCGAACTGTGATCATGGACGTGGATATCCAAGGTGCTTCCCAAATACGGCGTAAAATGCCCGATGCCGTCAGCATCTTCTTGCTGCCGCCGACGTGGGATGACTTGAAAAAACGACTCGTCGACCGGGGTAAGGATCCCCAGGAAGCCATTAGTCAGCGCCTTCAGAAATCCTTCGAGGAAATGCGACACATGATTGACTATGATTACTTTATCATCAACGACCAGTTGGAGTTGGCCGCCGATCGGCTGCGCACCATCATCAATGCTGAATGGTGCCGAGTCCAACGGGTGAATCTTGATGAACTGCAGGAACTGTGGAAAGGGAGGAAACAGCTTTGAGACCAATTGCATCAGGAAATATGGATTTGCGGGGGGAAAGCCGCTACACAATTATCGTCGCCGCTGCTCGACGGGCTCGCCAGATTCTGGCCGGAGCACCCCCAGTGATTGAGGGCGAATCATCCAAACCCGTTACCATTGCCCTTGAAGAGCTGAATGCCGGCAAAGTTCGATGGATTCGAACCAAAGACGGAATCAAATAGTCAGCGGGCCTGTGGAATCTCCACAGGTCATTTCTTTTGAAGACGGAGGGTTTGTCATGGACTACGCAGGCGTGGTTGTCGATATCAAAGCAAAGCCCGTGGACCGCCTATTCCACTACACCGTGCCGCAGCGTCTGCGTCAGCAGCTAACCCTAGGTCACCGGGTTTTGGTTCCCTTCGGACGTCGACATATCGAAGGTTATGTGGTGGAGTTCCCAACGGCCACCGGGATTCCTCTAGATAAACTTCGCGATATTCTCGATATTCTTGATCCCGTACCCATTCTCCACCAGGCGTCATTGGCCACGGCCCGCTGGATGGCATCATATTACCAAGGTTACTGGGTTGAGGCTCTGCAAAACTTTCTGCCTCCTGGTAGTCGCTATGGCCGGGAACGTGCACAGTTTAAGTGGCAGACCTATGTGGAATTGTCACCACAGGCCAGCACCGCCGCTGTAACCGAGATCCTCCCGGCCAATGCCCATCGTCAGCGGGAGGTTTTAGCCTTTGTACAGGGTCGGGGTCTCGTTGCCATGCGGGAGATCGTCCAGGCCACTGGGGCCAGCCATCAAACCATAGCTGCCTTAGTCAATAAGGGTCTGCTCTCCCGCAGCGAGCAGACCGTAGAGAGGCAGTTAGCTTGGGGTGAAGATGAGATCACCCATGTGGATCTGACAGCGGAACAAGAGGGGGTTCTCCATGCCATTGCTGAGGAATGGCGGCAGAGTTCAGCCCGGCCGATACTGCTGCATGGCGTTACTGGCAGCGGCAAGACGGAGATCTATCTGCGACTTCTACAGGATACCCTAAAACAGGGCAAGCAGGGCATCGTGATGGTGCCCGAAATTGCCCTGACACCCCAAACAGTCAGTCGGTTCCGCGGACGCTTCGGTCCGAAGATCGCCGTACTACACAGTGGTTTATCCGTGGGGGAACGTTTTGAACAGTGGTGGAAGATCCGGCGCGGACAGGTGAATATCGCTATCGGAGCCCGCTCCGCAGTGTTCGCGCCCTTTCCGGACCTGGGTATCATCATCATTGATGAAGAGCATGAAACCACGTACAAGCAAGAAGAAGGTTCGCTGAAGTATCATGCTCGTGACACAGCCCTCTGCCGTGCGCAAAACACAGGTGCCCGGGTGGTCTTGGGCAGCGCCACCCCGTCCTTGGAGAGTTATCAAAATGCTTTGCGGGGAACGTTTCTGCTGACAGAAATGCCACATCGTGTGGAACACCGTGCCATGCCGCGCATTGTCACAGTTGACATGCGCCGGGAGTTTGCCCAAGGACACCGGCACATGTTCTCCAGGCCACTGCAGGAGCGTCTGCAGGCGAACCTGGATGCCGGCCACCAGAGTATTCTGTTCTTGAACCGCCGCGGGTTTGCCTCCTTCGTACTGTGCCGTTCATGCGGTCACGTTATGGAATGCACCAACTGCAAAGTGTCCTTAACACTTCACAAATCCCCTGGGGGTGAGCGGCTCCACTGTCATTACTGCGGCGTGTCGCAGATCAAGCCCCAGCTGTGTCCCGAGTGCGGCTCCCAGTACCTGCGGGCCTTCGGCAGCGGCACCCAGCAGGTGGAAGAAGCGCTGCTGCAGCTCTATCCAGACATCCGCAGTATCCGCATGGATGCCGATACAACAAACACGAAAGGCGCCCACCGGAGACTACTCGACATCTTCCGCCGCGGCGACGCTGAGGTGCTCATCGGCACCCAGATGATCGCCAAAGGATTGGATTTCCCCAATGTTACATTGGTGGGTGTACTGGCTGCCGATCTGTCGTTGAACTTTCCCGACTTTCGCTCTGCTGAGCGCACCTTTCAACTTCTGACACAAATTAGCGGCCGCGCAGGCCGGGGGGCCCATCCCGGAGACGTTCTGGTGCAGTGCTATGAACCGAACCACCACGTGATCCAATCTGTCAAGCGGGGTGACTTCAAAGGGTTCTACCGCAGGGAAGTTTCGTTTCGCAGAGAAGCGGGCTATCCGCCCACGGCATCCCTGTCCCGCATTTTGTGTGCAGGTCCTGAGGCCTTGGTGCGCTCCTACTGTGAGACGCTGGCGGCTTGGCTCCAGGTGAATCTTGCGGACGTGGAAGTGATGGGTCCCAGTCCGGCCCCGGTTGAGCGAGTGAAGGGACGGCACCGCTGGCATATCCTGCTGCGTTACCGGGATCGGCAGCAGATTCCCGAGGACTTCCGCCAGCAGTGGCCGGCGTCGCCAAAAGATGTTGCGCTCAGCCTTGATATGGATCCCTTGAATCTGCTATAGTATGTTATACTAGAATTAATAGTTAACCATATTATGAAAGGAGGGGGCAGCCATGGCTGTTATGGAAATAACCCAGATTGGTCATGAAGTTCTCCGGCAAGAAGCCGAACCCGTACAGAAGGTCACCAAGAAAACGCAGGCCCTAGTCCGCGACATGATTGAAACTATGTACGCAGCGGAAGGAGTGGGCCTAGCTGCACCCCAGGTAGGTATCTCCCAACGCATCATTGTCCTAGATGTGGGTGATGGTCCCATAGCTATGATCAATCCTGAAATCACAGCCCAGGAAGGGACAGAAATTGACGTCGAGGGTTGTTTGAGTATTCCCGGACGACATGGTTATGTCAAGCGCTGGATTCAAGTCACTGTTCAGTACCTGGATGAAAAGGGCAAACCCCATCGTGTGGTGGCTGACGGTCTCTTGGCCCGAGCCATTCAGCACGAGCTGGATCACCTCAATGGAGTGCTCTTCGTCGATATCATGTTGGAAGAAGCCAAGTTGAAAACAGAAGAAGTTCCAGTGGAGGAGCGCCTCGAGCAGGAAAGCAGGTGATGTAGATGAACATCGTGTTTATGGGTACTCCAGAATTTGCGGTGCCATCACTTGCGATCGCTGCCCAAGAGCACGCCGTGACGTCGGTTGTTACCCAGCCCGACCGGGCCAAAGGACGGGGTCACAGAGTGCAGTTTTCCCCAGTGAAGTCCAAGGCGCTGGAACTGGGCCTACCGGTGCACCAGCCGCAAAAAGTTGCCAACGCCGACTTCGTAGACAAACTGCGCCAGGAAAACCCCGATGTTATCGTCGTAGTGGCCTTTGGCCAGAAGATCCCGGGGTCTATTCTGCAGCTGGCACCTCATGGGTGTATCAATGTCCATGGATCCCTGCTGCCCAAATATCGCGGAGCAGCACCAATTCATCGCGCCATTGCCGATGGATGCCGCCAAACGGGAGTCACCACCATGTATTTGTCCGAACAGTGGGATGCCGGCGACATCATTCTCCAACGAACCATGGATATTGCTGCTTCAGATACGGCTGGCACTCTTCACGATCGCATGATGCATGTTGGTGCTGAGCTCCTAGGGGAAACACTGCGGCAGTTAGAAGCCGGGACGGCGCCGCGCATTCCCCAAGACCACGAGCAAGCGACGTATGCCTTCAAGCTCTCCAAGGATGATGGGCGCTTGAACTGGACGGAGCCTGCATCCAAATTGGCCAATCTGGTCCGGGGCATGGATCCCTGGCCCGGCGCTTTCACGTACTTCAAAGACAGTCCTCTGAAAATTCGCAGGGCGGCAGCCGTGCCGGGGCAGGGGACCCCCGCAGAGGTGCAGAGGATCGACGAATATGGTATCATAGTTGGAACTGGCGCTGGACTGCTTCGGCTCGAAGAAGTTCAGCGACCGGGTTCCCGTTGGCTGCAGGGGCGAGATGCCGCCAACGGACTGCGAATACAACCAGGAGACACCTTCGACCATGCTTGACAAATCCAATGCCTCGCATACCTCGCCGCCGAAACTGTTTGTTCTCGCTGCCGCAGCCCTGCTTGTGGTGGCTGGCAGCTTCCTGCTGATCTCCACCCGCATTTCGGCCATCTGGACCACGGTGGCTGTGGGAATTTTCGCAGCCATGGTCGTCGTTCTTTTGGGTGGCCTCACTGCGTTGATGGGAATCCGTCGCGGCCAGCTGCCCAAAACACTGCATGGTTTCGCCCAGTGGAGTACGGCCGCTCTGTACCCCGCTGCCATGCTGGCCGGACGCATTCTGGGCCTCGAAAAGGATCGTGTGCGCGGATCGTTCATCGAGATCCACAACCAGCTGGCTGCTATGAAGCAGGTGAAGGCTCAGCCGGATGAAATTCTGCTGTTGCTTCCTCACTGCCTCCAGTGGGCAGATTGTCGGCATCGAATTACGGTGGATGTGAATCATTGCCGCCAGTGCGGCCAATGTGTCATCGGTGACCTTCTTGATCTGCAGCGCCAGTATGGCTTTCACATGGCTGTAGCCACCGGAGGCACCTTAGCCCGCAAGATCATCATGGATCTGCGGCCCAAGGTGGTCGTCGGCGTAGCCTGTGAGCGTGATCTGGCCGCAGGCATTCAAGATGTCCGCAAAATTCACGTTGTGGGTATCCTCAACGAGCGTCCCAACGGACCGTGCTATAATACGACTTTGAACGTAGCGGATGTAGAGAAGACCATCCGGTCCTTAGTCCAATAGGATTGGTAATCCCAAGGACGGTGCGTCATCGGGCCCACACAAAGGCATTCGAGCTTCGGGTACCGTTAGGCTGGCGGCAGCTGGGTCAGCCATCAATGCTGACAGCCCTGGCGCCTGCGTACCTGCTGAAAAGGAGTGATTGAAACATGCCGATGTTCCTTTTTGATCCCACATGGATATTGCTGCTTCCCGCTCTGCTTTTTGCCATGTATGCCCAGAACAAAGTTAAGACGACGTTCCAGACGTATTCGCGGGAATATGCATCTTCGGGAATGACGGGGGCGCAGGTGGCCCGTGCCATTCTGGATGCCAACGGTCTTCATGATATCCCCATCCAAGTTACCGAAGGTCAACTCTCAGACCATTATGATCCCAGAAAGCGCATCCTGCGGCTGTCGCCCCAGGTGTATCGCAACTCCAGTCTGGCTGCGCTGGGCGTGGCAGCCCATGAAACTGGGCATGCACTGCAGCATTCCCACAGTTACTTTCCACTGGAGCTGCGGAATAATCTGGTCCCAGTGGCCCAAATCGGCTCCAACATGGCCTTTCCGCTATTCTTCATTGGGTTTTTGTTCGCATTTGATTCGCTGATGCTCATCGGCATTTGGTTTTTCCTGGCGGCACTGCTGTTTCAGTTAGTAACACTGCCGGTAGAGTTCAATGCATCGAGCAGGGCGATTCAACTTCTGCAATCCGGTGGCTACGTCACCACGGCTGAGGTGCCCAAGGCCAAAGCGGTACTGAATGCTGCGGCCCTGACGTATGTGGCCGGTGTGGCTGTGGCAGCTAGTCAGTTAATTCGTCTGCTCATACTGCGAGGTGCACGGCGCTGAACAAAGCCGGTGGGTGGCCACCGGCTTTTTGCTGTCGTTCCCAAATTTCGCGGGACTATGCTTCATATGCGGGGAGGGGTCGCTGTGGCCAATGTGCGCCATTTGGCTGTTATAACACTACGTGATGCCGAAGAACACAATCAGTTTCTTGAGGACGCCGTCGCGGCTTCGTTGGCACGGGTTCCGTTGTCCGCCCAAGACCGCCGTTTCTTAACACAGTTGACCCATGAATGCGCCCGTCGCAAGATGGCCCTTGACTACGCCTTGAATGTATTCTCGAAAAAACCCATGGCCCAGCTTCCGGCCCTAACCCGCATCATTCTGCGATTAGGAGCACTGCAGGTCCTCTTCTTCGACCATGTGCCGAATGCGGCCGCTGTTAACGAGATGGTCAATGTGGCGCACAAGGTAAGTCATCGCGGTACTGCCGGTTACGTCAATGCCGTTCTGCGGAGCCTAATTCGCGGAAGGAACAGCATTTCCTGGCCCGACCGGCAGCAAGATCCGCTGAACTACATACACATTGTCCAGTCGTTTCCCCGTTGGCTTGGTGAGCGCTGGCAGCAGCAGCTGGGCCCGGCTGGGGCGGTAACAATGGCGGAAGCACTTAACCGCAGGCCCAAGTCCACGGCTCGCCACAACTGGCTGCGCATCGGTGGTGCCGAGCTTCACGCTGCGCTGCGTGACGTTGGTCTGTGGCGAAATTCCAGTTCTCTTATACCAGACGCTTTTGTGGCCACATCGCACCAGCAGCTCCTACAGCATCAAGGTCTGCTGGCTGGCTGGTTTTACATCCAAAGCGAAGCATCGTGCCTGCCGGCCTACGCTGGCCAGCTCCGCCCGGGCCTGTCCGTGATCGATCTCTGCAGTGCACCGGGAGGAAAAACCGCCCATATTGCCGAACGCATGGGTAACACAGGCAATTTAACAGCAGTGGATCAAAGCCCCGATCGTCTTGCCACGCTGCGGTCTAATCTGGATCGTCTCGGAGTACGGAATGTAGAGATCGTCTGTGGCGATGCCGGCGAACTGCGCCGAGAACCATGCGCGCGGGTCTTCTTGGATGCTCCATGCAGCGGTCTCGGCACATTGAACCACAAACCGGATATGCGGTGGCAGAAATCACCGGCGCAGATTGCCCAACTGGCAGCCGTGCAGCGGCGCCTTCTGAACAACGCGGCACGCTTGACTGCACCGGGAGGCCTGCTGATCTACTCCACGTGCACCACAGAACCCAGCGAAAACGAAGACCAGGTTCGTTGGTTTCTGGATACCTTCCCGGACTTCCAGCCGGAACCGCTGCCCCATTGGTTTCCTGCCCACAAACATCCGGGTATGCTGCAGATCTGGCCGCATGTTCATGATACAGACGGGTTCTTCGTGGCGGCTCTGCGCCGCCGTCAGAACTGCGGTTTGGCTAATCCTTGAGCCCAACTATGGGAGGTAGCAATGGATATCTTGATTATTGATAACAACGTCGAGCTCTGCCAAGTCATTGCGGAATATCTCAATCAACAGCCAGGTATGCGCGTAGTAGGCCAGGCCTATGATGGGGCTGATGGCCTTCAGCAGATGAAAGACCACCAGCCTGATATGGTAATCTTGGACTTGGCCATGCCCAAAATCGATGGTCTCGGCGTCCTTGAGCACCTGCAGACCCAAGATCAAGGCAAACGCCCAAAAATCATCGTGCTCACGGCATTTGGGCGCGATGAGATCATGGCCAAGATGCTCGACCTTGGTGTGGATCGATTCTTAGTCAAGCCTTTCAGCGTGGAAACACTTCTGCTTCACATTCAAGAGCTGGATGGGCAGGCATCACCAGCGGTCCCACAAGGTGCGCCCAGACGGCAGCGGGAAACCTTAGAAGCGGACGTTACGAGCCTTTTGATGAACATGGGAGTGCCTTCGCACTTCAAGGGGTTTTCATACCTGCGGGAAGCCGTAGTGCTCTGTGCGGCCAAGGGGTATTTAGCCGGTTCTCTTACCAAGGAACTGTACCCCACAGTGGCCCGTACTTTCCAGACAACCCCCAGCGGCGTTGAGGCAGCTATTCGGCATGCCGTGTCCTATGCTTGGGATCACGGTGATCGTGATTACATGAAAGGGATATGTGGAGCATACCAGGAACAGCGGGTTCCGACCAACTCTTTGGTCATTGCCTGCCTGGTGGAGAGCCTGCGTGCCCCGGGACAGCTGCCACAGTGATGCTCGGCAACAAAAACGACCTCGCCCACAGGGGGCGAGGTCTCAGTGTTTCCTGGGAACTCAGCGGGTGAGGCTCTTGGGCTGAAAACCGTCGGGCTCGGCGAAAGGGAAAGGAACTCGGGTGCCGCCTTGGCCACCGCTGTAGTAAATAGAGCGGACGATCTCCAAGGCATGACGTCCTTCGTGGCCATCGATCTCCAGCGGCGTTTTGTTGATGACAGCTTGGTAGAACTTATCGATCTGAATCTTGTGACTTACACCCCAATAGGACTTACCAACAGCCTTTTCTTCGTCGTGCGGCCGCACAATCTGCGGTTCTTGACCGGTCAAAGTAATGGTGGCCGTATCCTTTTCGATTCGGGCAACGCCCTTCTTCCCGTGGATTTCCAAGAGGACATCGGCATCATATGTGAAGTAGTTCACTGCGTAGAGACTGCCGATGACACCGTTTTTGAAGTAGACTGTGGCTTCAGCCACGTCCTCCACATCAGTGGTATCATGGGTACGATTGTCCATGCTTGCCTCAAGGCTCTCAATATCGCCGACAATCCACTGCATAAGATCGATGGTGTGGATAGCTTGGTCAATCAAGACGCCGCCGCCTTCTTTGTCCCAGGTTCCCTTCCAATCACTCAGTGAATAATACTCGTCGGGACGGTACCATGTGACAAACATCCGCGCTCCCAAGAGCTTGCCCAAACGGCCTTGCTCCACAAGCTGTTTGACCGCCACCGATGAGGGATTATAGCGGTTTTGGAAGATAACGCCGAAGTAGATTCCGTTCTGTTCCGCCGCCGCAATCATCCGGTCAGCATCAGCCAGAGAAACGGCCATCGGCTTTTCCGTGAGCACATGAATACCTTTGTTAGCAGCGGCAATGGCAATTTCTGCATGGGTGTGGTGCGGCGTGCAGACGTGGATCACATCGGGTTGGAGATCCAGGACTTCGTGAAAATCCGTATAGTATGGTATAGAATACTGCTCACCATACGCTTTGGCACGATCAGGTTTGACGTCACAGGCGGCTACGAGGACTGCCTGCGGGTTGGCCGCAGTGGCAGCAAAATGAACTTTGGAGACGTTTCCACAGCCAATAATGGCTACTTTCAGTGGTTCCAAGTAAAAAACTTCCTTTCTGTGGTGAGGTTTGGTGGCACTACTCCAGCCTAGAATTCGCTTTTTATTGACAAAGTCCTGCAGGACCGTTATACTTATTCTTGGTTCAGCAAATAATTCGTCGGGGCGTGGCTCAGCTTGGTAGAGCGTCGCGTTCGGGACGCGAAGGTCGCACGTTCAAATCGTGTCGCCCCGACCATGCTTACATCTGGATGTCACGGCATCCAGTTTTTTTATTCGCAAAACGGCCGGAGGTGGCCCCAGGATTGCGAAAACCCTGCGAATGAACTATCATACAAAGGAACAGTGCGATGAGGTGAGTTATGTCCAGCAACGAGCCGCATTTGGCGGGATTTTTCCAGCTTGAACTGCGTCAATGGCTGACCAAAGCCGGTTGGCCTGCTTTTCGCGCCCAGCAGGTATTTCACTGGATCCACCGCCGCGCCATCTGTGAGTTCCGGGAGGCGGGCAATCTTCCTGGCTCACTGCGGGCATGGCTGCAGGAACACGCCATCTTTCCGTCACTATATGAGCGCCGCCGCCAGACATCGCAGGATGGTACGGTTAAATATCTCTTCGGCCTGGGGGACGGCGAAACCATCGAAGCGGTCATGATCCCAGATGAACACCGGACCACGGTCTGTGTCTCGACGCAGGTCGGCTGCGCCATGGGCTGCACCTTTTGTGCCACAGGGCAGATGGGTCTGCATCGACAGCTCAACCCAGCAGAGATTATCAGTCAAGTACTGCACGTCCAACATTCTCATACTGCGGGACCGGTCACGCATGTGGTGTTCATGGGTATGGGTGAGCCGCTAGCTAATTATGCTGCCGCCATCAAAGCGCTGCAGCTGCTTCATGATCCCCAAGGACTCAACATTAGCTATCGTCGCATGACCGTATCCACATGCGGATTGGTTCCAGAAATTCGCCAGTTGGCCGGGGAAGGTCTGCCAATTACGCTGGCGGTATCGCTGCACGCTCCTGATGATCAACGGCGATCCGCGATCATGCCCATCAATCGACGGTATCCTCTAGCTGAACTCTTACCGGCCTGTGCATCGTACGCGGAGGACACTTCGCGGCGGTTAACGTTCGAATATGCTTTGGTGAAAGGATTTAACGATACCAAGAACGATGCGCGTTTATTGGCTGAACGAATTCGGGACATTCACTGTCACGTGAATCTGATCCCCGTCAATTCGGTACACGACACCTATCAGGCTCCCACAGCCGGAGACATTGACCGTTTCCTCAGTATCCTGGTAGATCGAGGAATCCAAGCCAGTGTTCGCAGAGAACGGGGAGCCGACATCGATGGTGCCTGTGGGCAGCTGCGACAGCGGGAGGAGGGCTGATGGTGAGACAGGTCATCAATACAATTGCGGGCATGTGGGATGCTATTTTGCTGCGCATTGCCCACCCGGCCAAGGGTAGACTTGTGGAGCCCATTGATCTAGGCAAGGCCCTGCTGCGGACCATGGAGAGCAGACGCAAAGTCAGCATCTCCAAGGTCTATGTGCCCAATGAGTATACGATCCTGCTGCATCCTAACCCGGCTGCGGCAGTTCGATCCCTAGAACACACTTTGCTGGAAGAATTAAAAGGAGTTTTGCTGGAAAAGGCCGAAAGAGGATCTTTAAGCTTCATCGGACCGGTCCAGATCGTATTAGCCACAGACGATCAACTAACCCCCAGTGAAATCCATGTTGAAGCCGCGTTCCGAGAACCGGATGGAGGTTACTGGGATGAATCCTCAGATGTACCTTCCTTGGAAGGGGGGACGAGGATTTTCCGAGTCTTGGAGAGCGATAATCACTCGGGGCGGCTCATCGTAACCCATCACAATGGAACTTGCGCAGAGCATTCGCTGACTCGCTCCCTAACAAAAATTGGCCGCGGCCCGCAGTGCAGTATCCAACTGAGCGACCCCAAAGCCAGCCGACTGCATGCCACGATCCGCAGGCACCAACAAGGTTATGTGATCAAAGACAACAACAGCACCAATGGCACATTCGTTAACGGTTCGGCCATCAGTGAAACTGTCCTGGCGCCGGACGACGTGATCCAGATCGGGAACTCCATTATCGAGTTTCATCCCCATGGCTAAACCAATGGCCGCAGCCTGCATAGGCACATGGCGGCGGGTTGAAGGAGTGACAACATGCAGATCGTCGCTGCCACGAGTCGCGGCAAAGTTCGGGAACTCAATGAAGACGCCTTTTGGTACAATGATACTTGTGCTGTGGTCTGCGACGGTATGGGTGGACATCAAGCGGGCGAAATCGCTTCACAGTTGGCTGCCGATACAGTGGCCGAGTTCGCCTTTGAATGGAAAGAACCCCAAGCAGAGATCGAGCAGGTCATCCAGATGGCCCATGAACGCATTCTGCGCGCAGCAGAGCACAATAACGGTCTCTTCGGCATGGGGACCACCATCACGTTAGTGGCTGTACCTGGCGTATCGCATCCGGGGAAGGGTTTTCTGGGTCACGTGGGTGACAGCAGAGCCTATCTCTATCGTGGGGGACAACTGCAGCAGCTGACGGTCGATCATTCCGTGACCCAAGAGCTAGTGCGGTCTGGCCAATTGGATCCCAAGGACGTCCGCCACCATCCGCAGCGCAACATGCTCACGCAGGCATTGGGTGCCGGGACGATTCGTGTTGATACCCAAGAAGTGCCGCTTGTTCCGAACGACCGCATTATTCTGTGCAGCGATGGACTCACCGCTGTGGTGGAAGAGCCCACGATCGTTGCGGTGCTAGAACAGCACGGCAAAATCGCAGACGCAGCTGATGAGTTGGTCCGCAGAGCGGACGAATCTGGTGGGCCCGATAACACGACGGTGCTGCTCATTCAAGTAACAGATTCTGAGACAGCGTCTGCTTAGCAGTACAAGGCAGTCTGTTTTTTTGCCAGCACAGCGTCGGTCTCTGAACAATAGGGTACCAAGCTGGGTTAAAGAAAGGTGCATTCTATGATAGGGCAAATTCTCCTTAATCGATACGAGATCTTGGAAAAGACGGGCGAGGGCGGCATGGCCGTTGTTTACCGCGCCCGGGATACGCTGCTGAACCGCCAAGTGGCCGTCAAGATCCTGCGGTCGCAGTTTGCCAGCGACCGCGAGTTCAAGGAACGTTTTCGGCGGGAAGCTCAGGCGGCCGCCAGTTTATCCCATCCTAATGTGGTCAACATCTACGACGTCGGCGATACAGGACGCATCCACTTCATTGTCATGGAGTTCATTGTTGGACGGACACTGCACGAAATTATCCGGGATGAGTCCCCTCTCGCCATTGACCGCTGTGTGAATATTGCCCTCCAGATCGCCCAAGCCTTGGCCCACGCGCACGAACATCATATCGTCCATCGTGATATCAAACCGCACAATATCTTGATCACCAATGATGGTCGTGTAAAGGTAACAGACTTTGGCATTGCCCAAGCGCTGTCTTCCGCTAACTTGACCCAGACAGGAATGGTCATGGGATCCGTTCATTACTTTTCCCCTGAACAGGCTAAGGGAGTTAATGTCCAGCACTTTTCAGACTTGTATTCCTTGGGAATTGTGTTTTACGAGATGCTTACGGGCAGCGTGCCCTTTAAAGGCGAGAGCCCCATTGCAGTGGCCCTGAAGCAGATTCAAGACCAACCGCCGCAGCTGACCAATCGACGCCCCGACATTCCTGAGCGGCTGGCCAAGTTGGTTATGCAGCTTCTGGAGAAGAGCCCGGAACAGCGAGGAGAAAGTGCCGGGCATCTGGCGGCGGCCCTCATGCAGATGCGAAACTTGGAAGACAAATCTGCCGCTGTGGGGTATGAGGTTCCTACGCAGAAGATGCCCGCAGCCGGAAACGATGATGAAGATGCAGCCAAGGAGGACAACATGCCCGCCAAAGATTCCAAGACGAAAGCTAGGTCGAAGTCAAAGCCCAAGCCGAAACCTAAACCCAAAGCTAAACGCCGCTCCCTGGTTCCCATGCTCTTCCTACTGCTTTTGATTGTCGGTTTGGCTTGGACAGCGCAGTACATTGTACCGCGACTGTTGTTCCCAGCTGAAGTCCAGGTTCCCAACATTACGGGCCTCACCTACAGTGATGCCCAGAGGCTTCTGAACCAGTACGGACTGCGGATTCAGTTGGTCCGGGAAGTTTTCGACAACGAGCGCGCTGCCGGCTCCGTGGTCAGCCAAGATCCCTCACCGGGTCGAACCGTACGGGAAGGTCGGGAGATTGCTGTGCAGATCAGCCGCGGCCCCGAATATGTGTCGATGCCCGATGTGGTGGGCTTAACGACCCGGGAAGCCCGCCTGCAGCTGACACAAGCTGGCTTTATCTTAGGTGAAGAAGAGCCTGTCATGGACTTGGATGCGCCACTGAATGTGGTAGTCGGCCAAGAACCCCCAGCGGATCAAGAAGTTCCGTTGGGCATCCCCGTCAATCTTAGGATCAATCGCGGTCGCGAAGCGCTGGGTATGGTAGCAGTCCCCGACGTGCGCGGGGAGACCATGGGCGTGGCCCAAGCAATTCTGGAAGAAGCGGGTCTCGCCGTCGGCGGAACTTGGCCCGAGTTCAGTACATCGGTTGAAGCTGGCCGGATCATTGAGCAAAACCCGGGCCCCGGCCAGGAAGTGGAGGCTGGTTGGACCGTGGACTTTGTGTTTTCCCAGGGTCTGCCCAGCGATACCACAGCTCAGGCGTGGCAGCAGCCGGATCCCGATCCCGAAGAAGAACCCGTAATCCAGGATCCGCCCGCTGCTGATACGGATCAGTGGGAGACAGCCACCAGCTGGAAAACGGTGGACGTGACCATTGATGTGCCGGAAGGGCGTAGTCAAGAGGTGGTCATCTTAGTTATCGATGATTTTGGCGCACGGGAGGTCTACCGCGAAGTAGAAGCCGGCGGATCAAGGTTTTCCCAATCCGTCCAAGGACGCGGGGATCAAGCGCAGATTCAGATCTATATCGGAGGGCGCATGTTCTTAGATTCTAGTTTTCGAGACTTGGGCGGCTCATGAAACGGGGAACGATCTTAGCGGGAGTTGGCGGATTCTATGAAGTGCAGTTGGACGAAGGCCAGCTGCTCACCTGTCGTCTGCGGGGAAAACTGCGCTTATCCAAGCAGGGTGTTCTGGTCGGCGATCGCGTGAAAGTTCTGCTCGAGCCGGAAGCTGAGGAAGGGTACATCGATGTGGTTCTGGAACGGCGCAACCAGCTGCCCAGACCAGCCTTGGCCAATGTTGACCAACTAGTGGCTGTTCTAGCCTACTCTGAGCCGCCGCCGAATATTTTACTTTTGGACCGAATCTTGGTGTTGGCGGAATACCACCGTATACCAGCGGCTGTTTGCTTGAACAAAGCGGATCTGCCCAACGGGAGTTACGATGCTCTGCAGCGGATTCGTCATCACGCCCAAGCATACCAAGTAATCCCAGTTAGTGCCCTCAGCAGCCAGGGTATCGATGATCTGCGCGCTCAACTGCAGGATCGTACCACCGCCTTGGCTGGTCCATCGGGAGTGGGTAAGTCCACACTGATCAACGCGCTCATTCCTGGCCAGGTCCAAGAAGTGGGGGACATCAGCCGCAAGCTGCGCCGTGGAAAACACACGACGCGGCAGGTAAAACTTCTGCCGCTGCCCTTTGGCGGCTTCATCGCGGATACTCCTGGTTTTTCCCAGTTGAGTTTGGCCGCCGTTGCCAGTGCCGAGCTGGCCGATTGCTTTCCTGATATGGCTGCCTTAGCAGCAGACTGCCCGTTCCGCGGGTGTACCCACACAAAGGAACGTCAGTGTGCCATCAAGGACGCTGTGCAGGACGGAACACTGCCCGCGACCCGCTATGAGAGCTACCTGACATTCTGGGATGAGATTCAACAGGCGCGACGTTATTGATTCGCTGTCCGGCCTTGCGCTGTAGCGGATGGCCGGCGGATGGAAGGGAGGCAAGGCGATTGCAGTCGGTGAACAGCACCGGACATCGCCGTTACCGTGAACAACACGCGCATCAGCCCATCATTGTTGGCTGCAGATTTTACCAGATTAGGCCAACAGCTGCAATTGGTAGCAGACGCCGATCTGCTCCATGTGGATATCATGGATGGACACTTTGTACCCAACATATCTTTTGGACCAGCGGTGGCTGCTGCAGCCAAAGCAGCGTGTGACCTACCATTGGACATTCATCTGATGATCGACAATCCCGACACATTCATTGACAGTTTCGCTGCTTTGGAGCCGGAATACTTAACGATTCACTACGAAGCCAGTCCCCATCTCCATCGTTCGCTGGCAGCCATCCGCGAGCATGGACTCAAAGCTGGCGTTTCTTTGAATCCGCACACACCGGTGGGATGGCTGGAGCCTATCTTGGATTCCCTTGACTTAATCTTGATCATGTCCGTGAATCCTGGTTTTGGAGGGCAGACGTTCATTCCGCACAGTTACGAAAAACTTCGTCAGGCCCGACAGTTGGTGGGGGAGCGTCCCATCGCCATCGAGGTGGACGGTGGTGTTTCCCTGGATAACGCCGCAGCCTTGGCCCATGCTGGCGCTTCCATCCTGGTGGCTGGGTCTGCGATCTTCCAAGCTTCGGATCCACAACAGTACATTGCACAGATGCGAAAGACACTCTCCGCCTGAGAGTGTCTTTTCTTAAATGTAAATTCACCTATTGACTTTTTGGTTATGTCGCGCTATAATTAAGTCACAGACAGGAACGGTCTACGGAGGAGGTCATAGGTGGCGCAGTGGGCTCGCATCCCACCCCGAATCAAAAAAATCAATCATCACGTCTCCCTTTGGTGTAAATGGAATCATGAAACGCTGTGAAAGCCCACAAACGGATCGTTCTGCATGGGAGTACATCCGCATGCAGGCGGAACACTACCCAATCACCGCCGGCGGATACCAACACTCGCCGCAGATAGCCTCAAACGATGACAGACGCGTCTTGGTGACCATCTTCTTTGGGCGGAACTGGACACCGATTCTGTCACGGGAACCAATAACATAACCATTCCTGTCTGTTTTTTTACCCTCCGCAAGGAGGGTTTTTTCTGTGAAGAGCGAATGATTCCCGTATAAGCTAGAAACATTCATACTGTCCGCTGGGGGTGCCCGTTCTAGGGCTGAGAAAGGCGTTGCCTTACCCTTGGAACCTGTTCGGTTAATTCCAACGAAGGGAAGCGGTGATCGAGTTTTTCACTGCTGCGTACCTTTGGGTGTGCGGCATTTTTCGTTTGACCACAGACACAGTATGCAATGTTTTCCACATCAGGAGGGATTTGTGTTGAAGAACAAGAAACTGCAGATTATGATTGAGATAGCCTTAATTGTTGCGCTCAGCTATGTATTGGCTCAGTTCCGGCTGTTTCGAATGCCCCAAGGCGGATCCGTGACACTGACCATGGTGCCATTGTTGGTTTTGGCGTTTCGCCGGGGAGCGGGGCCAGCCGTGTTGGCGGGGTTGCTTCTTGGGGTTCTCAGGCTCATGGATGGCTATGTCCTGCACTTTGCCCAGGTTGTCATGGACTATCCGCTTCCGTTTGCTTTGGTGGGTTTGGCGGGTTTCTTCCCCAAACAACCCGTTGTCGGTCTGGTGGTGGGAGGTTTGGGCCGATATGCTTCCCACGTTATCTCCGGTGCCGTGTTTTTCGGTATGTATGCCCCTGAAGGCATGAACCCGTGGCTGTACTCGCTATCCTACAATGCCTCGTTTTTCGTTCCAGAACTGATCATAACGGGAATTGTCATTCGAATTCTTTGGGCGAGGAAGGATCTTTTCAATGTCCAATAGATGGTCCAAAGCTCTGATCGTGGGGGGAGCACCCAACGTCCCGCACCGCTGTCCATGCGAAGATGGCAGGACCTTGGTCATCTGCGCTGATAGCGGCGCTGGCACGCTGCGGCATTGGGGTGTCAAACCACAGTGGATTGTCGGCGATATGGATTCCATCAGTGCCGACGATCTGGCGTACTGGGAACAGCGGGACGTAGAGTTTCGCCGCTTTCCGGTGGAAAAGGACAAGACGGATATGGATTTGGCTGTGGACTTCGCCTTGGAAGAGCAGGTACCTGAGGTGTGGATTACGGGGGCGTGGGGTGGGCGTGTAGATCACAGCCTCGGCAATGTGGAAATCCTGTTCCGTCTGGCCACGGCCGGCATCGCCAACCGCATTGTCACCGACGACGGTTATCTCACTGTGGTTGGCGACGCTTGGGAGGCGACACTTCCGCGAGAGTCCACGGTGTCGCTCCTGCCTATGACATCTGTAGTCCGAGGCATTACCACCCAAGGCCTGTACTACTCGCTGCGGGATGCTGTGCTCAAGCGCGGCAGTACCCTGGGCATCAGCAACCATACCGTTGCGTCGCCAGTGTCGTTGACCACAGTCTCCGGGCTGCTCCTGGTCATGGTCGCTCCACCCCAACCCAGACTTTGAATCATCATCGCCTGCCAGCATTTGCTGTTACCAAAACAAACCCCTTCGTCCATAGACGAAGGGGTTCACTCTTGAAGGGAAGGGCACTGGGTATCCACTCTATCTACCGATGACGCTGGAGCAGCGAAGAGAACCCCGAAATCCCCTAAGTTAGGACTTCAGTAACCTCGGTCACCCAAGTTCAGGCTGCGAACATGGCTTGACAGTGGAGACCTAGATGGCCCGCTGAACTTTTCCAGATTTCAAACAGCGAGTGCAAACATAGGCGCGCACAGGAGCACCTTTAACGATCATGCGTACCTTTTGCAGATTCGGCTTCCATGTACGGCGAGCTTTATTTTCAGCGTGACTGCGGATATTACCGGTCTCTGTCCGCTTATCGCAAACGACACAGCGTCTGGCCATGACTATCCCTCCCTCAGTTCGAATCGTATAGGCATATTGGACGATATCCATTTTAGCACAGCGTTCCCCGTATTGCAAGGAAAAATCCTTTACAAGTGACTTATGAAAAGATACAATGAACTATGAAAAGACATTTGGGGGGGAATAGAATGACCCAGAAGATTCAACAAGAGCTGGGAAGCGTCAACATCTCAGAGACCGTCATCGCCACAGTTTGCGGTGTGGCGGCGATGGAATGCTATGGTTTGGTAGGCATGGCCCCGCGCAATGTCTCCGAAGGACTGTCGGAACTGCTGCGAATTGAAGCTTACGAGCGTGGCGTCGATGTGCAGTCCCACGAAGATAGTATTAGTGTTCGTTTATATATTGTGGTACAATATGGTGTCAAAATATCCGAGGTTGCCCGCATCGTCCAGGAGCGCGTCAAGTATGCCATTGAACAGCATTTGGGTTTGAAGGCTCACAGCATTGATGTGCGAGTGGTGAGCGTACGTGTAACATCGGAGAGCAAACAACGTAAATGACTGGGAGGAAACACCTTTGGACGTTATTCATGGATCAGACCTAAAGAAGATGCTGCAGGCTGCGGCCCAGTGTCTCACCAATGAAAAAGAGAGGGTGAACGCCCTCAACGTATTCCCTGTTCCGGATGGCGATACAGGAACCAACATGGCCTTGACCATATCGGCGGCTGTGAAGGAGATAGATGATCTGGAGACGGATGCCTGCGGCAAGATTGCGGCAGCAGTGGCACGGGGTTCATTGATGGGAGCCCGCGGTAACAGCGGCGTCATTCTTTCACAGTTCTTCCGTGGATTCAGTGAAGGTCTCAAAGGCGTTGCCAGCGCATCCGGAGCCGACATCGCTCGTGCCCTCGACCGTGCCAGCCAAACAACCTACCGAGCTGTTATGAAGCCGGTGGAAGGTACCATGCTGACGGTGGGGAAAGCTGCCGCAGCCAAGGCCGCGGAGGTGGCTGAAGGCGGTGCCACGGCTGAAGCCGTTTGGACGGCGGCGCTGGAACAGGCCAAACGAACGTTGGCTGACACGCCGAAGATGATGGCCTTACTGCGGGAAGCCGGTGTTGTGGACGCCGGGGGCGATGGCTTGGTCTGCATATTCCAAGGCGCTCTTCATGGTCTGCGCGATGAAGTCATCATCGAAGCCACTCCCAGTGAACCGGTTCCAGAGCCCAAACCAGCTCGCGAAGAAGGCATTACCCGCATTGCCGGGGTATTGGTCAACCATTATTGTACAGAGTTCCTGATCAAAGGTTCTTCGTTGAACATCGAAGGCATTAAGGCGACCCTAGCCAATGACGGCGACAGCATGCTGGTGGTGGGTGATGAAGAACTGGTAAAAATCCACATTCACACAGATCATCCTGGGAAAGTTCTGGAGTACGCCGGCGGGCTCGGAGAACTGACAGACATCAAGATCGATAACATGAAGCTGCAGAACGAAGGTATTACCGAAGAGGCCGCTCCCGATTCTATGGGAGAGCCCAAACCTCTGGGCATGGTCGCCGTTGTACCGGGACCTGGTTTGGCAGATATCTTCAGCAGTTTGGGTGTTGATGTGGTGGTGACCGGTGGTCAGACCATGAATCCCAGTACCGAAGAGTTGGTGGCTGCCGTGGCCCGAGTGCATGCGGAGAATGTCATCATCCTGCCCAACAATAAGAACGTCATCTTCTCTGCCCAACAGGTAAAGGAGTTGAGCGACAAAGGTATCGGTGTCATACCGACTCGCAGTGTGCCGCAGGGCATTGCCGCTATCATGAAGCTGGACCCCGAAGCGGACATGGCTGACAACATCGTTGAGATGGAAGACGGTATGCGGCAGGTGAAAACTGGTGAAATCACCTATGCCGTCCGGGCCACCAAAGCAGGGGATCTTGAGATTGAGGAAGAAGATATTAT
>PWMW01000317.1 GCA_003559095.1 Clostridiales bacterium | reverse complement strand
GACAAATGATTTGGCACTGAGTTTTAACAAGCTGATGGAGACTTATCATATCAGGTGGAGCATTGAGGTATTTTTTTATGAAAAGTATATCGTTATGCAAACTTAACGAAATTCACGATTTTCAGCAGCTTAATAGTCAATTATTTCAGTAATTTACTTTACATAATCTCTTTACATAATAATTTTGACTTGGCGATATTGCCAGGTTTTAAAATTTTATCATTATGGAAAGAGAGATTATCCAATTGATTCAAGATTGCGTGCTATATTTCAGCAGCAACTGTTATACTCAAAACCGTATTGACAAATATCGATCTTTGTGGAAATACGGAATCCTCCGGTATATGAAGGATAAGAACCTATCATTGTACAGCTCATCTTTGGGCCAGAGGTATATTATGGATTGCATTCCTTGTGACAATCTGAGGCATGATGACCGAGAAAAGATCAGAAGCATAAAGGTTTTAGATGATTACCTGAATCTCGGTCGTATCAGAATACGTACCACCGTACCAGTGAAGCATTCCTTATATGGCGAAATCGGTGTACTGATGCATAAACTCATCGATCATTTGCACTCATTGCGCAGGAGTTCAGTCACTATAAAAAACTATGAGCTATATCTCAATCGGTTCCTCTCTTATCTCAACCGGTCTGGTGTTTATACGTTGAATGAAATGAGAGAACGTCATATACTGAAGTTTGTATCAACAACTGAGAATAATAAAATCAACATAGTCAGTAGTTTACGTGTATTGTTTCGCTTTTGGTCTGAGAATCATCTAATAGATGTGGATTTTGAAAACATATTGAAATACTACAAATGGGTGAAACATGAAAAAATACCATCGTATTTTGCTGCTGATGAAGTTCGTGCCATCGAAGAATCTGTAGACAGAAGTGGCGGTGTAGGCAAACGCAATTATGCCATGCTCCTTTTGGCAAGCCGATTAGGTCTGCGTGCTTCCGATATTGCTCAACTTCAATTCTCCAACCTTGACTGGGAGAGGAACGAAATCAGACTTACCCAGTTTAAGACCGGAAATCCAATCACTTTGCCTCTTTTGAGTGATGTGGGGAATGCGATTATAGATTATCTCAAGTATGGTCGGTTCAAATCCGAATCTCAACATGTTTTTATCACTTGTCGTGCTCCATATATTCCTGCCAGCAAAAGTACAGTGTGTTCAGCAATAAGGGAAAACATATCAAAATCCAAGATAATAACCGACGGTCGCCATCACGGTCCTCACTCCTTGCGCCATAGTCTAGCCAGTTGTCTGTTAAAAAACGAGGTGCCAATGCCCGTTATTTCGGAGGTATTGGGCCACGCGAAAACAGACACAACAATGAAATACCTTCGTATAGATTTGACCTCACTCGTAAAATGTACTCTTCCGGTTCCATATGTAGCTGACAGTTTTTACATGCAGAAAGGAGGAGTGTTTTATGAATAGGCATTTTGAATACAATAGCGTTTTGGCTCCATTTATAAAGGACTTCATCCATATGAAAGAGGCCTCCGGTTGCAATTTCCTTCGAGGAAAATGGATTCTTTATGAGATAGATAGGTTCTTCCAGGAAAATAATGTTGCGGATCCGATCATTACCCGGGAACTGGTAAGCCAATGGCGGAAAACCAGAGTCAATGACAAGTCATCAACCCTGTACAGCAAGTACTCAATTATAGCTCAACTTGCAAAATTTATGTCACGACAAGGACAAGGCTGTTTTATACCCAGGTTACCGGAAAATAGCGGCTCCAAAAGTAATTTCCGACCATACATATTCACACGAAATCAGATTGGCAGGATACTACAAATGAGTGACAGTTTGAGAATGTATGACCGCCACATGACAAACACAATGTTTTGTGTTCCTGCGATACTACGGCTATTATACAGTACTGGCCTGAGAATCTCTGAAGCTCTTTCCATCAGAAATGCAGATGTAAAGTTCAAAGAAGGATACATTCATGTCCGAAAGACAAAAAACGGCTCTGAAAGAATCGTTCCCATCAACGACAGTTTATGTGAAGTTTTAAAACAATATACTTCCTATCGGAACAAAATGCCAATCAAACAGGTCGATTTACCGAATAGCTTTTTCTTTATAAAAAGCGATGGTACATATTGCAATGCACAATCTATTTATAAATGGTTCCGTCGGCTTCAGACTGAATCTGGCATACCTTATATCGGTAATCATCATGGTCCTCGAGTTCATGATCTTCGCCACACCTTTGCTGTTCATTCCATGGTGCAAATGGCACGTGAAGGCCGGGATCTTTACAGTAGTCTACCGATAATATCTGCATGCTTGGGGCATAAATCCTTGTTTGCCACAGAACAATATGTGAAACTTACCGGTGAAATGTATCCCGAACTGGTCAGCCAGTGTTCATCCATTAATGCTTTTGTGTATCCAATGAAAAAACAGACAGGACATGAAAACAGAGACTGACTTTGCTAAACATCTCAGCAAGTTCCTGTCTGAATATCTTCCATACGAAAGAAATATGAGTCCAAATACCGTAGCCTCTTATCGCGACACCTTTGTGCAGTATATCACCTATATGAAAGATGTACAAAATGTTAAGGTAGAGCAACTCACTTTGGATATGCTTACCCGACACCGGGTACTTGACTTTCTTTCCTGGGTTCAAAAAGAACGAAGCTGCGGAATCGCAACACGAAACCAAAGGTTGGCCTCCATACTTTCCTTTGTCTCTTACCTTCAGTATGAAGAAATACAGCATCTGGCTGAATGGCAAAAAATACGTTCGATTAAAGCCATGAAGGATGAAAAGAAAAGTATCAGCTACCTGACTACAGAAGGGATAAAACTCCTCTTGGAACAGCCTGATAGTACGAGCAGAAATGGCTGCAGGAATCTTGCACTTTTAGCCCTCATGTACGACACCGGTGCGAGGGTGCAGGAAATGATAGACCTGACACCGGAATCGCTGAGTATTGAAAGTAAACCTTATACTATCAGGCTCTTCGGAAAAGGCAGGAAAGCCCGTGTTGTTCCTCTCATGGAAGAACAAATTGTTATATTGAAACAGTATATGGAAGAGAATCATCTTTTTGAAAGCAATAAACAGAAACATCCGTTGTTTTTCAACAGTCGAAAAGAAAAACTAACCAGAGCTGGTATAACATACATACTTAAAACTTATGCTGACATGGCGAGACAGGTTAATCGAGAATTATTACCCTGTGTTATCAGTTGTCATTCTTTGCGCCATTCCAGGGCAATGCATTTATTACAATCCGGGGTCAATATCGTGTACATAAGAGATCTCTTGGGCCATACATCGATCCAAACAACAGATATTTATGCAAGAACTGACTCTAAGCAGAAGCGCGAAGCACTTGAAAAATCATATGTGGACCTTGTCCCAGAAAAGTCTAGGAAACGTGATTGGGAAAGAAATCAGGGACTACTTGACTGGCTGAAAAGTCTTCAGAAATGATATTATTATGCAAAGTTGTAGTGTAAAGTATATTTGTAAAACGATGATTGGCTGAATGTTCTTTACACCAACTTTGCATAACGATATACTTTTCATAAAAAAATACCTCAATGCTCCACCTGATATGATAAGTCTCCATCAGCTTGTTAAAACTCAGTGCCAAATCATTTGTCACCAAGGCTTTCCATTTACCACCCGAACCTAACCTGACAAAG
>PWMW01000063.1 GCA_003559095.1 Clostridiales bacterium | reverse complement strand
CCACCCTCCGGTGCAAAGGGCAATCCCGCACCGAACGATTCAAAACGCATGGCCGTGAGTACGAGACCTTCCTTAGCATCCAATCGAACTGTTTCGCGAACCCATGTCCGTTCCACCGAGTGACGGTATACCAAGGAAAACTCCTGATCCGCTTCCAAAACAAACTGCAGGATCAACACGCCATGTTCGTGCTGCTCCCCAGCCTCACCAGGGATGGTCTCAGACTCGGTAACCTGTGCGGTTATTACCACCACATTGTATACATCTTCTGAAGACCCGCCAGCACCTACCGTGCACAGAGCTCCCAATGCCAAAGCGACACCCAAACACAGCCACTTGCGCAGCGAAACACAAAGTTTTTCACTCATCATCGCCACCTCGTTCGATCCACCACCAACTCTCCGCTTTCCCTGCTCCTCTGGTCAGAGGTTGCGAAAAGCAGTGAACACTGTCGCTCATCAAACAACAAGCAAGCGGCCGTTCAAACGGAGGGCTCGAGCACTAGACTCGAGCCCCTTTTCGTGTGACGGGAGCACCCCGTTTAATCACATACTAGCCCGGGTTCCACCAACCGGCCACGGTCCCGTGAAACCTGCCCATAGTCGACAGAACTGCCGCGGTCCACAGCGTCCCCCGCAGTTACCTCAGCAGCTCTGGCCCATGCTGCGGGCATTAGTCGTTAAAGTAACGAGCGGCACCTTCGTGCAATTCCAAAGGCTGCCCTGCCTGAGCGGTAGCCAAACTAATGCGTCCGCCAGCAGCGTGCAGGGCCGCCAGTTCGTCAAGATTGTCGAATATGGCCCGTGTGGAATCGTAAACAATATCAGCATCCACAGCTGCATGCGTAGCCAACATCGCCATCACAGCCACAGTCTGGGTATCTTCAGTCACGTTACGATAGGTGTCTGCCGGTATAACCACCTGCGTATAGAACGGATAATTTGCTTCCAACGAAGCAAAGGCGTCATCAGATACCGGAATGACCCGAATGCTAAGGCTGGTGGCCAAGTCGGTCACCGCAGCCGTTGGAAAACCAGCGGTAATAAAGGCAGCATCTACGTTGCGGTCCCGCAGATTCGATGCAGCTTCAGCGAAGGAAAGATAATCTTCCTGGATATCATCGTAGGTAATTCCGTAAGCACCCAGGATCTGCCGAGCATTGGCTTCAGTCCCGCTGCCTGCGGCACCCACGGCCACCCTCTTGCCAGCCAAATCTGCCACGGAATGAATACCCGAGCCGGCCAAAGCGATGATCTGAATGGTTTCTGGGTACAGCATTGCCACACCGCGCAGTGCGGGCATGGCACGCCCTTCAAACATTTCTGTACCGGAAGCCGCATAATAGGCAATGTCATTCTGGATCAATGCAAACTCCACATTACCCCGATCCAAAAGACCCACATTGGCCACAGAGGCCCCCGTGGACTGCACGCTAGCAGAAATGTGAGGTACTTCATTGGAGATCAACCGTGCCATACCACCACCCAAGGGGTAATACACGCCGGCCAAGCCACCGGTAGCTATCGTTACAAAAGTGCGCTGTTGTGCTGCCAACGGTGCCGCGGCAGCCAAAACAAGCGCCAACACTAGCAGGGCTGTCATCAGAATCGAAAGGTTTTTCTTCAACATTGTTCTTTTTCCTCCTTTTTGGTCATAGATAAACTGGATATCAATGCGCATGCGCGCCGAGGGCCACGTCACACTGTGTGTCAACCAGATAAGGCCCTTGATGCACACAATCTGCTGCCCCCACCCGTGCGTCTGTAAGTTGACCGAAGTTGAACAAAGCAGAACTACCAAAGAACTAGCTCAGCGGCGTCCGCTCTATTGCAGGCATCATTCTATGCTCAACAGGGGTGCTCTAACAACTTACAGTTCTGTTGTAAATACGACACCCATAGGTGAATTCCTCTTTTTTGTGAACGTATACTTGTATATTTTGCGGTTTCGGTCATGATTTCGCAACTCAGTTCTTATTTTTTTACATAAATGAACGATTTTTCCGTTGGAAAAATCGCTGGTGAATCATGGGATTTTCTTCCATCTACCTGGTGCATGGAAGTATTTCCCATCTACCAGGTGCATGGAAAAATTATCCATACAGACCACCAATAGCTCCTCCCATATATTTCCACTTGCCAGGTATCTGGAAAAAATTGCCACCATCTTTGGGAAAATTTCCACCCCGTTCAAACAACCCGCAGCCGATGCCGACATCCCCCATTGCCCAACACTCACAGAAGTCCCTGCATGAGCGCCGGCCCACAGCCCCCAAAACCTCCAACGACAGTACAAGGAGCCCCCATCATCCGAAGGCTCCTTGCACACCTGCTTCTCCGCGGTCCAGACAGCTAACGGCTCCATCCCAGCGGCAACAGCAGCAGTGGTGCCTGTGCAACACCAGCGGCGGTCCGCAGGATGCCTGCCAGCTTCTCATCTTCAAAGGCCCCGATGATCACCGAGCCTAACCCCAAGGTTTCCCCAGCTAAAACCATGTTCTGCACAGCATGACCCGCTTCGAAGTACACATAGCGATAGCCCCGTTCGCCATACCGTCCTGTGGTGGCACCATAATCAGCGGTCACGATCACGGTCACCGGTGCGTCGGCCACAGCCGTCTGCCGCAGGGCCGCAGCGGCCAATTTGGCGCCGAAACGACCCTCCGCCAAAGGTATCAGAGCATGATCGAAAGGCTCGTACCCATACAGACCAGGCTCCAACCCTACCACATCTTGAACGCACACCACCAGCCGCAGCGGATTGGTCGCTCCCGCCGAAGGGGCGGCTCGCGTGGGACCCGTAACACCATCCACCGTTAAGCCCACACCCGCCCACAAAACTCCAGCTAAATCCTGCAGTGACACCGGTTCATCCCGAAACTGCCGCTGCGAACGTCTTTGGAAGATAGCCTCGTACAAGTGCTGTGAACCGGGATCCACGGCAGGCAAATGGAACATTCCATCATTGGATTCCGCGGCGAGCGCCCGAGATTGGCTCCAGGGTAGCGCACTGCGATCCCCGTTCGTAGAGATCATCCCTTGACCCTGATTAGGCCCGGCAACTGGTGAAACGATCAAGTTGCTGCCGCTTAGTACGCCAACCAAAACAACGACCGCGACCAGCGTCACCCCCAAGAAAGCCTGTTTCGCTACAGCGAACTTCCATCCTCTGAATGTCACAGCCCTTCACCTCACCTCTCATCGTTCCCCTGCTGTTCCGTTTCCACCATTCCCAATGTCCCAAGCATTCCTTCGTCGGTATCTAGGGCACGTTTTCCAACAAACGTTCCCTGACGAGCATTCCCTGCTGAACATCCCCTAATGCACGTTATCTAATGAACGTTCTCCGCTGGATGTTCTCCGATCCAGGATCCCCACGGTTCCTTATGATTGTCAGGCCTATGTCGGCCATTAACTCGCCATCCGGCTCCTCCGCCGCTGATGTTCACCGGTGCAGGTGCACCATTGCTTCCCAGTGCGCGGCCAAGTTACGCGGTGCCAGCACGAGGGACGCAGTCATCGCAACCCGGGAGACGTCGACTACAGTTACAAGAACACCTCTCTTAATCACATAAGGTATTCGCCCACAAACTCCGTTTCTCTTAGAATTACTACCATTCATAATTACGAGCGTCTCCAGGATCCATGTCTACCTGTTGTTCCGTGGCGTTTTTGGGTAACCCTAAGAAGCCTCAATGGGTAGT
>PWMW01000393.1 GCA_003559095.1 Clostridiales bacterium | reverse complement strand
CGTTGATCCATCCCAATGCTGTCCAGAATCCGATTCGCTTCCTCTGGATCGTATTCGCTGGGCACCAGCGTTGGGAACTCCGCCATGCCGAAGTACGCCACATCGATGATCTCCTGCCGATCAATGGCCATATTCAGGGCTCGCCGGAACTCCAGATTATTCACCAATGAACTCCAAGTTTCATCTTCATGGTGTGGGTTCATCTTCAGCACCGTCGGCGTCAAATGGTGCTCGAGAACCAGAACTTCATAGCCACCACGCTCCTGATTCTGCACATACAACGGCATGCTGGCTAATGCTGCTTGATCCCGGAGCCAGTCGGCCTCGCCAGAAATGACCATCATATTGACCATCTGAATATCGCTGGCCTCATAAGAGTGAATTTCATCAAAGTACGGAAGCTGATTACCAGCAGTGTCCACCTTGTGGAAATAGGGATTGCGTTGGAACACCATAACGCCATCCGGCCCATCCACCCTCATCCACGGGTGCAGAGTGGGGAAACCAATGGCCCGAGTTCGAGTCATGGCCGAACCGACGATATCCCGAAGCCCGAAGAGCTGCCACCATTCATCCTCGAACTCTTCGGCCTGCAGTTCAGCCCGCATGTCTTCCAGTGGGGTGTAGTCGATGTGGTACTGCTTAAGGTAATGGCTTGGTTTGAGAAGAACGTTGTATGACTGCCACCAACCGCCCACGGATGTATCGGTCACGAAGCCACCATAGGGTTCACTGAAGGAAAGTGAAAAGGTGTAGTCATCGACAATCGTCAATTCCATGGGATCTCCGCCGGCCCGGGCAGCCGAACGATAATTGACCGGCACGACCGGAGTCAGGACTTCGTTGAACATAACATCTTCAATGGCAAAGCGCACGTCTTCCGTGGTTACAGGCGTGCCGTCCGACCATTTGAGTCCTTTACGCAGCGTAAAGGTGAAGACGGTGTTGTTCTCTGTCACCTCAAAATGACTGACCAGATTGGGCTGCAAGTTAGCCATTCCATGCCCTTGCCCGCGCAGCAGTGGTTCGCTGGACATGATATAGACGTCAAAGTTCACTTCAGGGGTACTGCTAACCATACGCAGTGGACCACCATACTGCCCGATCTCAAAGTCAACGTGTTCTTCGGGAGCTAGCGTTCCAGGTCCCACCACAAACGGCTCTTCCGGAAGCCTCTGCTCCACCGGCGGCAGCTCGCCCGCTTCCACCAACGCTTTTAGCATCGGTGACTCATTGTACGGAGATGCAGATGCCCCTGTGCCGACGGCCAGAACAAAGACCACCACTAATGCAGTTATACCATACGTTCTCAAACTTGTCTTCACGAAAAGACCTCCCTCTTGAATGATGTGCAGCAATCGCCTTGACCCCTTCTCTTCTGTCTTCGCTGCCAAGCAAATCAGCCCGCCATGAATGGAAATGCCTGTCCTCGCCACGTCCGACCATCCAGCGACAGCTTTCTCCACAGCGGTAACCCAAGACATTCCTCCCTCCTTTCCGCCAGTCTTCGCTTCCACGCTTGCCACCAATCTGTAAAGTTTTTGTGTATTTGCGAAACCAAACAAAATATAAATCGATTAATTCTTTTCGTAAACAAAGCCGAAAACAAGATTTCGGTTTAATTATACCATTCGTTAACGCTTTGTCAACGCACGCAGCATCTGGGGCTTTGTCGAAACCCCAGTTCGAAAGCCTTATACCCGGCCATTTGTTTGTTGCGTATTTTTTCTGCTTGAGCGGCTCCGATCAGCCCAGAACGCGAACCGAAACATAAAACGATTTATTTTTGGTCGAAACTAATAGAAAGGCGGCAGGAATAGCATCTGCAAAGGAGAAATGAAAAGCTATCGATCTCTGGACTCAAATGACATTATGTTTTTATTAAGTCCCACCACTGCAGTCTCATTATTTCTGTCGTTTAAGGAGGGTCCTTATGCTGAGCTTCATTCTGCGTCGGACGCTGATCCTCGTCCCGCTGCTCTTCATTGTGTCTATTATTTCCTTTGTCATAATCCAACTTCCACCCGGTTCTTACATCGACAGTTACATCCAAACCCTGCAGGCGTCCGGATTTGAAGTGGAAGAACAAGAAATCATCCGCCTCACACGGCAATATGGTTTGGACCGACCCATGCATGTTCAATATTTCATGTGGATGCGCGGATTCGTTCTCGAGGGCCGCCTTGGACGTTCATTCCAATGGGATCGGCCCGTGACAGATATCCTGATTGAGCGTATTCCCATGACTGTGTTGATCTCGTTCATGTCTATGTGCTTCGTCTGGTTAGTCTCAATACCCGTAGCTATCTACTCAGCCACCCACAAGTACTCTGTATTTGACTACATCTTCACATTCTGGGGGTTTATCGGGCTGGCACTGCCGAACTTCCTTTTCGCCTTAGTGCTGATGTGGTTTGTGTATGATCGCACAGGGTTCGCTGTGACTGGCTTGTTTTCCCAGGAGTTCATCGGGCAGCCTTGGTCGTTCGCTAAGTTTGCGGACCTGATGAAGAATGCCTGGCTTCCCTTAATCGTTATCGGTGCATCGGGAACGGCCGGTCTCATTCGCGTGATGCGGGGGACGCTCCTAGATGAGTTGGGTAAGTTATACGTTACCACGGCCCGGGCCAAGGGGATGTCTGAGTGGCGGTTGATCCTCAAATATCCCGTCCGCGTGGCTTTTAACCCCGTAATCAGCACCATCGGCTGGATGCTGCCGGCACTCATCGGCGGCGAGATCATTGTTGCCATTGTCCTAAACCTGAGGACCGTGGGGCCTGTGCTTCTTCAGGCTATTATGACCCAGGACATGTACCTAGCTGGCAGTATTGTGATGATCCTAAGCAGCCTAACAGTGATCGGCACATTCATCTCCGATATTCTGTTGGCTTGGCTGGACCCGCGGATCCGCTACGAAAAGTAAAGGAGGGCTGCCGTTCATGAGACGCGACAACAGTGAACCCAAACAGCCGCGCAATCCCATCACTGATTACTTCCGCCGGCGCCGCCTGCGGGAAGAACAGAAGATGGAGCGGTTTCACTTTGCATCACAGCGCCAACTGATCTGGTGGCGTTTTCGCAAACATAAACTGGCGATGTTGGGTATTGCAATCCTTGCCGTCTTCTATTTCACGGCCATTTTTGCCGAGTTCTTTGCGCCGTACGGCATGACAGAACGAATCCGCAATTTCCAAAATGCTCCACCCACCCGGGTACGCATTGTCAGCGAAGAGACCGGCTTGCGCCGCCCGTTCGTCTATGGAATGACCCGCCAATTGGACCAAGCCACGTTTCAGTACGTTTACACCGAAGATCGTTCTGTGGAGCACACCATTCGTTTCTTTGCGGATAGCAGCGCTCCCCGCCGACTTTTAGGGTTCATACCTGTCCAGAGGACGCTGATCGGTGTGGATGATGGCTATCTGTTTCTCTTCGGTACGGACCGCATTGGCCGCGATATCTTTTCGCGGGTTATCTACGGAGGGCGGATCTCCCTCTTCGTCGGCTTCGGCGGCGTTTTGCTCAGCTTCATCCTCGGATGCATCATTGGCGGTGTTTCTGGTTTCTTCGGTGGAACCATTGATGAGGTCATTCAAAGAATTATCGAACTGCTCATGAGCATTCCCCAGATACCGCTGTGGATGGCGCTTTCGGCAGCTGTACCCCGAACGTGGTCCGTAGTACAAACCTACTTTGCCATTACGTTCGTGTTGG
>PWMW01000095.1 GCA_003559095.1 Clostridiales bacterium | reverse complement strand
TTAGAAAGTGGTGAATGCAGTGAAAAATCTTGAGAAACTTCTTTATGCTGGATTGATCTTTTTTTTGATCCTGTCATTCGTTCCACAGCCAAGCGCAGCAGCCCCTTCGCCGGAGAAAGTCTATATTCTGCCCATTGAAGGAGCGATTGAACCAGGTTTGGCCGCATTTGTTGAGAGAATTCTTCGTGAAGCGGAAGAGAATAATGCTGCTGTTGTTCTCAAAGTGAACACCTTTGGCGGCCGTGTGGATGCCGCAACCAACATTCGCGACTTGATCATTCGAATGGACATGCCGGTCATAGCCTTCGTGTCGGAGCGAGCATGGTCGGCAGGAGCCTTGATTACCATGGCCGCTCCGAAGGTAGCCATGGCACCAGGGAGCAGTATTGGAGCAGCTGAACCCGTGCCCATGGACGAGAAGACAGTGTCAGCCCTCAGGGCTGAGTTTGAGTCCACCGCAGAGCGCGTTGGCCGCGATCCGCAGATTGCCGCAGCCATGGTGGATGCGGACATTGTCATCGAAGACTTGGTGGAGTCTGGCAAGATCCTGACGCTGCGGGCTGGGCAAGCCGTAGAGCTTGGTGTGGCAGATTTGTTGGCCGTTACCCTTGAGGAAGTGTTGGAGTATTTTGATTTGGCAGGCTTACCCATCGAGGAAAAGACGCCGAACTGGGCCGAAATCTTAGCTCGCTGGATTACTGAACCGACCATCAGCTCACTACTGTTAACCATTGGATTCATTGGGTTGATCTACGAGGTTACCACGATGGATTGGGGCGTGCCGGGTACAGCAGGTTTAATCGCGTTGGTCCTGTTTTTTGGTGGCCATATGGTTGCAGGCTTGGCTGGCTGGGAAACGGTTATTTTGTTTCTTGTTGGCATGATCTTGTTAATGGTAGAGATCTTTGTCTTACCGGGATTTGGCATTGCTGGGGCATTAGGTTTGATTGGAATTCTGGCCAGTATCGGTATGGCCTTTGGGAGCGTGCTATCGGCCTTGACAAGCTTATCGATTGCTTTAGTTGCTGCGGTGTTGTTCATCGCCATTTTTTGGAAACGTTTTACCCGTTCGGGTGCTTGGCGTAAGTTGGTACTTTCGACGCGTGAAGACAAAGAGTTGGGCTATCGAGGTCCTAAGGTCTATACCGATCTTGTCGGAAAACAAGGAGTCAGCTTGACGCCGCTGCGTCCTTCTGGAACAGTTCTGGTCGACGGGGATCGCTATGATGTGGTGTCTGACGGAGGGTTCTTGGGGAAAGATGTATCGATAATCGTCACAAAGATAGAAGGAACTCGGGTTGTGGTCCGGGAATTGATAAGTGAAGAGAACGAAAATAGCTAGACGTGAGGAGTGACATGAATGGATCTAGTATTTGCCGGTTTACCGTTTGTTCTGATTGTCGTTGCGCTGCTTATCTTTTTCAGTTTTGTTCCCATAGGACTGTGGATATCAGCCTTGGCGGCCGGGGTCAACGTTGGGATCTTTACATTGATCGGAATGCGCTTGCGGCGTGTAATTCCAGGCCGCATTATCATTCCTATGATCAAGGCACAGAAGGCGGGTCTGGATGTAGCCATTGACAAACTGGAGGCTCATTATTTGGCCGGCGGTGATGTCAATCGAGTGGTCGACGCCCTTGTGGCAGCACATCGCGCCGACATTGCCCTGGGTTTCGAACGAGCTGCGGCGATTGATCTCGCTGGTCGAAATGTTCTAGAAGCTGTACAGATGAGTGTGAATCCCAAAGTGATTGAGACGCCTATCGTAGCTGCCGTGGCCAAGAATGGTATTGAACTCAAGGTAAAAGCCCGAGTTACAGTCCGAGCTAACATTGACCGCTTGGTCGGTGGTGCGGGTGAACAGACCATTATCGCCCGTGTTGGTGAAGGTATTGTTACTACTGTTGGATCCGGAGAAACACACAAGGATGTCCTTGAGAATCCTGACCGGATTTCGCAGATGGTATTGTCCAAAGGCCTTGATGCTGGAACGGCATTCGAAATTCTCTCAATTGACATCGCCGATGTCGATGTCGGGCGAAACATTGGAGCACGTCTGCAAATGGATCAGGCTGAGGCCGATAAGAATATTGCTCAGGCCAAAGCAGCTGAGCGGCGTTTTGCGGCTCTGGCCCGTGAGCAGGAGATGAAGGCTAGTGTCCAAGAGATGAGAGCTCGTGTTGTCGAGGCTGAAGCCGAAGTTCCCCGGGCTCTGGCCCAAGCTCTGCGCGAAGGCAATTTGGGAGTCATGGACTATTACAACATGCGTAACGTTGTGGCTGACACGGAAATGCGCGAATCGATTGGTAAGTCTGGTGAGCAGGGTTCGACCGAAAAGGGAGAGGACCTGCCAAAATAGGGGAATGACGGTCTGAGGAGGGAGTCATTTGGAATTTCTTGTTCCCATTCTGATATTACTTTACGTCATTGCCTCAGTTGTGACGGCAGTTATGAAAGCTGCTGGAGGGGGTGCTGCGAACCAAAAAGGGCGAACGCCCATGCAAACGCAGACACCCAACGAAATAAAGGACGACCGCACTCAAGAAGGACAGCCAACTCCGCAAGGTCGGAGAGTCGTTGTGGAAACAACCAGTCCGGCGGGTGGCCCGACCATGATCTGGGATGAGCAAACCGAACAAGGCTCGTCTGAGGAGGTCGAGATGGCTTCCGAGAACCAGTGGACTTCCCCTGATGCGGCCCAGCCGGAGGGGTCGGCGTGGGTTTTTGGGGCTGATGGAGACGGGTTCGACACTGAGGAGCTTGAGGAAGAATACGAGGACGATTGGACCGCTGCCTACCCTGTCGAGCAACCACGGGCGGCATTGGATGTGAAGGGGCATCCGGTGTTCGGAAGAATCAGTCGTCAACGCCTAATGGAAGGTGTCATCTGGGGTGAGGTCTTGAAAACGCCAAGAAGTCAACGAGCTTGGCCCAAACGCTAGACGTCAGTGGTCGGTATCGAGCAGTTGGGTGCCGACCACTTGCCTGCGAAAACACGGCGCTATTTTGGGAGCGAATGCGGGGCCTCATCATGGAAGTCTCCATGGAAGCCCCATTGGAGGAACGATCCCGCATGGCTTGAGACGAAGCGGTGGTTCGTCAAAAACGCTCAAAAACCATGGGATTGTCATGTGAAATTTGGGTAAGGCATTGTAACGATTTGGTCGGGCTGATATAATAATGGTTGAGATTCTGTAAATCGTGAAATAGTCTCTCTCCCATTCTTGCTATCCGTTAATGACACTCCTTTGTCCTGTTCGCAGTCGCTGGGGAAGTCAACAGTTTTCCGGACAATCAGTTAAGCAACACTGCGTGAAATGGTTTTGTAGTAGCGATTTAACCACTCGACAGGCGTAAGATAGCCTAAGCGTTTTTGTACCCTTCTTGTATTGTAAAATGCCTCAATGTATGCAAATATGGCTTGGCGGGCTTCGGATCTAGTTTTGAAATGGCGCCAATGGACGGCTTCCTTTTTCGGGTTTGCGAAGAAGCTTTCGCTCCAAGCGTTATCCCCAGGTTTCACGACTCGGGAAAAGCTCTGGAGGAGGCCACTTTCGGCAAGAACGGTGCGGACGACTTTGGAGGTGAATTGGCTGCCCCGATCTGAGTGAAATATGCATCCCTCGGGAAGGTCCCAGTTCCTAACAGCGGTCTTAATCGCCCGGACAACCAGGTCCGCTGTCATGCGTGGACCCATGGTCTCTGCTAGTACAATGC
>PWMW01000109.1 GCA_003559095.1 Clostridiales bacterium | reverse complement strand
TGGCTTCCGGCTGATTGATGATCTTTCGCATAATCTCTCCACCCTTCGGTTGTTCATGACGCTGGACATTCATCGGCCAGCAACTTCCATAATATCCCAAACTCACGAACTGACAGCTGTCTCTCCCATCACAATACGGCTGCCCTATGTTAGTTCATGATCCATGGCGCTTTTTCCTCTGCAACAGAAAATCTCGCGGATCGGAAAGTCCCTTGCTCTGCCACCAAAGCCCGTTCAACCCCCTGTAACTCCAGGGCAAACCGTAACCGTCCCCCAGCACGATGGCAAAGCCAGCGGAGGAGGCCTTCCAGTTCCTGCACCAGCCTCACAGACTCGGCAAACGAGACCGCCTACCGCAAATCACTAGACCATGCCTCTCGAAACTGTTATACTTGAACAATAGCAAATACGAAAAAGAGGTATAAAATGACAAACAGTTTCACGAATTTAGGTATTGACGCACCCATTCTCAAAGCCCTAACCGAGATGGGCTTTGAACAGCCTACGGAGGTCCAGCTTAGGGCTATCCCCCACATCTTGAACCAGAAAGATCTCATCGTTCAGTCTAAAACCGGAAGCGGCAAAACGGCTGTCTTTGGGGTCTCCATGCTGCAGCTGACGAGCCCCAACGGTGCCGGACCTCAAGGACTCATCCTGACACCCACCCGGGAACTGGCCGTGCAGGTAGACCGTGATCTGCAGCAGATCGCCAAACATCTACCTCACAAGACCACCGCTGTCTACGGACAGCACAGCATGAAGGCGGAAGTTCAAGCGCTGAACCAAGGTAGAACCATTGTCACCGGAACTCCTGGACGAGTATTCGATCACATTCGTCAGCGAAACCTCAACACCAAGAACATCCGCTTTTTGGTTTTGGACGAAGCCGATCGGATGCTGGACATGGGCTTCATTGACCAAGTGACAAGCATTATTCGCACCCTGCCGAAAGACCGCGTGACCCTACTGTTCTCTGCCACCATTCCGCCAGAGGTGAACCGCATCTGCCGGCAGCACATGAAACAGCCGGACACCATTACCATCGAATCAGAGACCAAGACTGTGGACACCATTGAGCAGCGCTATATCCGCGTAGAACGCAACGAAAAGCGCAAGCAGTTAGAGCGAATTCTAGCAGCTGAGCAACCAGATAGCTGCATGATCTTCTGCAACACCAAACATGAAGTGGATCGTGTCCACAAGTTCCTTGAGCAGAAGGGCTACGCATCCCAGGCACTTCACGGCGACATTCCGCAGAGTAAACGGATTCGCACCATTGATGCCTTCAAGAAGGGCAAACACGAAGTTCTAGTAGCCACGGACGTGGCGGCCCGCGGCATTCACATTGATGGCCTGGCTTTGGTGGTCAACTATGACGTCCCTCTAGAAAAGGACAGCTATATCCACCGCATAGGGCGCACGGGACGCACTGGTTTGGCCGGTCGGGCCGTATCGCTGGTAACGGGCGAAGACATTATGGGCCTTTACGAGATTGAAGAGCACATTGGAGCATTAATCGAGGAAGCAGACCTGCCCGCTGATACCGCGGTGCAGGAAGGTCGCAGGCAGCGCCGGCAAGTGGCAGCTAGGCGGCCGCAACCACCTAAAGATAGCTCGGCGGGCAGTGGGTCTTCACGGCGCCAAGATGGACGTCCCGCCAAAGGTGGCGCTTCACGATCATCCAGCCGACGGCGGCGTTCCAGTGGTGCAAAATCCCAAAATGATAAGGGATCCGCACCAGAAAGAGCCAACGACAAGCGTTCGTCGCGACCACCGAAACGCAGTCCTCAGCAAACCACAAAATCGTCCCCGGCCAAGGCGCAGCAAAATCAGACGGTACGGCAGCACGATGGTGCAGCCTCGCCGAAGAAGCCAACAGCCCACACACAGACCAAGCCACAACCCTCTGCTGCACCAAATGCACCAAAGCAACCTGCCCCACCGTCTGCGCCGCCCCCAGACAAGCAGCAGGCCAAGCAACCTCTGCTCAAGCGGGTACTGGGCAAGCTTCTGGGCAGCTGACAACTGACAGCGGGCAGCAACCATAATCTGCCCGCCCGCAATACTTACTCCCGGAAGCCTGCAACGCAGGCCGCTCGCACACAAGGGCCCGCTGGAGCTGAGTCCGGCAGATGATTCGCCGATGTGCCGCTAACAAACGTTAGCGGTTTTTTGCTGTGTCGGCTTCTTGGCAGGGGCAGTGGCCAGTGATCTGTTTTGATCCAGCCGGGCGCTGGCACCATAACATCAGCATCTGCACTGTTCATTGACACACTAACAGATCTCGGATATACTATCGGTATCGATATATCGTTACCGATATATCATTTGCGATACATTGCTGGCGATAGAGACCGGTATATTGCCGACGCTGAACACGTTAGGGACAAGGGATAGGAGTGATTCCAACAATGAAGGGACGCATTCGCCGAGGATTGCTGAAGTCCTATGTCCTGAAGCTTCTGCAGCAGGGCGAACTGAGCGGCTATGACATCATGCAGACCATTCAACAAGAGACAGGCTTTTGGAAACCATCCGCTGGTTCCATGTATCCGCTGCTGCAGTCTTTGACCGAGGCAGAACTGATCCAGTATCGTATGGACGAGCGGCGCAAGGTGTATTCATTGACCCCGAAGGGCCAGCAGGCCGCCGAAGAAGTGGCAGCAGTGGGAACCGAGGTGCAGGAGAGCATTGACCGTTCCATCGCAGTATTTAACAATGTCTTTGGTCCCGAAGAGAAAGATCACTGGCGTCATCACCGCGTTCCCGAACCTCTACGAGAACGCTGGCAGCAGCTGCACCGTGCCTGGGGTGACGCTGCGTTGAACCCGAGCCAACTGGACCAGGCCGCGGACCTGCTGGATCAGCTTCTGCAGCTTCTGCAAAGGCCAGGCAACGCTAGGCAACACACGGAAGAGGAGTGAGATCATGGGTATGGGTATGGGGTATGGCCGCATCATACGCAGTGCCTACCAAGAAGAACCCAAAGAGAAGCCGGAAGTTTCGCGAGCAATGCTCCTTCGTATAGCCCGTCTGTTCCTTCCTTACTGGAAGGGCCAGCTAACCGTTGTCTTTTTAGTAGCCCTTATCTCAGCCATGGGAATCGTCCCACCGCTGCTGATTCGCCAGATCATCGACGCTGCCATTCCCCGTGGAGATACGCGCCTATTGGCACTATTGACGGCATCTTCCATCGGTGTTGCCCTTTTGCTCGGGCTGTTGAGCGTCGGCGAGAATTACATCAATACCTGGATTGGCAAACACGTGGTGTTTGATCTGCAAAATGCTATGTACCAGCGCCTACAGCGCATGGGCCTCAAGTTCTTCTCAGAGACACGGACGGGAGACATTATCAGTCGGATCAATAATGACGTCGCTGGGGTAGAACGAGTCATCACCGGCACGCTGGTGCAGACGCTGCAGAGTGCCGCGATCGTCACGTTCACCCTGATCGCACTGTTCGCTATGGACTGGCGCCTATCGCTGTTGGGCATCTGCCTGATCCCCACCTTCATTCTGCCCACGCGCCGAGTGGGTAAGGCTCGCTGGACCATCGCCAAACAAACCCAGGAAAGGTTGGCTGAACTAAACCAAATCATCCAAGAGACCTTAGGTCTGGCCGGATCCATATTGGTCAAAATATTCACACGGGAAGGCCAGGAGAGCCAGCGTTTCCGCCAAGCCAGCGAGGAAGTAATCCATCTGCAGATCCGGGAATCCCT
>PWMW01000037.1 GCA_003559095.1 Clostridiales bacterium | reverse complement strand
GATACCTGACAAAGAATCCAATACCCTATAACAGCAGCAGGCCCGGAACACAAGGTTCCGGGCCTGCTTATGTGCGGCCTGCTTACGTCGCTGGCCCTGAACTTGCCTTGGGCCTTTGAGTGGCAAAGCTCTGTGTGGCAGCTTCAAGATACTGGAATTTATCCAACAGCGGCTGCTGCAGAGACTGCTGCAGAGAGTCCGAGATACACCCCTCCGCTACCACAGCTCGCCCCGCGGCGGTAACATTCTGCAAGTACTGCTCAATGACCGGCTGCAGCTCCGGTGATCCGCTGCGCAGCAGACCGCCTTGGCTGCGATATACAGCGCCGATAACCTCCGTATGATAGTTCCGGGCCATACGCCGGAACAGCTTGTCCAAAACTTCGAAATGACTGTTCTCGGGAAAGCCGCAGTTGCTGAGAACAACCATCTTCGGAGCTCGCAGCGCATCCACATGGCGCGTCTCGCCGGCTGGGTCCTGCTCAAACCAAGGTTCACCAACAGCGATGAAGCGATCAAAAAATGTCTTCAAGGGTCCAGGCATGGAATCTACATATAAGGGGAAAGCCAAGACAAGATAATCCACAGCGGCCAGTTCGCCCCGGAGGTACAGCATGTCATCATCTTGGATCACGCATTGGTGGGGTGTCGGTCCCCAACAGCTGAAACAACCGGTACAAGGTTTAATGGTGTAGTCTGCCAAATAAAGAGTTTGAACGTCTACACCAGCTGCTTCCATTCCCTGCAGGAATGCGTCCGCTAGCACCCGCGAGTTGGACTGTCTGCCCCTAGGGCTGGCGTTGATGACCAGAGCACGGCTCATAGCTTTTCCTCCTCGCTTGCAGGCTTCTTCTCCGAGCTGCTTAGGAATGTTTCGTACGATACCGCATAGGGACGAAAACCCATCTTCTCATAGAGGCTCTGCGCGCCGCGGTTCCACGAATAACTGTGCAGTTTGACTCGCTGAATCGTCTGGGCTGCGAACCAATCCATGGCGGCTGCCATCAGCCGTTGGCCCACGCCCAGACCCCGTGATGATTCCCGGACGTAAATTTGATCCAACAACCCCATGCGGCCGCCGCCATTATCTGCTTCCGGAGGCTCTTCATAGATCCGGGCCAAAACATAGCCCACGGGTCGCTGCTGGTGAAAAGCCAAGAAGACACGGCAGGCATCACTGGGTTCATGGAAGAAGCGGTCTGCCTGTTTCTTCACCGCTTCGAGGACTTGCTCAAAATCATCGTACTGCACGGAAGAGTCGTGATGACTCCGGTTGTAGCGTGTCAACTCCTCCACCATAGCTAAGAAGGCACCCTTATGCTCAAGTCCGGGAACCTCCACTCGCACCTCACCCATGAAACTCCCTCCATTTCGCCATCAGATGTTGTGCTCTTCATCCTTCCCTTCTTCCTGAGCCCGGCGCTGCCCATCCCAAATAGCACCGATGAGCAGGCCTAGTGCTGCTCCGAATACCATAGACAGAACTGAGTTGCTGCCCAATACCAACCCAAAACCAAATCCAATCACTGCACCGAGGCCCAAACCTACTCGCAGAAAGCTGCGCCGTGGTCGCTCCATGGGCTGTCCCTCCCTCTTCACCTGTCTGACGTTGTGCTGCTTTGTGGAAAAACACAGCCTCAATCCGGCCGTTGCTATCTACACCGATCATATTCGGCAAATTCCGCAGCAATCCTGGTTTCCGGACCAGCCATTGCATGCGTCTTCCTGCGGGTCGAAGCTTTTTCGCGACGGGGCGCAGGAAAACCTGCGCTTTGCAGGAAAGTATCTTAGTAAAATGACCTTTTAGGAGGCAGCCTTCCATGCTCAACGTCAGCAGCGTGCGCTGTGAGCAGCGCCAACATCCGCTGGGTATCGACACACCCAAACCGTCTTTTAGCTGGCAGTTAGAATCCGATCTGCGGAACACTTTGCAGACGGCCTATCAGATGCAGGTCGCTCGTGATCCTGAGTTTAAGAACAAAGTCTGGGACAGCGTATCGGTGCCCACAGAAAACTCGCAGTATGTTCCATATCAGGGCCCGGATCTGGAGCCCTGCACACCGTACTATATGCGGGTGATGGCATGGGACAACCACAAGCGCCATACCCCTTGGAGTCAGCCACTCCCCTTCGAAACAGCGTTCCTATCGGAGTCCAGTTGGCAGGCCCAGTGGATCTCGCTGCCCCAAGCAGATGCGGTCAGTGACTCCCAACCGTCACCGTATCTGCGCAAAGAATTCGCTGCCAAAGGTGCTGTCAAACGCGCCCGCATCTATGGCACAGCACTGGGTGTCTACCAACTTCTGTTGAACGGCGAGGCCGTCGGCGATCACGTTCTAGCCCCTGGCTGGACCAATTACAAAAAGCGGCTGCAGTACCAGACCTACGACGTTACGGAACTGGTCCAAGGGGGTGCCAATGCCCTGGGAGCAATTCTGGGCGACGGCTGGTACCGGGGCTTCATTGGCTTTCAAGGCCAACGGGCCTTCTATGGTGAGGAACTGGCACTGCGGATGGAGCTGCACTTGACCTACGAGGACGACTCCACAGAAGTGATTCTGACCGATTCCTCCTGGAAGGGTACAGAGGGACCCATCCGGCTCTCGGACATCTACAACGGTGAGGTCTATGATGCCCGCTTGGAACACAACGGCTGGGATCAGCCGCAGTTCGACGATTCCCAGTGGACGGCGGTGAAGATTCTTTCCCGTCCTACCGAGGCGCAACTGGTGGCTCAAGAAGTGGAGCCCGTGCGCCGCATCCAAGAGCTGCGTCCTACTCGTTTGATCCGAACCCCAGCAGGGGATTCCATACTGGACTTCGGTCAGAATATGGTCGGGCGCGTCTGTCTGCAGGTGCAGGGACCCGCTGGCACGGAGATCACATTAGAACACGCCGAAGTGTTGGATGCCGACGGCAACTTCTATACAGAAAACCTGCGGGCTGCGCAGCAGAAGGTCACCTACGTCCTCAAAGGCAGCTCAGAACCGGAGGTCTACGAACCATACTTCACGTTCCAGGGCTTTCGTTATGTACGCGTCACAGGTTTTCCGGGCCCGATGTCCCTGGGTTCGTTCACCGCCGTGGTCCTGCACTCAGATATCGACGTCACAGGGCAGTTTTTCTGCTCGGTGCCGCTGCTCAACCAACTGCAGCAAAATATTCTTTGGGGCCAGCGGGGCAACTTCGTCGACGTTCCCACCGATTGCCCCCAGCGGGATGAACGCTTGGGCTGGACGGGCGATGCCCAGATGTTTGCCACCACCGCCGCCTACAACATGTTCTCGCTGAACTTCTTCCGCAAGTGGCTGCGGGATCTTGCCAGTGAACAGCTGGAGAACGGCGGCGTGCCTTTCGTCGTTCCCCACGTTTTGGGGCCCGACGCCCATTCGTCCGCCGCCTGGGGCGATGCCGCGACGATCATCCCCTGGACTATTTTCTTGTACTACGGTGACAAGGGCCTCTTAGCTGAACAATACCCAAGCATGAAATCTTGGGTGGAGTACATTCGCAGTCAAAGCAGCAATCATCTCTGGAACTCCGGCTTTCACTTTGGTGATTGGCTCAGCCTTGATGCACCGGCAGATAGTCACCGGGGTGGCACCTGCGATGACTTCATCGCCACAGCCTTCTATTACTTCTCCACGAAACTTTTGATTCAGGCTGGCCAAATTCTGGACAAGCCCAACGATGTTAAGGAATACTCCCGTCTGGCCGCAGATATCCGCAAGGCCTTCCAACGCGAATTTATGACCCGCAGCGGAAGGTTGGCAGTACCCACGCAGACCGCCCACGTGTTGACCTTGATGTTTGGCTTGGTCGAAGAGGAACAAACGGGGCGTCTGGTGGACTGGCTGGTGAAGGATATTCAGAAGAACGATGTGCATATGGCCACCGGGTTTGTAGGTACACCGTACCTGTTGTTCGTTCTCAGCAAATACAACCATGTGGACCTAGCCTACTCCCTGTTGTTGCAGACAGACTATCCCTCATGGCTGTATCCGGTCACCAAGGGTGCCACCACCATCTGGGAGCGCTGGAACGGGATTCGTGAAGACGGCTCCTTCGCGCCGGCCACCATGAACTCTTTCAATCACTATGCCTACGGAGCTGTGGGAGATTGGATGTACCGACGTGTTTGCGGTCTTGAACCGGTGGACGACAGTCCCGGTTTCAAACGATTCCGCGTACGACCCCATATCAGCAAACGCCTGCGCTTCGCCCAAGCCGACTTCCTCTCCATCTATGGTCTCTGTCAAGCTGGATGGGAGCGGTTAGACGATGGAACCGTCCTTAATGTAACCGTGCCGCCAAACACCACAGCGTCTGTTCGCATCCCGGCCCCCGCTTCCGAAATTCGCGAAGGCGAACGACTCCTTAAAGAAGCCCGGGATTTACTGGGTATCCACAAGGGTAACGGTCGCACCGTCGTTGACATCGGCTCTGGTGAGTATGTTTTTTGGTTCCCGAATCAAGACTGAGTTCGGTAAGGCCGCTTTCCAGGGCCACCACGACTTGGCTCAGGCTTACCCATTTTGATCATTAGCTGCCACCAAAACAAACAAGGACCTTGGCCCGAAGGCTGAGGTCCTTGTTTATGCGTCCGCAGCCCTTTTTTCGGCAGGCTGCTGGTCAAACATGTCCAAGAATGCATCGACCACCCGGGGATCAAACTGCTCCCCAGCGCAGCTGCGGATTTCTTCTAGCGCTTGTCCGTGACTGGTTCCTTTGCGATAGGGCCGATCGGAGGTCATGGCATCATAGGCATCCACCACAGCCACAATCCGGGCCAGCAGGGGAATCTCTTCGCCCTTAAGACCGCGGGGATAACCAGAGCCATCCCAATGCTCGTGGTGACTGAGGATATACTCGGCAACCGAAGCCAACTCTGGGGATGTGGCAGCAATCCGATACCCAATCTCGGGATGTTTGCGCATCACTTCCCATTCATCCTCTGTCAAGCTGCCTCGCTTGTCCAGAACGGTCTCCGGGATGGCTACCTTGCCAAGATCGTGCAGGACGGCGAACAGGGCCAATTCTTCCAAATGGGTTCCGGAGATACCCACCCGCTCACCCAGTCGGATGCTGAGGTCGCGCAGCTTCTGGGCGTGCTCCCGTGTTTCATGACTCTTTTCTTCCAAGGTACGCTGCAGCGACGCAATGATGGTACTGCGACTACTCTGGGCAGCGCTCATCTTGTTGGTGTACATACCGTCCTCAGCTTCCTTAAGGACCTGGGTAAACTCCTGCTCAGCACTGGTCTTGGTAGAGTACCCCAATGCCACACTGGGCCGGACCGGACGCTCATCAGCAGCATCGCAGGCCGCTCGGATCCGCTGGCACACGTGACCCGCATCTACACTATCGGTACTGGGCAGCAGCACTACGAACTCGTCACCGCCCCAGCGAGCGACAATGTCTTCTTGACGACAGCTCTGACGAAGCAGCTGTGCCACGCGGCGCAGCAGACGATCCCCTTCCTGGTGCCCGAGGGCATCGTTGACCATCTTCAAACCATTAACGTCAATCATGATCATGCTCAAGGGCAGCTGCCGCTCCGTGTCTAGGCGGCGAATTTCCTCTTCCAAGAAAGTCCGGTTGTATAGCCCGGTCACCTGATCATGGAAAGTGAGATGAGTCAGTTGACGTTCCGCCTTGGCCCGTTCCAGCGCGCTGGCCATGACTCCGGCAGCAATCTGCAGCATATGGACGTCATCATCAGTGGCAAAGCGAGGATTTTGCAGAAAATAGACGCTGAGCAACCCCGTGACCTCGCCGCCGGTCATCATCGGTACACAGATCAAGGATTTCACGCCGCGCTCCTTGAGCCTTCGTCGTTCTGCCCAGGCATCAGGCGGCAAGTCATCCAGGGAAGACAAGGCCACAACACTGCGAGCGATGATCTGGCCGTACAACCAAGGTAAGTCGTATAAATCCAGATCACTGGTGCGAGCAAAAGGGTAGTCCACTTCAATGTTGAGCCATTCATGGGTGGTGGTAACAGTGCGGCCGCCGTTGGCCAGCTGGCTGATATGGCAGCGGTCACCACCGAGAGTTTTGCCGATGTGCTCTAGAGATTCGCTAATGCGCTCGTCCACTTGATTCAAAGACTCATTAAGGAATTCCGATGCCAACTTGGCTGCCAGTTCCTGCCTCTGGGCCTGTTGATACAGGGCCTCTTCTGCCCGCTTGCGCTGGGATATATCGCGGGCCGTTACAACCACAGCTACCTCACCATCACGATTCACGTAGGAACTGGCCACAGATTCCAGCCAGATAAGTCCCCGTTCTGGGTTGATATATCGGTACTCGACGCGCACTTCCCGTTTGTCCACAGCAGCACGACGCAGGGCCGCCAGAGCGTGATGCTTGTCCTCATAGGCCAAGCTATCTGTATGATAGGTGCCGATGACCTCTTCGCCGCGCCCGAGAACGGCCTCGTGGGCTGGAGACACATAGGTGTAGCGGCCATCGCTGTCCAGCTCAAAGATGACATCCTTTAAGTTTCTCGCCATGAGCTGTAGTTTTTGTTCATTCTCTCGCAGCTGGGCCATGAGCACATCCCGGTCAGAAATATCTCGATCAAAACCCACTGAGTACTCCTGACCATTTAGGTTGACGAGCGTAGCAGATACCTCCACGGGGAACTGGGTACCATCCTTGCGGCGATGGATGGAACGGAACTGTAGTTTTCCTTCGCGGCGGAGATACTCAAAGTATTCCCGGGGCGGAAAGCTCTTACCTTGTGGATCATAGGAAATGTCCACGGTTTCCTCCGATGCGTTCACCACAGCAATAGGTTGGCCTAGGAGCTCGTCTTTGCTGTAGCCGTTCATGACAGCCGCCTGTTCATTGCAGTCCACGATCACGCCACGCTCATCAACGATAAAAATCCCATCGGGCGAACCTTCGAAGACGCCGCGAAACCTCGCTTCCCGTTCCCGTTCCGCCTGTTCCATGGCCATCTGCGCCGTGATGTCTGCTAAGACCACCGCTCCTCGCTGGGGGCCAATGGGGATGATGGTTACGCGATAATGTCCCACAAAATCTGGCAGGTACTCATCAAAGGTAACGGCCTTCTGCCGTTCGACGGCGCGACGAAACTGGCCGCAGAGCATGCTACCTTCCATAGCCGGCCAGAGCTCCTGCAGTGCCCTGCCAACCAGGGCACCACTGGGTGAACCAGCCAGCTCTGCAAAGGTCGAGTTCACTTTGATAATCTGGCAGTGGTGGCTTTCCCCAGCATCTTCAGCAAGAAACTCTTGGATGAAGATGGCATCCGTTGTATGTTCGAATAGGTCTCCGAACAGAGCCTCATGGTGCCGGGAATCCTGCTCCGCATCGAACATGCGCTTGGCAAAGAGCAGGGCAAAACCGTTAAGAACAACCGCTGAAGCGGTGAACAGCAGGGCGTCTTGCGTGGTTTGGGCTGATGCAGCTACGGCCATCACCGTAATCACGAACAGCAGCAGATTGGCGTATAAAAGAAGCTTCCAGCGATAGAACAGCACAATCAGTACGGGCACCCCTAAGATCATGGACAAGAGCACCCCGGTATCAGCGCCACCATGTCCGGACGCCACTAGCATGTGAACCATGGCAGCAGCGCCCACGGCGTAGGTTAGGGGGACCATCTGTTTCTGCACCCATGCCGAAACAAGGGAGCCGGCCCACAAGGCAAGGAAGCTGAGGCCAAAGACAACCCGATGTTCCAGCGACACTGCATCAGGAGCGTCCACAACCCAGCGGAACAATACGCCAAAACTCAGATACAACAAAAAGGCTGTCAGGCACAATCCCCGCAGCCATCTGAGATTCCACTGGTCTCCATTCTGCCGTGGACTCAATGTCATTCCCTCCCAAAGCACAACATTGCGCCGCATTCATGGCATCCAATACCTTCCCTATTCGACGCAACCGTTACGAATTCCCTGCACCATGGTGGCGAATTATGCAAAAATAGGACCTTTGCCTGCGAACTTCTTTCTTCGTTCCTCCTTGTTGATCGAACGGCTTAGGTTCGGCGGCGCTTGTCTGCTGCCAGCAGGAGGATCACGGTGATGATGAACAGCAGGGCAAAGAGAATCACCATGGGCCATTGTCCCAGCTGTGCGTAATACCCTGGGCTTTGAATGAGTGTATACAGCAGGGCGCCCGTAGCCAGCCAATAGAGCTCCTTGGCCCACGACATACACCGCCAGAGACCCACTCCCGAAACTATCAGCGCTATCCCCGTGGCCAGTTCTGCCGCAATGTGCAGCAGAATCCTGATAGGTTCCGCAGCAAGCTCCGGAATGCTCCCAGTCCCGTACAACATCATCCACACTCCCACCATGGACAAGCCCACGAAAACATTAAAGACCGCCCGCACTCTCTGCACGCGCCGCCACCATCCTTTCCGCTATCTCGGCAATCATATTCTTCAGCTCATTCTTCAGGTCAGGTAACGTCGCTGCCAGCGCTCTTGGATTCGCTGCTCCACCATACGGTTTTTATCCCTTACTCGGCCGCGTTCCGTTTGGTTGAAGCTGTTCATACAGAGATAGCGCAGCAGCTGACGCACGTGTTCCAACGTAATGATGCTTTCCGCATCGTCTGATTCCCCAGACGACGGCTCATAGTGCTGCAAAAACGCGTCCGCAATCCGCTGGTCGTCATAAAAGAAAAGCGTGCGAGCCAATTCCGCCGGCCACACATGGCTTCTACTCTCGTCCCAGTCCAGAATCGCCGGACCGTCCTCGGTAAGTAGAAGATTCCCGGCAGACATATCTCCGTGACACAAATGCGGTTCCCACACCCCAAGGTCCGCAGCCCAGCTTCGGATACGGTCCATGACTTCGTCCACGAACCCCGGTGTTACCCAGCCCTCGGCCTGCAGTTCCCAAATGGACAGGGGCCGGCACAATGTCTGACCAAAGGAATGGGCAATAACTTCATCCAGATGATGATAATATCCTCGGATCGTTCTAAACGTAGGGCCAGCTTCAATGGTTCCGAAGTAGGGCAGCGTCAGAGAATGTACACTTTGCAGCTGTTGGACAAAGAGCGGCACCCAAACCGCAGGTGCGCAATCTGTGGCTGGCGTACCCCGCAGCCAGCGCTGCACAAGAAAGCCATTGGGTACCAACGAGCTGGCGCTCTGGATCAAAAGGATCTCTGGCGTGATGACAGGTATGTCTGCCAGATAGGTCTGACAGCGCTGAATCTTCTCCAACGACGGGTACCCGCGATGGGTGAAGATCTTCAGTTGGAAGGATGGTTCAGACTGCTCGTGGCAATACAAAGCAAAGTTCGTATTCATGCCTTCGTGGATAGGTTGCGCCCTGGAAATATGCTGTTCCAATTGCTGCTCCAGGAACTGGATAATGCCGGCCAATGCTTCTGCCATTGCTTCCGGTGTCGGCCGATAAGCCGGCCGTACCGGAAAACGGGGTTGGTTCATCATCGCTCACCTCTTCTGGTGCTCAAACTTGCAGACAATGGACACCGCACATACTATTCGTCCTCAAGTATCCAGGTTCCTCTCTGCAAAATTCCTGGCCACCGGTCTTTCTGCGGCTCAAAGCAGATGATGTGTTCACATGTTGACTCCTCCGGCGCGATAGATCCGGCGTCGTTACCGCTGACGAACGAGCAGAGAACCATGTGACCGCGGGTCAGCGAAGGATGGCCACAGCTTCCGGGCCCGCAGCGCGACAAGCCCGGCCTGCAGGCCGGGCTTGCAGCGAACACCGCAAAGCAGCTGCGGCGCTAACTGCTGCGGTAGACGTACTTGTTGGAAGAACAACTGCGGAAACTTACGGATTGGCCTTACTCCCAACGCCAGAAACGCACGGCTGCCAGCAGCGTAATTCCCAGAAAACCACTGAGCAGCCCAGCGTTTACTACCAGCGAAAACTCTGCCGGCACACCCACCATAGCTTCCCGCAAAGCATCGGCCAGGAACTTCAGTGGAATCACCCGCACCACAGGCTGCATAAACTCCGGCATCAGCTCCACAGGAAAGAAAATGCCCGCCAAGAACATCATGGGCAGCTGTACGGCCTGGGCTATGCCGTTGCCGCTCTCCATACTGCGGGCAAAACAGACCAAAAGATAACCCAAACTGACGAACGCTGCGGAACCCAGAAGAACCAACGCTAACACATCATGGACGGGACCCACAAGGCGCACTCCAAATACACCGATACCGACGCCGAGTATGATGCCAGCCTGAACAAACCCTGCCAGCAAACGCAGCAGCACCTCGCTGGCCAAAAGGGCCGTCCGGGAAATGGGTGTGATACTAAGACCTAGAATAATCTTGCGCTCGCGCAGACTGAGAAACTGCAGCGCTCCGAACAAACCTAACTGCATCAGGGCCATGGCCAAGATACCTGGAAGAACATAGTCAAAGGAGATATCTTGGCGATCACCCCCAAAGATGGCCCCGAAAAGAAAAACAAAGCTTAACGGCAGCGCGAAGGTCCAAAACAAGCCAGCGCGATCCCTGACAAACTCCTTGCAGTTAGCGGCGAACAGCGTCCAAAAACCTTTCATGAGCGCATCATCCTTCCCGTTATTTTAAGAAACAGATCGTCCAATGTCGGCCGCCGCAGGTTGATCTCGGCCAACTGCCGACCACAGCTTCCAGCCAGCTCTTGAAGTCCTACCAAGGTACTACTGGCGTTTTTGGAGTACAAGACCACCTCTCCGGCCGCCGCCATGCAGTGATCCACCACACCATCGATTTGGCACAGCCGCTCCATTTCACCCGCCGAGAAATCCGGGTTTACAAACTCCAGAGCGTCTTGGGGAAAGTGGCTGCTGATCAAATCCCGGGGACGGCCCTGTGCCACCACCGTGCCCTGATCAACGATGATCAATTGATCGCAGAGCTTTTCCGCTTCATCCATGTAGTGAGTTGTAAGGACGACGGTCCTGCCTTGGCTCCGAAGGTGCAGCATGACATCCCAGATACTGCGGCGCGTTTGGGGATCCAAGCCCGTTGTTGGCTCATCGAGAAACACAATGTCAGAATTGGCAACGATGGCCAAACCCACAGCCAGCCTATGCTTCTGGCCACCAGACAAGGAGTCCGCTTGGGAATGGCGCTTGTCTTGCAGCTGAACCATGGCAATAGTGTCTTCTACTGAAGCAGGTTCCGGATAGAAACTGGCAAATAAGCCAAGAAGTTCTTGCACGGAAAGTCTGCCAAACAGAGCCGGGGATTGCAGCTGAGCACTGACCTTGGACTTCAACTGACTGCCGTCTACTTCCGGATCCAGACCCAACACGCTCACTGCACCCGCATCTCGCCTCGTCAAACCCAGCAGCATCGCTATGGTTGTGGATTTCCCTGCTCCGTTAGGGCCCAACATCCCAAAGATGCTCCCCTGTTCTACACTGAAACTGATGTCCTTCACAGCCTCCAATGAGCCATACCTCTTCTTAATGTTCTTAACCTCAATACATGGTGTCCGCACCACGTTCACCTCCGTGTTGGCCAAAGGCTGTTGGCCGCCTCCGACGTTTCTTCGTTATCTTCAGCATACCAGGGGCAAGAAAAAAAGGGCTCGCCCAGGGGTATGAACCTGGGTAGCCCAAAAGGATGAACTGCAGGATGAGACGGCATCCGCCTAGAGCATGTGGGAAAACCAGCGGCTCAGAGGACGAAGCAGCGCCACCGCCAGGGATTTGCTCCAATGCTCTGCCTGCTGCGGATGGCTGCCTGCTGTGATCCCTGGCTGCAGAAGCGGCTGGCTCTGCTCCTTGATTGCGTCCAATGACTGCCGCAGCAGCTGGTTGAACTCCTCACCGTGGATGACCAGCATGGTCTCGGTGCTCAAAAAGGCACTGCGGGCATCGATATTGAAGGAGCCCACAACGCTGAGGTCATGATCTACCACCATGGCCTTTCCGTGGATACTGCCGGACCCGTGGTACTCCCAAAGCTGCCGAGCATAGCGCTTGATTTCGGGACGCACCCGCATATAGCCGGCAATGGCTGGCATATTTGGGCTGGTAGCCACAGAGTTGGTGACCACAGTCAGATCAATGCTCTGCAGATGCTCAAAATCCAGATACGCCATCATAGAACTGGTAGGAATGACATAGGGACTCTGGACCACCACCGATTCCTGGGCTCTGCCAGCCAATCTGGCCATCTCCGCCCACACCCACGGAGCCTTGTTACCGCGCTGCAGCGGGTTGTGAATCAGAGTAATGCGCTGTGTGGGAACACAGAACTCCTCCCAGGCGATCTCCGTTACAAAGTACTGCGGATACTGCTGCCGTGCTGTGGTTAAGTTCCTATCCAACGTGGCGCGCATGGCGGCAGCGGCGTCGCGACGCCTCTGGTTCAGTGCCAAATCCGGCCTCGCAGTGAAAGGATGGTTCCAGAGATAATCAAAATAAGCGATCATCTGGACCACAGCACTGTACTGCCGCGCCTCCGGTTTGGTATTGAGAACCATCACATCGCGATCCTGGGCCGTCTCCCCAGCAATGTATCCCGGCAGATAATAGCGATTCCCCATATTCCGGCCGCTGATAATGGCCTTTTCTTTGTCGACAATCAGGAGTTTGTCGTGAAGCCTGTTATTCCATGTCCAAGGCTGAAGCAGGTTGAACGGCTCATAGAAGCGATACTCCACATTGGGGTGCAGCTGCAGGACGTAGCGTACATCTCGCATGCTGCCGATTAACCGATGCAGCATGCCGTCCATAAGAATGCGCACCGACACACCGCGATCGGCCGCTTCGACGATGGAGGCAAAAAACACATCCGCAGTGGTGCCCGCATGAAGCGTATGGTACGACACATCGATGGATGTTTCCGCCGAGTGAATTAGCTGCAGCCGGGCCCGTATGGCGTCCTCGCCGTTCTCAATCATGGCCGCACGATCGATGCCTTCGACATCCGTTGGACCGAAGAACCGCTCTGGGTCTGAGTTGCGAAGAAACTCTGCCGCTGAGCGCTCCTGTACTGCAAAGAACAAAAACCCGGAACTGATAGCGTAGATGACATACGCCAATAGGATTAACTTGGTGATCCTCCACCATGGCCGGCCAAGGACCATCACTGTCGGTTCGTCGGTTGCGGGCACAGCGAGTTTAGACTGTTCCGCAGAATCGCTGCCGCGGGCGGGGCCCTCACCGCCGAACCCCTTGGCCATACGCCTCTGTCGTGATCCACTGCTTTTCACGGGAAGTCACCTCCTGACGCCACATTCTCGCACCACCGCCATACGAGAGCGGTCCGTCGACGCTTACTCTCACCGTCGCCCTTCCGTCTCCTGCTTTGATTCGGCATCGTCAGACTCATTGAACTGGGTCACAGCCGCCACCGTGTATGGCACCACCTCTTCGAGACACGCCACGGGCATCTGCAACTTTAGGCCCACTTTTCCGGCATTGAAGGTGATGATCTCCAAGCGTGTGATCGACTCATCAAACACGGTTGGATACTGCTTGCGCATACCTATGGGCGAACAACCGCCTTTGACGTAGCCCGTAACCTTCCGCAAGTCGGGGAGCGGCAGCATCTGAATGGATTTTTCACCAACGGCCCGGGCTGCCTCCTTCAGCTTCAACTCGCCGGCAACAGGAATAACGAACACATAGACCTGCCGACTTGCCCCCAAGGCCACTAACGTCTTGAAAATTTCCCTCTCGGATAGTCCCAGCTTAGATGCAACGGCGCGCCCGCCGATGGCCCCAGCTTCGCCGTCATACACTAACACTTTGTGGTGTATTCCCCGGGACACACATATTCGGGTAGCATTGGTTTTTGTGGACACGGTCTTCGTAGACATAGTACTCACCTCATTGGTCGTTGACGAAGCGATCTGGCTGAAACCACCTAAGAGAAAGCCGACGGGACAGCTTACTGCGTAATCCGAAACGACCTTCGTTGGATAGTTTCCGATGCGGGATCACGGTTTATGACGCTATCCCCCTGTCATAGACAACATGAGCCCACCAAAAAAACAGTCGTAATGCCGTCATGCTGGCTTTGACAATCCTTTTCGACACGCCTCCAGAAGAGTCCTGGTCGCGCCCTGCGCTTGTCTAAGCTTGTCTAAGCATGCAGGCTCCACAAACACGGCCTCTCGGGACGAGGCTTTGCTCGGCACCAAACGCTTCCATCCATTTTTTTCCATGCACCAGGTATGTGGGAATAATTTCCACCCTTTCCACTCCTGAGCGGTCTCCGCAGTCGCAGAACACCTTGTCCATCCTGCAGCGGTCCTTGTCTTGATTCAAGGCACTGCTGCTCAAAGAGGTCGCTCAGAGAGTTCGCTCACAGAGGAAAACACGTTACCCCTCT
>PWMW01000283.1 GCA_003559095.1 Clostridiales bacterium | reverse complement strand
CCTTGGCTCTTGCTTTGGGCCAACGGCGGCATCAAACAGCAGCCATCCGGATGCCAGAGGAGCGCATCGGGTTAGGTTAAGTGGTTGTTCCATCGATGTGAGACCGCCGTCAGCAGGATTGCCGTACCCGGCGGCGAACAATAGTCTCAAAGTTTCCCCTGACAGGGGTCTGTGAAGGAGTTGTACCCATGCCCACGAAACGAAAACCCAAAATACCCAAAACCTTCGCTGTCATGGGTCTCGGACGATTCGGATCCAGTTTGGCCAGAACGCTGTTTGAGATGGGGTATGAGGTCCTTGGCGTCGACAAAAATGAAGAGTCGGTGCAGGACATGGCGAACTATCTGACCCAGGTTGTCCAAGCCAATGCCACGGATGAGAATGCTCTGCGATCCTTGGGTATTCGCAATGTCGATACTTGTGTCATCAGTATCGGGGACCTGCAGACCAGCATCCTTGCAACGATGTTGGTGAAGGAGTTGGGAGTACCCTATGTAGTCTGTAAAGCGGTATCTGATGTCCACGGCAAGGTTTTGACGAAATTGGGCGCTGATCGCATTGTCTATCCGGAGCGAGATATGGGCCATCGCATGGCTCATAATTTAGTCTCAGGGAATCTCATCGACTACATTGAACTGGCTCCCGGGTATTCCATTGTGGAAGTGCGAGTGGTTTCGGATTATGTGGGACAGACTCTCCGCCAGGTGGATCTTCGGGCCAAGTATGGCATCAACATCATCGCCGTGCGCCGCGGTGACGAGATTGAAGTTGTTCCGGGCGCCGATTTCTTATTCCAAGATGGGGATATCCTTGTGGCCATGGGCAGAGACGATAAGTTAGAACGTCTCGGAGAGCAGACCTAGGATGGATACCATTACCAGCGATCAGAATCAGCGCATTAAAGACCTGCTTAAGCTGCAGCGACGGCGAGTCCGCGATCGGCAAGGTCGGATGGCCTTGGAAGGCGTGCGCTTGGTGGAAGAAGGTTTTGCCGCGGGACTGATTCAGGACCTTTTTATCACGCCCGCCTTGGCTGAGTCTCAGCGGGGACGGTCCTTAATCCAGACGGCCGTTGGGCACCAGATTCCTGTGTGGTATTGTGCACCCCATGTTCTGCAAAAAGCAGGCGAGACCTCAGCAAACACTGGAGTGATTGCCGTAGCAGCCATTCCACCATGGGCTACCTTGGCCGAGCCCATGGCCACCGATGCCTTCGTCGTATGGGCCGATGGATTGGCCGATCCTGGCAACCTCGGCACCATTATTCGCACAGCAGCCGCAGCTGGAGCCGCAGCGGTAGCCCTGAGCGCGGGTACCGTGGATCCCTGGAACGCCAAGGTTGTTCGTTCGGCGATGGGTGCAGCCTTCCGAATACCTCTTCTGCAGGCGCCTCGACGGGAGCTGCTGGAGCTTTTCGCATCGCTGTCGTTTGCCATTATGGCCGCCGACATCCGTGATGCACAGGCATATCATCAAGTGGATCTCCGTGGACGCACAGTTATCGTGGTCGGTAACGAAGCCACCGGCGTACATGAGGACACCTTGGCCCGGGCCCATACGCGCATCATGCTGCCCATGGCAGCGGGTGTTGAGAGCCTTAATGCTTCTGTGGCCGCCGCGATCCTTCTCTACGAGTGTCGTCGTCAGCGGGACGCGGCGTCGCCTCCCGTTATCCCATCATAAGGTCATGTTTGGAAATCTGGGTACTGTGCGGCGGAAGGACTTGGAGCCCCGGTCCGCAGGCGCACCCTGCAATGAGAGAGCCGAGCAAAACCACCTCGTCAAGACCGCCGTTGTCACGGTGAAGCCCCTGTGCTATAATTGTTGTAACATCCTAAGAAGGGTGGGCACAGCGGTGAAGGTAACCTCGGATGCAGTTTGGGAATGGTTTCGTCATACGGGATCGGTGGGAGCCTATCTCCTTTACCGACAGCTTCTTCAGGATCGACTGCAGAAGGACTAAGCAGGAAGCGTTACCCGCACGGCCATACATATTGGCAATGATGGAGATAAGTACACGGCAGGCAGTGACAGGGAGAAGAAGCCGCTGACTGGAAGCTTCTTTCATGAAATGCCGGGGAAATTCCCTCCGAAGCCGCGCGCTGAACTGACAGTAGGCGCAGCCGGTCTCCGCCGTTATCGGATCAAGAGGATCGTCTGCCTAAGGCAGAGATCAATTTGGGTGGTACCGCGCACTATTTGCGTCCCTTGGGGCGCACGTAGTGTTTTTTTTATGAAGGAGGATGGATATGGAATTTCGTGTCAAGGTGGATGAAACTACAGAACAGGCCGTAGAAGCCTGTCGACAGGCATCATCGACAAAGGAACTGGAGCAGGTGCGGGTGCAGTACTTGGGAAAAAAGGGTGAGCTTACGGGGCTGCTGCGGGGCTTGGGGCAGCTGTCAGCAGAAGAGCGGCCGTTGGCGGGCAAGATGGTGAATGACGCCAAGACTGCTGTGGAGGATGTGCTCAAAGCACGGCAGCAGGAACTTAGGGATGCTGAGCAAGACCAGCGTTTGGCTGCAGAGACCATCGACATCAGTTTGCCCGGGCGGCCGCGTCCGCAAGGCACCCTTCATCCCATCACAATGGTCCTCGATGAGATCAAGGATATCTTTGTGGGCATGGGCTATCAGGTGGCCGAAGGGCCCGAGATTGAGAATGACTATTATAACTTTGAAGCCCTCAACGTTCCCAAGGATCATCCGGCCAGAGATATGCAGGACACCTTTTATTTCAACGAGAACTTCCTTCTGCGCAGCCAGACATCTCCGGTACAGATTCGGACCATGGAGCGTCAAGACCCACCGGTACGCATCATCGCTCCTGGGAAGGTCTATCGTTCGGATTCTGATGTAACTCATTCGCCCATGTTCCACCAAGTGGAGGGTCTGCTTGTGGACCATAATATAACCTTTGCTGATCTTAAGGGTACTCTGCAGCTCTTTGCGCAGAAAATGTTTGGTGTCCACACCAAAACTCGTTTTCGCGCCAGCTATTTTCCCTTCACGGAACCCAGTGCCGAAGTGGATGTTTCCTGCATTATGTGTGGTGGTAGCGGATGCCGTGTGTGCTCTAATAGCGGCTGGCTTGAGATCTTAGGCTCAGGGATGGTGGATCCGCGGGTGTTGACTAAGGTAGGTTACGATCCGGCGGCGGTATCGGGGTTTGCCTTCGGTATGGGCGTGGAGCGTGTGGCCATGCTAAAATACGGCATCCACGATATTCGACTTCTGTTCGACAATGATGTGCGATTCCTCAACCAGTTTGCCGCCAAAGGGGGCTGTCAAGTATGAATGTGTCCTATAACTGGCTTCAGGAGTATGTCAACATCCCTTGGCCCGCCGTGGAACTGGCTGAACGTCTAACAATGGCCGGTATGGAAGTGGAAGAGACGAGTGCGGCCAATCCGGGATTGGATGGAATTGTGGTTGGTGAAATCATTGCGGTGAATGAACATCCTAATGCTGATGGGCTGAGCATTTGCCTGGTGAGTACCGGATCGGAGACATTGACCATCGTGGCCGGAGCCCCCAATGTTAGGGTTGGACTGCGGGTCCCTGTAGCCACCATCGGCACGATGCTCCCAAATGGACTGAAGATTGAAGGCGTGGAACTGCGGGGAGTTCAGAGTAGCGGTATGATGTGTTCCGAAAAGGAACTGGGGCTGGGAGATGATCACAGTGGGATCATGGAACTGCCCGGTGATGCGCCGGTGGGAGAGTCCTTCGTGGCAGCACTTCAGTTGGACGATACCATCTTGGATGTATCCATCTATGCCAATCGACCTGACTGCATGAGCATGCTGGGCATGGGCCGCGAAGTGGCGGCCCTGCAGGGTGCGACCATCACTTATCCTGCCATCAGTCTTCAGGAAAGCGCGGCGAAGGTCAAAGACCTTTTGACCCTGAGGGTCGAAGACCATGATCTATGTCCCCGTTATATGGCGCGGGTGATTCAAGATATCAAGGTCGGGCCGTCTCCTCTTTGGATTCAAGCAAAGCTGCGTGCCGCCGGCATGCGGCCCATCAACAACGTTGTGGACATTACCAACTTTGTAATGTTGGAGATGGGACAGCCGCTGCACGCGTTTGACTACGATACATTAGCCGGCAGCGCCATTGTTGTCCGTCGGCCTCGGGCCGGCGAAACATTGGTCACCCTAGATGAACAAGAACGACGTCTGGAAGAAGATATGCTTTTGATCTGTGATGCCGAGAAGCCCGTCTGCATCGGAGGCGTCATGGGCGGAGGCAACAGCGAGGTCACAGAGACCACGACCACATTGGTCTTAGAGGCAGCCAACTTTCAGGCAGCCAGTATTCGCCGGACCTCCCGTCGTCTGGGAATTGCCTCCGAAGCAGCGTCTCGCTTCGAAAAGGGTCTTTCTCCCCATGGGACCGAGATGGCTATGGAACGGGCAGCGCAGCTCTTACAGCTCTACGCACAAGGGCAGCCTGCGCAAGGCGTCTTGGATGCCCATCGAGGACTTCCGGAACCCCGCACCATCCAGCTGCGCTATGCGGAGATTCGCCGGCTGCTGGGAATTGATATTCCTGCGTCGTCGGTGAAGGCCTGTCTGCAGGCCTTGGAGTTTGCTGTGGTTGCCGAAACGGAGCAGGACCTGCTTCTTTCGGTTCCGCCATTCCGCACCGATGTTGAACTGGAATGCGATGTGATTGAAGAGGCTATCCGGCATTATGGTTATGACCGGATTCCGCGGACGCTGCCGACCAGTGGAGCTAATCCCGGGGGACAGACTAAGCAACATGAGGCAGTGGACCGCATTCGCCACCAATTGGCTGGGTTTGGACTGCAAGAGGCTCTCAACTATACGTTTATCCATCGCGGAAGTGTCCAGCGTATGGGCTATGGCCGTCAGGAGTTCCCGGGAATTCCACTGCATAATCCCATCTCTGAGGATCAAGCGGTAATGCGGCCGTCACTGCTGCCGGGGCTGTTGGATGCCCTGGCACGGAACTTCAGCCGTCAACAGACCGCTGTGTCTTTGTTTGAGTTGGGCGCGGTGTATTTGACCGAGGAGAGCCAACTGACGCAGCATCCCCGCGAAGAGCTGCGAGTGGCGTTGGCGATGATGGGCCAAGCCCATGACGATCATTGGAGTGTGCAGCCGCGCCAGGTGGACTTCTACGATATTAAGGGTGTGGTAGAACGCGTGCTGGCCGGCTTCGATCTGCCAGGGTTGACGTGGCAGCGCTCGCAGGCCGCCTGGGTACATCCTGGGCGCAGTGCTGAGGTGGTGTGGAACCAACGGCCGCTGGTCGTACTGGGTCAACTGCACCCCGCTGTGGCTCAAAACTTGCGTCTTCCCAAAGAAACAATGGCGGCCGAAATGGATCTACAGGCGATGCTGGAACGGTACGGTCGGGTTCCGCAGATCCAACCGCTGCCTCGGTTTCCTGGGGTTGAACGGGATCTGGCGCTCCTTGTCAGTGACGACACGGCCGTTGGTCAGCTTTTGGCCGACTTGAAGCAGGTTGGTGGCGAAACCTTGGTGGATGCTTGGGTATTCGATGTGTACCAGGGTGAACAGGTGCCTGAAGGGTGCAAGAGCGCGGCCTTTGGCTTCCGCTTTCAGGCGAAGCGCAACTTGACGGACGATGAGGTCCAAGCAGCCATGGACCTCATCCTACAGTACGCTCAGAAACACTACGATGCCCAGATTCGTTGAGCAGGATTCGAAGTAGATTAAGGAGAAGGTAACAGCATCAAGTCTATGGGCAGGGAGGAACTGCTGTGGCATCGAGAGAGATCAAGACTGTTACCGTCCGCATTGGTGGCGCCGAACACCGCATTCGTGGTGAAGCAAGTCGCGAGTACATGGAACATTTGGCGCAGCAGGTGGACCGGCAGATCCAGGCGATCCAGCGCCAAACGCCGAATTTGACCAAGACCCGCGCCGCGATCTTGGTCTGTTTGAACATGGCCGATGAGTTGGAGCGATTGAAGAAAGAGTACCAGGAGCTGGTGCAGCTGATGGAAGAAGCCCGTTGACGAACGGAACTGCGATTTCCTTGCAGTTTGATGGCCGCAAGGATGCGGCCGAACGGGCTCGGCGAATCAGAACATGCTCTGCTTCGGTTGACTGGAATCTCTGCCTGCATGCTGTTGGGGGGTGGTTGTTCTGAATCACTGGGTTGATCTTATCTTGGTGATCTTGGTAGCCTTTGCCGTCGTGCGGGGGTTTATTCGAGGTTTCTTCCGGGAAATCTTTGGGTTGGTAGGATTGGTTTTGGCGGTGATGGCTGCATTTTACTGGTACCAGGAAGTGGCTGTATATCTGGCCGCTGCTTACCCCGTATTGGAGTGGCAGGCGCAGATCATTGCCTTTACACTAATTGCCGTAGCTGTTGGTCTGTTGGCTGCTTTTATCACGCACATCTGGGTGCGCGTGATTCGGCTGACGCCATTCGCCTTCTTTGACCGTCTGGCAGGGGCTGCCTTCAGCAGCCTTAAAGTGATTCTTGCAGCCATGCTGATTCTCAGCGTGGTGTGGTCGTTGGGCATTCCCAACATCAACATTCTCCTGGAAGATTCGCACGTTACACAGCAGCTTCTGCTGCTGCGTCCGTTGGTGTATCGCTATGCCGAGGAGTTATGGCCCGACACCTGGAATCAGCCTAGCTGGCTGTTCCCAGACCCCAGTATGCCATTGGATCATAGTATGGGCCCCGCATCTTAAAGCGGGGCCTTTTCAAGGGAGATGTTTAGTCATGGAAAATCTGCGCTTGTCCTGGCTCCTTGAGGAGGCGGCCGCGCTAATGGAAATTAAGGGAGAAAACCCATTCAAAGTGCGGGCCTTCCAAAATGCCTCCAGGGCCGTCAGCAGCCTGCCGCAATCTTACCGACAGATGCTGCAGAACGGGCAACTGGCCAAAGTTCAAGGTATTGGTAAGGGCTTGCTCAGCCAGATTGAGAAATACGCAGTCAACGGAACTCTTCCCGCTTTGGCAGAACTGCAGCAGGAAATACCCGAGGGCGTTGTTGAGTTTCTCAATATCCCCAACGTGGGTCCGAAAATGGCCCGTTTGTTCTATGAGCAGTTGGGTGTAACCACAGTGGAAGAGCTGGAAGATGCTGCTCGAGCCAGAAAGGTCCGGGAGCTGAAAGGGCTCGGCGGCAAGACAGAGATGGGTCTCCTGCGGGGAATCGAGCGCATGCGGCAGCGGTCTGGCCGCACCAGTACGGCCATTGCCCGGCCTCTGGCCGAGGAAGTGCGGGAGATGCTGCAAGCCCTTCCTTTTGTGGAGACATGCACCATTGCGGGCAGCCTCCGGCGTCAGCGAGATACCGTCAAGGACTTGGATTTTTTGGTGATCAGTCACGAGCCAGCCAAGGTCATTGAGGTGTTCGTTTCCCTCCCGGCCGTCAAGGAAATTACAGCACGGGGTACCAGCAAAGCCAGTGTTGTGTTTCGAGCTGGCCTCAACGGGGATGTTCGTGTTCTCAATCAGGAACAGTATGGCTGTGGCCTACATTATTTCACCGGATCTCAGGCGCACAACATTCGTATGCGGCAAGTCGCTAAGGACAACGGCTATGTCCTGAATGAATACAGCCTGACCCACGGTGAGACCCATAACGCAGTGCCCATAGCCGACGAGCATGAGCTTTATGCTGCCCTGGATCTACCATACATTGAGCCGGAGCTGCGCGAGGATCGGGGCGAAATCGAAGCGGCGCAGAAGGGGGCGCTGCCCAAGCGGTTGGAAGTGCAGCATATCCGAGGAGATCTGCACATGCACACAGTTTACAGCGATGGTGTGAACACGGTGGCTGAGATGGCAGAGGCCGCCAGGTCCAAAGGCCGCACCTACATTGCCATCTGCGATCACTCCCGTTCTCTGAAAGTGGCCAACGGCATGAGTGCCGAGAAACTTTTGCGGCAGGTGGAAGAAGTCCGCACGCTGGCTGCGCAGCTGGATTTTCCGATCTTGGCTGGTGTGGAATGCGATATCTTGGCCGATGGATCTCTCGACTATGACGATGAGCTTCTGGCCCAATTGGATATTGTGGTGGCCAGCATTCACTCTGGATTTCAACAGGAAGAACACCAATTGACCCGGCGCTTACTGCGGGCAATTGCGCATCCCCACGTCCATATTATTGGCCATCCCACGGGCAGAATGCTCGGCCAGCGAGAGCCGTATCCAGTGGATATGGAGTCTGTGATTGCAGCGGCCAAGCAGCATCGCAAAATTCTTGAGATCAATGCAACGCCGGAACGGTTGGATCTCAACGAAACCTACGCAGCTCTCTGTCGCGAGAATGCTGTTCCCGTCGCCATCAATACCGATGCCCATCGTACAGATCAACTGGACTATATGGACCTAGGTGTGGCATATGCACGCCGAGCTTGGCTGGAACCACAGCATGTGGCCAACGCCTGGCCTCTGCAGGATTTGCTGGCGTATATCGGGAAGTAGACTTGAGGTTCAGGTACGGTTGAAGGAGGTACGTTTGTGGAACTATTAGCGCCTGCTGGTACACCAGAAGCCCTGCGAGCCGCTGTGGAGAATGGCGCCGATGCTGTGTATCTCGGCGGGACCCGCTATTCAGCCCGGGCGCACGCCGGTAATTTCGAACCACGGCAGATGCAAGAAGCTGTGGAGTACTGCCATCTGCGCGGTGTCAAAGTTTATGTGACGGTGAATACGCTGCTCCTACCCGGAGAGTTGGGGGCAGCCTTGCAGTATTCTGAAGAACTGTCCCGCATGGCTGTGGATGCCGTGATTGTTCAGGACATTGGTTTCGCTGCTCAAATACGAGATACCGTGCCGCAGTTGTCTATTCACGCCAGTACGCAGATGTCCCTTCACAGCACCTGCGATGTAGCAGCCGTTAAGCAGCTGGGAGTGGAGCGGGTTGTTTTGGCGCGCGAGTTATCTTTGGCAGAGGTGGGTGCGATCCGACAGGCCACCGGTGTACCTGTGGAGGTGTTTGTTCACGGTGCTCTCTGTATCTGTTACTCGGGCCAGTGTCTCATGAGCAGCATGATTGGTGGGCGCAGTGGTAATCGCGGCCAATGTGCCCAACCCTGCCGTCTGCCTTGGCGCTTGGTTACCGCCGATGGCCGGGCCCTGCAGGAACCACAGATTCCCGGACCCTATGGCTTATCCCCTAAAGATCGAAACTTCGTATATCGGATACAAGAGCTGCGCGACGCTGGCGTAGACTCGGTCAAAATTGAAGGGCGTATGAAGCGGCCCGAGTATGTGGCGACAGTGGTGCGAGCTTATCGAGACGCTATAGACGGCAATCTGGAACGGGCACCGGAACTGGAAAAAGTATTCCAGCGTGGTTTCACGGAGGCTCCCATGTTTGCGCCTGCAGACCTTGAGATGATGAGTACCGAAAGTCCCAAACACAGGGGGCCTGTGGTGGGGACAGTGAAGGAGAGCCATGGCAGGCGGTCTCTGCTGCATTTTAGCGCAGCAGTGGCGCCGGGTGATGGTATCGAAGTTCCACTGCGCGACGGTAGTGCGGCAGGCATCACATGGCAGAGCAAGACAACCGCTGGTAATGCTGTTTGGGTGGAGCTGCAGGATGTGGCGGCACTGGGTGGTGCCATCCGCCAAACCAAGGATGCCCGCCTCCATACCGAAGTGGCAGCGAGTTTTGCCCCTAACCAATACCGGCGCCGCATGGGCATTCACCTGTATGCTACCCTGCGGTTGGGGGAACCTTTGGAATTGACCCTGCTGGATGGGGATGGCCTGAGTGTTACTGTCCATTCGCAAAAGGCGGCCGAAACAGCCCGGACACAGGCCTTAACCCGAGAAAAGTTGACCGAACAGCTTTTGCGTTTGGGAGATTGGCCGGCGACCGTGGAAGGACTGGAGATTCAGTGGCAGCCGGGCTTGATGCTTCCCTGGAGCGATATAAACCAGACACGGCGCCGCCTGCTTGAGCAATGGCGCCAGCAGCGGCTGGCCAATGCCCAGCCCCGAGCAGCGGTTCGTCCAGAGGTGGTGGGCCGGACGGCGGACCCGTACTGCAGGCACGAGCAGCCTGAACTGCATGTGGCCGTCTGCGATCAGGCCCAACTTAGAGCGGCCTTGAAGGCCGGTGCAGGACATGTCACGTACTACGGTCCTCTTTGGGATGCCAAGCAGCCGTACGGAGTGGAGGATCTTCAGGCAGCCCTGCGCCTGGCGCGAGAACAGGGCGCCGCCTTGGCCGTGGGCTTCGATCGCATTGTTAGGAACGCCCAGTGGCCGATACTACTGGAAATGATGGAGCTTTCTGGATTAGCGGGTGTAACGGCGGGCAATGTGGGTACTCTGGTTAAGGCGCAGCAGCGTCGTCAGGCAGAGTGGCGAATCGCTGCCGACTGGTCCCTCAACACGTTGAACCACGGGACTGCTGCAGAGCTGCAGCGAATGGGTGCCGATCTTGTATATTTTTCTCCGGAAGTCAATCGCTCGCAGATGGCTGAAATTGCTGCGAGGGGAACGGTGCCCATGGGTCTGGTTGTCCATGGCCGCACACCCTTGATGGTCACAGAGTACTGTCCCTTTGGTCAGATGAGGGGAGGCCAATGCCATGGTACATGTCCCCAAACTGCCATAGCCTGGGAGGACCGCAAGGGAATGCGGTTTCCGGTGGTCGTGGATCGGTACTGTCGCATGCACATATTCAATGCAAAGGAACTGAACCTACATGCGGAACTGGCCCAGGTTCTCCCCCTGGCTGCGGCCTTAAAGTTGGACGCGCGGCTTTGGGACGCGGAAAGCATCGGACAGTGGGTATCGTGGTATCGGGAGCGTCTGGAGGGCAGTATGCAGCGAGCACCCTGGGACGGTTCGCTGCACACGCGCGGGCATCTCCAGCGTGGTGTGGATGCCCATGAGCAAGCGTCAACGGCGTTAAGGAGGAATTGTCATGAATGAACGGAGCATGCGGGTACTAGAATGGCCCAAGATCAAAGAACGCCTCCAGCGGGAGACCAGTTTTTCCCTGGGGGCTGAACACGTTCAAAACCTGCAGCCGCAGTTCGATTTAGCCGCCGTGGAGGCCCAGCAGGAGCTGACCAGCGATGCCTTGGCCCTATTGTGGCGTGAGGGCAGCCCTCCATTCGGCGGGGCCAAAGATATCGGAGCTCTGCTCAAACGTACGGCCGTGGGGGGAATGCTCGACGGCAGTCAGTTGTTGGAGTGTGCAGGGGTTATCTACTGTTCGCAGAATATGGTTGAGTACCTTACAGAGGGGCCACCGTCGCTGCAGCAGTTCACGGTGCAGTTGGCTCTTTTGCCGGAACTATATGGTGAGATCACGCGCTGCATTGATGAGGATGGTGGGGTGCGGGACCAAGGATCGCCGCAGTTGGCCCAGATTCGGGTGAAAATGCGCAGCTTGGCGCAGAAAGTTCGGGATAAGTTAGACTCGTTGATCCACAATGCCTCCGTCCAAAAGCAACTGCAGGAATCCATCGTCACCATTCGCAGCAATCGTTATGTGGTCCCCGTGAAGGCAGAATACAAGAACCACTTTTCTGGGATTGTCCATGATCAATCGGCCAGCGGCGCTACGTTGTTCATGGAACCGGCGGCGGTGGTGGAGCTGAATAACCAACTCCGCTTAGCGGAGCAGGAAGAACAGCGCGAAATTATCCGCATCCTCCAGCGGCTCAGTGGGTGGATTCAAAATGAGAACGATGCTCTTTTGACCTCGTTGGACGTACTTGGAAAGCTGGATGCTATCTTCGCCCGGGCTAAGCTGAGTCGGGCCATGAAGGGTGTACGCCCCAAGCTCAACGATTCGGGCAATATCAATATTAAGCAGGGCAGGCATCCGCTATTGGGCGATGATGTTGTTCCCATCGACATCTGGCTGGGCGATGACTTTCGCATTCTGGTCATTACCGGGCCAAATACCGGTGGTAAGACAGTGACTCTCAAGACCGTCGGCCTCTTCACCATCATGATGCAGGCCGGTCTGCATGTACCCGCTGCCGATGGGACCGCCATGGCTTTGTTCCAAGGGGTCTATGCAGATATCGGTGACGAGCAGAGCATTGAGCAGAGCCTGAGCACATTCTCATCGCACATGACGAACATCGTGGACATTCTCGATCGGGCTGACCAGCAGAGTCTGGTCTTGTTGGATGAGCTTGGAGCGGGGACAGACCCCACGGAGGGAGCTGCGCTGGCCCAGGCCATCCTCGAATTTCTTAAAGAGAGAGCAGCCAGCTGTATCGCCACTACGCACTATTCGCAGCTAAAAAGCTTCGCCTACAGTAACGACGATGTGGAGAATGCCAGTGTCGAGTTTGACATCCAGACGCTGCGTCCAACCTATCGCTTAGCCATCGGTGTACCCGGCCGCAGTAATGCGTTCGCCATCGCGTCTCGGCTGGGACTTCAAAACGACGTCATTGACATCGCCAAGTCCCTGTTGACGGAAGATCAGGTCCTGGTGGACGATCTTATCTTAGAAATCGAGTCCAGCCGTGCTTCGGCCGTGAAGGATCGGGATGAAGCGGCAGTATTACGGCGCCGCTATGATCAGTTAAAACAGCGCTACGATGAGAAGATGAAGGACATTGAGCAGGAGCGGCAGCAGATACTGCGCCAAGCACAGGATGAAGCCGCAGCTCTCTTGCATGAAACGCGGAGTGAAATGGATCAACTCATTGGTCAACTTCGCCGTCAGCATCGCGGCGAACTAGAACAGGTGGCCCTGGAAACGCGAGCCGAAATGAGCCGACTCCAGGAGCGCTTCCGGAGGGACGAAGAGCAAACAGCTGCCAGCGGCGGCCCCAAGCAGTTGAAGCCCGGAGAACCTGTACGCATCATCAGTCTGCGTCAGAATGCCCACGTTCTCGAGGGTCCTAACAGTTCAGGGGAGGTACTGGTCCAAGCGGGCATCATGAAAGTCACTGTTAAGGCCAGTGATCTCGAACGTATCGAAGGGCAAAAGAACTCGAAGGCACCGGCCCAGCGGAGGCTTTCATCCGGTGTAGGCAAAGCGAAGAGCGAGTCCATTCTTTCGGAGTTGGACCTCCGCGGCATGACCGTCGATGAGGCACTGCCTTTGGTAGACAAATATGTGGATGATGCATTTTTGGCTTCTTTGAACCGCATCAACTTGATTCACGGTAAGGGAACAGGAGCTCTGCGTGACGCCATAGCCCAGCAACTGCAGGCCCATCCTCTGGTCAAGTCCTTCCGGTTGGGTAATCCCAATGAAGGCGGCAGCGGTGTCACCAGCGTAGAGTTGGCCAAAAACCAGTAGAAGGGCAGACACTGTGCACAAGAAAGCAGCAACGAGCATACAAGAAAGCTCTTCCGCAGCCAACTCGGGCGGAAGAGCTTCTAACTAGTTTCGCTTCAGCGCGTGCTGCAACGTGGTGAATAGGCTGTTGGTTCTGTACCGCGAATGAACGTTTCGAGACGCACCTCATCCTGCGGTAGATTGCAGTTATTGGGCACCAAGAGACCGGTCTTGATGTCAATGGAAACGTTTTCCACAAGGCCGTCAGGCTTGGCGAAATCCGAAGCCGGCAGGTCACGGGTGACCTCTCGCATGTAGTGACCCCAGATGGTGGCAGCATTCCACGACCCATAGCGAACACCGCTGTATACCATGCGCTCCTGGATGTCGGCGCCAAACCACACGGCGGTTACCAACTCCGGTGTGTAACCTACGAACCAAGCGTCCTGATAGTTTTGGTGGGTACCTGTCTTGCCTGCGGCCGGTCGTCCGATGCGGGCGTTAGTGCCTGTTCCCCGTTCAATGACCCCACGCAGCATATCCGTCATCAAGTAGGCTGTGGTCTCATTGAGTACGACAGTTTGCTGGGGTTGGTGACGATAGAGAACATTGCCGAAGGCGTCTTCCACCCGCAGTACGGCCGTGGGCTTCACATAAATACCTTGATTAGCCAAGATTCCGTAGGCGGCAGCTAATTCCAGCGGCGAAATGCCTCGGGTCAATCCACCCAACGCCAAGGGCGAAAGGCCTAAGTCATTGGTGCGTCCCTGCTCCACAAAGGTGGATATACCCATCCGCTTGCCGTAATCTAGGATTGTCTGGTAGCCAAGTTCCTGCACAACCTTAACCGCAATAATGTTGTTCGAACGCTCAACGGCCTCACGAATGGTCATGGTGCCAAGGAAGTTGCCGGAATAGTTCTGCGGACTCCAGCGCTGTCCCGTAGAAAGAACGAACTCCGTCGGTTCATCTACGTACACGTCGGCGGCGGTGATGCCTTTGTCGATGGCAGCTGTATAGGGGAAGATCTTGATGGCCGAACCTGGCGAACGCAGAGCTTGAACAGCCCGGTTAAATTTATCATCGCCCCGTCCACCCACCATGGAGCGGATTTGTCCCGAACGGGGATCCAGGGTAATTAGAGCTCCTTGGGGCTGCAGTAAGCCGTTGGCATCTGTGCCGCCCCGGGGAAGTCCATTGACAAGATGTTCTTCAGCGGCCTTCTGCATATCCAGATCCAGAGTGGTATGGATGCGCAGTCCACCACCAAAGATGCGATCCTCACCGAACACCGGGGTCAGTTCGGAGATGATATAGTCGACGAAATACGGTGCATTAACTACGCGACCAGTGCGCGTGGCTAGATTAAGTTCTTCGGCTCGAGCTTGCTGCGCTTCCTGAGGAGTAATGTACCCAAGTTCCTGCATGCGGCTGAGAACAAAATCCCTTCGTTCCACCGCGATATCGGGATTGTTAAAGGGCGAATAACGAACGGGCCAGCGAATCACTCCCGCAATCATGGCTGCTTCGCTCAGCGTCAACTGATTCACTGATCTCCCGAAGTAGAGCTGAGCTGCGGCTTCGACACCATTGGCTCCATGGCCCACATGAACTTCGTTGAGGTAAGCTTCAAGGATTTCTTCTTTGGAGTATTTGCGTTCGATCTGCCAAGCCCACAGGAACTCTTCTAACTTACGGACAATGGTCTTGTCTTGCGTAAGGAAGACGTTGCGGGCCAACTGCATGGTAATCGTGCCGCCACCCTGGGCAAACCGCTGTTCGCGTAGGTTGACGATGATGGCACGGCCAAATGCATAGAAGTTCACACCGTGGTGCTCATAGAAGCGGTCGTCCTCGATGGCAATTACTGCTTGTCTGACATGCTGAGGTACGTCATGAATGGAGACCGGGACCCGGTGTTCCCGGAAAAGGTCCGTGATCAAACGACCGTTCACATCGAAGATGTGTGTAGTGAAGTTTTGGTGAATCCGCACGTCTGCCAGATCCGGTGTGGTGCGAAAGTACGCGGTCAACACGCCAAAGGTTCCACCCAGAACGATGGAAACAACAATGACAAACATGAATAACATAATACGGCGAGGTTTTGATCGCGCCATGGCATGGACACCTCCAAAACTTACAGTACAAAGTCCATTATACCACAGATTTTGCGGCATAGGGCAAGGCAAACCTAGGTAGCGCCTATAGACTTCGCAATGGTGTGAGCTTTTTTCGACGGGCTGTTCAGCTTTACCTTGCCGCTGCAGACGTCCTATGCTATAATTACGGCAGTATGAAGCTTATTGCAGAGGGCATGAACGGATGAAGTAGCTGCACGCTGCCTTTGCAGAGAGCCAGCGGTTGGTGTGAGCTGGTACCAGTGTACAGTGAAGTTACCTCCGGGACCCAAGGGGCCAAACAGTGCAGCTATGTAGGCCCGCTTCGGTATATCCTCCGTTAACGGGATGCGAGTGCAGTGAGCGCATGTTCACTGAATTTGGGTGGTAACGCGGCTTTGTCGTCCCTTGGGGAGGCAGGCCGTTTTATATTTGCGAAAGGTGTTGAACATACTATGGAGACCAGTCTGAAAACCCAATGGGACGTCATTGTCCGGGGTGCTGAAGATATTTTTCCCGAAGCGGAACTTCGCACCAAGTTGGAACGATCCATTAAGGAAGGCAAACCGCTGCGTGTTAAGCTGGGCGTTGATCCCACCGGGGCCGACCTGCACTTTGGTCATATCATTCCCGTATTGAAAATGAAACAGTTTCAAGATTTGGGCCATCACTGCATATTGATCATTGGCGACTATACGGCCATGGTAGGTGATCCCAGTGGGCGCAATAAAACCCGTCCGCAACTGCAGCATGCTGAAGTGATGGAGAACTGCCAGACATACCAGGAGCAGGTGTTTTCCATCCTTGACCTGGAGAAGACGGAAGTGGTCTACAATGGCCAATGGTTTGCAGACATGGGTTTTCAGGATGTTCTAGGCATGCTGTCGAAGATGACTGTGGCCCGGATGCTGGAGCGAGAAGACTTTGCCAAGCGTTACCAATCCCAACTTCCCATCAGCCTCCATGAGCTGGTATATCCTCTCATGCAGGGATATGACTCTGCCATGATCCGAGCCGATGTGGAACTGGGAGGCACCGACCAGAGGTTCAACATCCTTGTGGGTCGAGACATGCAAAAAGACATGGGTCAGGAACCCCAAGTTGGTGTGTGTAACCCGATCCTATTGGGCACCGATGGCGGTGAAAAGATGGGCAAATCCTTGGGCAACTACATCGGCATTAACGAGGCCCCCGAGGACATGTTTGGCAAGACAATGTCCATTCCCGACAGCTTGATGCGCATGTACTTCGAGCTTCTAACCGAGATACCCTTGACCGAACTGGACGCACTGGAAGTACAGATGCAGGCGGGCGAAGTCCATCCCATGGACGTCAAAAAGCGATTGGCTTCGTTGGTAACGGCCCGTTTCCATGGTCACGCGGGCGCAGCCGCCGGAGAAGCGCATTTTGCCCGGGTTTTCAGCCAAAGGGAGCTTCCTGAAGACATCGCCGAGGTGGTTTTGTCGGCGGAGCAAATAGAGCATGGAAAAATCTGGATCGCCAAGCTCCTTCGCGATGTGGGCTTTGCCAACTCCAGCGGTGAGGCGCGACGGCTGGTGACCCAGGGGGGCGTGCGGATCGATGGCGAAACCATCACCGATGCCGGGTTTGATTGGCCGGTAATGGATGGAGCCATCCTACAGGTGGGCAAACGCCGTTTTGCCAAGATTCGCTTGGGATAAGACGCATCTAGGCAAACGGCCTGTGGTGGTGCGGCGAAAATCGGCTGGCAAAATCGGCCGGCAGTGCTTGTCAATGGGAACGGATTGCCGTATAATACCTTTAGACCTATACGAAAACGCTGATGAGGAATAGTATTCATTTCTGCCAGTTGCAGAGAGCCGCGGAACGCTGCGAAGCGGTACTGGAGAAGTGATGAACTCACCTCGGAGTCCCGGCTGAACCCTGTGGTCAGTAGGCTTGGGCGGCATCCGCCGTTACCGGAATGGAGTGGGTGCATAGCTGCACCAAATCGAGTGGTACCGCGGATCTCTTCGCCTCGAACAGAGTCGAAGAGGTCCTTTTATTTTTGGGGGGAGATCGACAATGGCGATGTACAATCACAAGAAAGTGGAAAAGCGCTGGCGCCAACATTGGGAAGATACGGGCGCCCATGAAGTGAAGATGGAAACGGAGAAACCGAAGTTCTACTGTTTGGACATGTTCCCATACCCTTCTGGGTCTGGGCTCCATGTGGGGCATTGGCGAGGCTACGTACTGAGTGACGTCTGGAGCCGCTACAAGACCCTGCAGGGCTTTCAGGTTCTCCATCCCATGGGCTGGGATGCCTTCGGACTGCCGGCTGAGAATGATGCCATCAAGAAGGGCATTCACCCATCCATTTCGACGGATCAAAATATCGAAAACTTCAAGCGGCAACTGTACGAGATCGGAGCTATGTATGACTGGTCACGGGAAGTCAGCACCACCGATCCGGACTACTTCCGTTGGACACAGTGGATTTTTCTGCAGATGTACAAAAAGGGCTTGGCTTACCAGAAGGAGATGCCCATCAACTTCTGTCCATCCTGTCTGACGGGATTGGCCAATGAAGAAGTGGTGGCCGGGCAGTGTGAGCGCTGTGGCTCCGAAGTGGAAAAAAAGAATCTCAAACAGTGGATGCTGAAAATCACCGCCTATGCCGACCGCCTGTTGGATAGTCTCAAAACCTTGGATTGGCCCGACAAAGTTCTGCGCATGCAGGAGTCGTGGATTGGCCGCAGCGAAGGGGCTGTCATTCACTTTGCCGTGGAGGATCGTCCGGATACGATGGAGGTCTTCACCACGCGGCCAGACACACTGTTTGGCGCCACCTATATGGTTTTGGCTCCAGAACATGCATTGGTCAATGAAATTACCACGCCCGACCAGCGGGAATCTGTGGCCGCTTACATTGAAGAAGCAGCCAGCAAATCCTCTGTGGAGCGCATGGCGGCCAAAGAAAAGACCGGTGTGTTTACCGGCGCTTACGCCATCAATCCCGTCAATGACGAACGAATTCCCATCTGGATCAGTGACTACGTGTTGATCGACTACGGCAGCGGGGCCATTATGGCCGTGCCGGCCCATGATGAGCGGGACTACGAGTTCGCTCAGAAATTCGATCTCGCCATTCGTCCGGTCATTGCCCACCGAGACGGGACCATTCCCGAGCTGCCATTTGTTATGGATGGTATTATGGTCAACTCCGGTACGTTTGACGGTATGGCCAGTGAGGAAGGCAAGGCCAAAGTGGTTGCGCTGTTGGCCGAGGGAGGTCTAGGTGAAGCCAAGGTACAGTACAAGATGCGGGATTGGGTATTTTCCCGCCAGCGATATTGGGGTGAACCCATTCCCATCGTTCACTGCCCAGATTGCGGAGAAGTGCCGGTACCCGAAGCGGAACTGCCTATCCGTCTGCCTGAGGTGGAGCGCTACCAGCCCACTGGAACCGGTGAATCGCCCTTGGCCGCCATCGCCGATTGGGTTAATACCACATGCCCTCAGTGCAGCGGCGCAGCCAAACGAGAAACGAACACCATGCCGCAGTGGGCGGGCTCATGCTGGTATTTTTTGCGCTACACCGATCCCCGCAATGATGCCGAACTGGCCTCGGAGAAAGCTCTGAAGTATTGGATGCCGGTGGATCTGTACGTGGGTGGTGTGGAACACGCTGTACTCCATTTGCTCTATTCGCGCTTTTACACTATGTTTCTCAAGGACATTGGTGTGGTGGGCTTTGATGAGCCCTTCAAGCGTCTCTTCAACCAGGGTATGATCTGCAAAGACGGTGCCAAGATGAGCAAATCCAAGGGCAACGTCGTAAATCCCGACGAGTTGGTCGAGCATTACGGTGCAGACGCACTGCGGATGTACCAATTGTTCATTGGCCCTCCAGAAGTGGATGCAGAATGGATGGACGGTGGTATTGAAGGCATTCATCGTTTCATCCAACGGGTGTGGAATTTGGCTGTGCGCAGCGTTCAAGAGCAGCCCCAACCAACTACTGCCGGAGAGAAGCGGCTGCATCGCTTGATCAAAACTGTGAGCGAACGGATCGAGTCCTTCAAGCTCAATACGGCTGTTAGTGCCTTTATGGAGTACTTGAACGAGACGGGTCAGACCGTGGATCGCCAAAGTCTCGAGACGTTTACCATTCTGCTGGCACCCATGGCCCCTCACTTGGCTGAGGAAGTATGGGCCCACATGGGTCACGAATCCTCGGTGTTCACCGCTGATTGGCCTGAAGCAGATCCTGCTAAGTTGGTGGAAGATGAAGTGACGGTAGCGGTGCAGGTAAACGGTAAGACCCGAGGTACAGTGACGGTCCCGGTCACTGCTGGTGAGGCTGATGTGTTGGCCACCGCCAAAGGTGTAACAGCTGTGGCCAATGCTCTGGCCACAAAACAGATCGTCAAGGCTATTTACGTACCCGGACGCATCTTGAACCTCGTGGTACGCTAATAAAAGAACCCTTCACCGTTCAAGCCCGGGAAGGGTTCTTTTCTTTATAGGCGATCATTACTGCGCAGAAGATGGCCAAGGTCAATGCAAGCCACTGCGTCAAGACGAAGGGTCCGATCAGGGTTGTGTGGGGACGGAGGGAGTCCAGCCCCAGACGAACCAGGGAGTGCACAAGGACAATCCGGAAAAACGCGTAGCCAGGGTACTGCGGGTTCTTTGCCCAGTACCACGCCAGAGGCAGGAACAGCAGGGAAAAGCCCGCTTCATAGAGCTGTACGGGGTGGACCGGTTCGATAGTGGTTCGGAACTGCACCGCCCAAGGCAGACCCGTGGCCGTGCCGTGAAGCTCACCGTTGACAAAGTTACCCAAGCGGATGAAGATGTGGCCGATGGGGAAGAGAATCGCCGCTGCATCGGCCATGCGCCAATAGTTAAGGTTAGCTCTGCGCACTAGGTACAAACCTACGATCATCACGGCAATGACGGCTCCATGGGACCCCAGACCCGGTCTGGCGACAATCTCCAGAGGATTAGAAAGATAATACGGGAGGTTGGTGACCACAACACCCAAACGAGCTCCAACGAAGATCGTAATAGCGCCTTTGAACATCACATCGTCAACAGCTGCTGGTTTCATTCCGTAATGAAGGGCCAAATGTCGAACGGCCGCATAGCCTGTCACAAACGTGATGGCCATGAAGATACCGTACCAGTAGATGGACAAGGAACCGACGGTAAACGCTACAGGATCAGCATCAAAGAACATAGGTCACCTCCATCAAGTTTGCCTTACGGGTACCATCACAGCATCGCTCATTCCGTGAATCAGTTTTTTGTTCAGAGGGCAAATAGTTGCCAAAATGCCACCCAATTCCACGTCTTCACCCCTAACGAAATAGTAGGGGCAGAGTCGGACACGGCCATTCATGGTGCGTACATCGTTGGTCTTATCGTGATGGTAGCGCACCTGCACCTTCTTGCCCTTATGAAAGCGTTGGAGCACGAAGGGAGAGCCTTGGTCGAAGGAATCTAGGGCGTCCTGCAATGCTTCGCGCCACTGTTGGCCGTTGACGTCATGGCCCATGGTAACGCCGCGGCTGCCCCAGGCATTAGGCGAAAAGCCGCTCAGTTTGAGCACCAGTTCCCGCTCTTTCTTGCTGGCATCGAACAATTGGGACCATTGGTTAATCGGTGCACCGCCTCGTTCGAGCCCGGGGATGATAGCGTGTGGTGGCAGAGGCCGATTATCGACGATCCAACTTTCTGGAAAGACCTGCTGCAGCAACTGGTACACTTCGCTGCCCAAACTTTTCTGCCAATACTTCTGCAGTTGTGGGTGGTGGAACAGACCGAACAGCAGCTTTTCTTCGAAGACATGCTTAATGGGGGGCGTGATCGCCACCAGCTGCTTGCGAACTGCATAAAGAATCAGGTCTATCTTGGGGATATTCTTGAGATCGAAGAGCTCAAAAAAGCGATACACGGCATGAATCCGCCGCCGCTGCTTACCCGTGCCCATGTACAGGCCATCTTCTTGGAACTGAATATCCCTGGGATGGATAGCCTCAACATCGTATCCCTCTTGTCTGAGGTGGGACGCCAGCCACTGCATTTCTCCCAGATAGTCTGCGGCTTCATCGGAAACAGCGATGGCCGTAGTCGGCCGATCCATGCCAGAAACATCCTTGATCATTGCGATGAAGTTTTGGGGAATGCCGTCGGCGCCGCCTACCACAGGATACCCCCGCTTATGGTAAAGCTGGGCTAAGCTGGATGTCAGGCCGAATCCGCCCGGGACAGAGTCCAATTCTGTGGCCGCCAGCCCGGTCTCCGTCAGAATGAGATCCGGTCGGATGATACGCGGTACATCTGGGCGGAAACGACGCATACGAGCATAGTCTTTCACAAGATCGGGTTTTCCCTTATCTAGATAGTCTGCGATAAAGGAAGGCTGCCGATCTTCCTTGGACTCGTAATAAAGTTCCTGCACCGCGGCGTTGAAACGGTACAGTGCCGGACCCAACGTCCTAATGGCCTGCATGCTGTCGTCGTCAAGCTGGAATGGCTCGGCGGCCACACGAAATGGAGCCACATCATCCTGGTTCGCATAGAGGTTGGCTTCGGCAATGGCTTCCGTCAACGTGCTTTCTGCGTGTGTTATTGATTGGGCACAACATTGGCTATTCAAGAACGAGGACCTCCTCAAGCAACGGCCAACACGGGCATCGCAAGCGCCCCAGCAAAACCAAAGGCCATTGCTTATAATCTACTTGTAGTTTACCACAGGTGGGCGGTCGCCGAAAGCGAGAATATGTTGAGAGATGATCGGCGAAGAGACGCGCCGCGTTAACGATGGAACATCGAGCTAGACGCCAATCCACTTGCCAGTCGTGTACATCAAGGTCTGCAGGGGGTGTTCGTTAGCTGAGTACGATGTTTCATAACAGGGTTCAAAAAGCTGTCCCCATCTGGTACGCTAGGAAAGGAAATACCTCTTCAGCAAAGGAAATGAGGTGGCTGCATGCCAGTGATTGTTTTGACCGGTGGGGGAACCGCTGGCCACGTCACTCCGCACTTAGCACTGCTTCCCAGGCTTAAGGAACAGGGCTGGGATGTGCACTATATCGGCAGCAAAGAAGGTATTGAGCGTTCCTTGGTCGCGGGCATCCCGTATTCGCCGGTGGCCACGGGGAAACTGCGGCGCTATTTTGATTGGCGGAATTTCGTGGATCCTCTCCGTGTACTGCTGGGCACGGTCCAGGCCTTTGTCCTGCTGGGGCGCATACGTCCCACCGTGGTGTTCTCCAAAGGCGGGTTCGTCTCCGTCCCTGTGGCGGTGGCGGCGAAACTGCGGCGGATCCCGGTGGTCCTCCATGAATCCGATATCACGCCCGGCTTGGCCAATCGTCTGGTCCTGCCCTTCGCTGATCGAGTGTGCGTGACCTTTCCCGAAACTGCCGCCCACTTTGCAGAGAACAAGGTTACGGTTACGGGAACACCTCTGCGGGAGGCCTTGTTTGCCGGCGACCGCCCGCAAGGGTTAGCCATCTGCCAGTTCACCCCTGGACGTCCTGTGCTCTTAGTCATGGGCGGTAGTTCGGGCTCGGCCGTGCTCAATGGAGTTCTGCGCCAGGCACTGGATGTTCTGACCAGGACCTATCAAATCATCCATCTGTGCGGTCGGGGAAATCTGGATGGCAGTCTTGAGGGACATCCAGCCTATCGGCAGTTCGAGTATGCCGCTGAGGACTTGCCGCATCTTTTGGCGGCGGCGGACTTCGTGGTCAGTCGGGCCGGGGCCAATTCTCTGTTCGAGTTATTGGCCCTCAAGAAGCCGAATTTGCTGGTGCCTTTGTCGCGCAAGTCCAGTCGCGGCGATCAGATTGCCAATGCCGCCTCCTTTGCTAAACAGGGCTTCAGTCGTGTTTTAGCCGAAGAAGATTTGACCGCGGAAGTGTTGGCTGCGGAGATCGCTGCTGGTTGGGAACAGCGAGAGTCTCAAAGGGCGGCCATGGCCGCGTGGCCGGCCAGTGATGGAACTGCTGTCATTTTGGATATTCTGCAGGCGTACGCAAAAGAACCTGCCTAGCAAAAGGCAGGTTCTTTATAGCCGTGATTCGCGTTACTTGACGGCTATAGCTTTGGCATTCTCCCATATGCCATGGATGTTACAGTAGCTCGTGGCCATAAGTGTTCCACTTTGCTTCAACTGCACTTTGAAGAGGCCTTTAGGTTCCGTGTAAGCCGGCCCTTCGTTGGCACCTTTTACAGCTTCACCGTGAGCCGTGAACTGGACATCGCCCAGTTCGTAGCCGAAACCATCGTCGGGTTGGAATACCAGCTTGATCCAACGAATATGATGTTCTGTGGTGTTAGGGTGGGCTATGTCGGCGCCAACTTCAACGGTGATCTCAAAGGCTTCTCCAGCTGTGACCGTCTCCGGGGCCGTGATGACGGGTACGTGCTTTTCGTTCTTCCAATCACCACTGCGCAGAATATCGCCGAATTTCTTCATGAACAAACCGCCTCCCAAAAAATGTTGATGATCCAAGGATCATCTAGTATATTAATTCGCTAATGCTTTGCGAGTTCCTACCATCAATCGCGAGAAGCTGGGTTGTAATGTGGATGATCAACCGCCGCTTAACCAGTGTTGGGCGCTGTCGGCCTCTGCCCGTGCAGGATACGGGGATCAAGTCTGACTGGCGTAGGTCACAAAGCTTCTGCGGGAAGGAAACCCTATGAAGCTCATCAAAGGCCGTTCGCAAGAGCCTGCGAATGTGAAGGTGACGTCTAATGCTCTTGTTCGAGCAGCAGAGCTCGGCGGCGTTTGGCGTAAATGTCTGTGCGATGATAGTAAATGTGCAGGATGATACAGTCAGCCAGTTCACCAAGGACCATAGCCCATGCTCCGGCGCTGGCGGGATTTTGGATTCCGGCAGCCAAAAGGCCGATCAGTGATGCCACAACAACACCTAAGTTCACGGCCTTTCCTGCTCCAATGAGTTTGGTTGCTCGATGCTGCATCAAGATGCCCCAAAGGTATTCTCGCCAGCCGAAGAGCAGCGGCAACATACTCATAACCTGCATAACCGGAAGAGCCGCATCGCGGACGGCTGGTGTAACTCCCATGAGGTGCGTCAGGACCCACGGACCCATGGGCGAAAAGCTTATCAGGGCCAACAGTACCGAGGCTAGGACGGAAAAGGCTGCTGTAAAGCGTTTGGTGATCCGGAATGTCTCGGGCAGCGACACCTTGGTGAAGGTAAGGGTACACTGATGCAGCATGCCGATGGGCGCTAGAATCATCATGGCCAAGCCGTGCCCCACGGAATAGGCGGCCAAAGCAATCTCTGGCCCTTCGGCCCTGGCCAACCCGGTGTTGATCAAGGGCCCGAAGGATGTGGCGACGAATGTGGTTATTACCAGAGGAAAGAAGAAACGGCTGATATCTGGGTATGTCACCGCTGGCTGTTCACTGGTCTTGGGAAACCGATTGCGTAACCGCAGTAGAGGTTTGGCCTTCCAACGCATCACCGCAGATTCCACCAAAAATGCAGAGGTAAAGGCAAAGCTGGCACTGACCGCACCAGGCAGGGCCGTGAAACGGGCCAGTCCAAAGACAACGCTGGACATCACCACCAGTCGGACCATGGTCGACAGGGGAACCAGGAGGGTCTGCCTGGCGACGATGGCCACACCGTGGTAGAGATTGCGCGAAACAGTAAATACAGGCAAGAGGAACAAGACCATCAAAGCCGCATGTGCCTGGTGTGCAATGTCATGGGATGCTCCCATAGCGTCCGTTAGAATCCAATAACCAACCTGGGTAAAAGCCATAATGCCCAAGATTCCGGTAATGATCGCTGACAGGGCATAGACGAATCGACGCACGCGCTCAAAAGATTCTAGATCCCGAACCAAGGATGCGGCTGTTTGGCGCACCATAAACATGGGGTTTTCGATGAGCATAACAAGACTGCGGGCAAGGGCGTAGGCTGCTAAGGCCAGTTCAGGTTCGGGCGTGCGCGCTACACCCGCATTGACCACGGAGTGTGATAGGGTTATGATCAGGCTGGTTAGGGAAAGCGGCAGAAAAAAACCGGCAATTTGGCGGTATGTGGGTAAGTTAGGCGCTTTGGCAGTCACGGCAGGGCCTCCTAAAAACTCTGTCTTAGTCTAGAATACCCATATCTTGCCCGAATGGCAACCGGCAGGCTGTGACAGCTGAGGCGATAACCGTTGCATTGCGCGTTCAAAGGCAGTACTGCACGCCCAGGGACACAGAGGGAAATCCCCGTGTCATGGTGTTGGCAAAGAATATCTTCGTATGCTAAAATAACGAAGGAGAGGATGTGAGTCTATGGCAGGACATTCCAAATGGGCGAATATCAAACATCGCAAAATGAAAGAAGATGCCAAACGAGGTGCGGCCTTTACCAAGCTAGCGCGACAGATCACAGTGGCGGCCAAAGAAGGTGGCGGTGATCCGGAGACTAATTTTAAGCTGCGTTTGGCCATTGATAAAGCCAAGGCCGAAAACGTGCCTAATGATAACATCGACCGTGCCATCGCTCGCGGTGTTGGCGGACTTGACGGCGATAACTACGAGGAAGTAGTGTATGAAGGATATGGGCCCAACGGCGTAGCCATCTTGCTGGATGTACTGACCGACAATCGCAATCGCACCGCCGGTGAACTGCGTCATCGTTTTTCGAAGTACGGTGGCAACTTGGGTGAAGCCGGATGCGTTGCCTGGATGTTTGACAAGAAGGGGCTGCTGGTTTTGGATGAAGAGGGCCACGATGAGGACGAGGTCATGATGGCCGCTCTTGAGGCGGGTGCTGAGGACGTGGTTCGCGAAGACGGTGTGTTCAAGATTTATACTGAACCCGGTGCCTTTGAACGCGTCAAACAAGCACTGGATGCCGACTTGACATTCTTAGCAGCGGAAATCGCCATGATTCCACAGAATACAGTGGCTGTGGAAGCGGAGCGGTGGCCGACCTTGGAAAAACTCATTGATAGTCTTGATGACCTGGACGATGTTCAAGAGGTATATACCAACCATGAAATAGCAGGCTGAAGAACACGGTGTGGAACCGTGTTTTTCTCTTAGACTTTGGCAGGGAAGTCTATGGTAAGGTGTCGAATATATGTACGGGAAGGTATGGGATGTATGATTATCTTAGGGATTGATCCGGGCACAGCCATCACCGGTTACGGGGTGATTCAGACCAATCGCTCCGGGCAGGTGCGCGCCCTGGGGTTTGGTGCGGTTCGAACACCGGCCAATGAGCCAGTGGATCTGCGCCTGCGAAGCATTTACCAGCAGATCGACAAGCTGTTAGATGAGTTCGAACCAGATGCTCTGGCCATTGAGCAGTTATTCTTTAACCGCAATGTAACTACTGCCCTAGCGGTGGGTCAAGCCCGTGGTGTGGTGATTCTGGCTGCGGCGCAGCGAAGCATACCTGTGGCGGAGTATACGCCTTTACAGGTAAAACAAGCTGTCACAGGTCAAGGACGCGCCGACAAGGATCAAGTTGGTTATATGGTTCGGTTGTTGTTGGGCCTGCAGGCTGTTCCCAAACCGGACGATACGGCAGATGCCTTAGCCGTAGGGATTTGCCATGCTTTTAATGGGCGAGGATGGGGTGCGGTACAATGATAGCTTTGCTGCGAGGAACGGTTCTGGAAGTCCATGGGAACCAACTGATTCTAGACGTCCACGGTGTCGGCTTTGAAATGTTCGTTACCGGTGCCTGTCTGGGCACGTGTGGTACAGTGGGTGAGGAAGTGTCTATTCATACATATATGCAGGTCAAAGATGATGGCGTCGTTTTATTCGGATTTGCTGCCATCGACGAGAAAGACCTATTTCGGAGGATCATCTCCGTATCCGGTGCGGGACCCAAGACCGCCCTGGCTATTCTCACCGCTCTGCGTCCCGTGGAGTTTGTGCGAGCCATTCAACAGCGGGATGCCAAACGCTTGACGGGAATCTCCGGGGTAGGCAAAAAGACCGCTGAGCGACTTATCTTGGAACTGGCGGATGCTGCTGAAGCTTTCTCCGGGGAGGATTGGGTGGACAGCCAACCACCACCGGTGCCCAAGGGTGGTCTGCTTGAAGACGCCAGTGAGGCTCTGCAGGCTTTGGGGTACAGTCAGGCAGAGACCGATGCCATGCTGCAGAGGGTTGGTCCTGATGTGGCTGAGTTCTACGATCTTCAGGCTCTGCTCAAGGCAGCACTGACGAAGCAAGCATCAAAGCGAGGTCGATAGATTATGGAAGAAGAACGCTTAGTCAGCGGCTGGAAGCGGCCGGATGATTGGGATTTGGACACAACGCTGCGGCCGCGCACGTTGGACGAATATATTGGTCAAACCAAAGTCAAGCAGCTGATGGCGCTGTTTATCACCGCGGCGCGCCAGCGGGGCGAAGCTCTAGATCATGTTCTCCTCTACGGGCCTCCGGGATTGGGGAAGACCAGCTTGGCCCACATCATATCCAATGAGCTGGGTGTTGGGATTCACACCACCAGCGGTCCGGCCGTGGAACGGCAGGGGGATTTGGTGGCCATTCTAACAAATCTTCAGCCCAACGATGTCCTGTTTGTGGACGAAATTCACCGCCTCAGTCGCAGTGTGGAAGAAGTCCTTTATCCGGCCATGGAGGATCGGGCGGTGGATATCATTATTGGTAAGGGGCCCGGTGCGCGTTCAGTACGCCTCGATCTCCCACCATTCACCCTGGTGGGAGCAACTACTCGGGCCGGTATGCTTACATCACCGCTGCGGGATCGTTTTGGCGTGATCCATCGTTTGGAGTTTTACCGCGAAGAAGATTTGAGCATTATTATCCGACGCGCTGCCCGCATCCTGGATGTGGATATCGACGATGATGGAGCCCACGAGATCGCTCGCCGTTCGCGCGGAACACCGCGAGTGGCCAACCGGCTGCTCCGGCGTGTCCGGGACTATGCCCAGGTGCACGCGGACAACTGCATCACACACCCCACCGCTGTGGATGCGCTGGCATTGTTCGATATTGACAACCGCGGGTTAGACCCTGTGGACCGGCGTTTGTTGGAGACCATTATTCACACGTACTCCGGAGGACCAGTGGGCGTCGATACGCTGGCGGCTTCCATCGGGGAAGAGGCTGGGACCATCGAGGATGTTTATGAACCATATCTGATGCAGTTGGGACTTCTGCAGCGGACGTCCCGAGGACGCATGGTTACTGGACCGGGTTACGATTACCTAGGACTGCCTCGTCCAGATCTCCAGCTGTGAGCCTGGCTCCGGGATGATTACAGCCCATCGTTGGTCATCTCGCTGCAAGGAGTCGGGACTTGGTCTTTTGGGTGATGGGAAGGATGAAGTTTCGTGGTATATAATACGGAAGGCATTGTGCTGCGGACGCGGAACATGGGTGAAGCGGATAAGGTTGTGACGCTTTATACCAGGGATCACGGAAAAGTTTCAGCGGCCGCCCGCGGGGCCCGGCGGCCGCGCAGCCGACTTTTGGGTCCAACGCAGGTATTCACTCATGGCCGTTATATGCTGTTCAAGGGCAGGCAGCTGGATACCTTGAGTCAGGGTGAGATCATCCACTCCTATCAAAAACTGCGGGAGGATCTCGATGATATGGCAGCGGCCATGTATTTGACTGAGCTGATGGATCTCTTTTTGGAGGACGGCGAACCCAGTCCTGACCTATTCCAGTTGCTGCAGATGACCCTGCAGCTGGGCTCGGCCGGCCGCTTCCCCTTGGCCCTACGTATCTTCGAACTTCGACTCATGGCACTGCTGGGATATGAGCCGCAGCTGCAGCAGTGTTTGAGCTGCGGGTCGCAGGTCATGGATGCGGTAGCCTTTAGTGCAGAGGGCGGTGTGGTCTGCGAAAATTGTCGCTCGCAGGTCTCTCGTATTCGTTCCATAGGGAAAGGGACGTACGAGTGGATGAAGCGCTTGTCGCAGTGGGATCTGGAGCGAGCGGCGATTTTGCATCCATCGCCAGCCGTTCTCCAGGAGATCCAGACAGTCATGGCTGAGTACATTGCATTCCGTCTGGATCGTCCTTTGAAATCCCTGCAGTTTCTGCAATCTCTAGAACCGCAGCCTTAATGGTGGCGGCCAGAACCGCTCCTTGATCGGTGGGAGATTGACAACAGTGCGCTGCTCTGCTATATTTACCGTAGATTGATTCATGACATCAGAAGATAGCAGCATTGAAAAGAAGGAGTACAGCATAGGCTGGCCGTCATCAGAGAACCCGGGATGCTGAGAACCGGGAGCGGAGCCGTGTTGGAAGGCGTCTTGGAGCTGCGCCAACGGAGTGGACTGTCGGAGGCAGTCAACCAGGGTGGAACCGCGGAAGAACCTTTCGTCCCTGCTTTACAGGGGTGGAAGGTTTTCTTTTGCGGCAAATTGAGGAGGAGTGTACGTGAACCTACAGCAGATCTTAATGGCACTGCAGCAATACTGGGCAGAACAGGGCTGCATTATTGTTCAGCCTTACGATACGGAGATGGGGGCTGGAACCATGTCGCCGGCCACCTTTCTGAAAGCGTTGGGGCCCGAACCTTGGAACACAGCCTACGTTCAGCCTTGTCGGCGTCCCACCGACGGTCGTTATGGCGAAAATCCCAACCGCCTCCAGCATTACTACCAGTACCAAGTAATTTTGAAGCCATCACCCGACAATGTCCAGGAGCTATATCTGGGAAGTCTAGAAGCTCTTGGCATTCCCCTCAAGCAGCATGACGTGCGGTTTGTGGAAGACGATTGGGAATCACCCACCTTAGGTGCTTGGGGTTTGGGCTGGGAAGTATGGCTGGACGGCATGGAGATTACGCAGTTCACGTACTTTCAACAGGTGGGCGGCATCGACGTGAAGCCAGTGGCGGCAGAGATCACCTATGGTGTTGAACGATTGGGCACCTTTATCCAGAAGGTGGATAGCATTTTTGACCTAGAATGGGTAGATGGCATTCACTACCGTGATGTTTTTCACCAAAACGAAGTGGAGTTTTCCCGCTATAACTTTGAAGAGGCCGACATCAAAGGTCTGTTCACAATGTTCGACATGTATGAAGTTGAGGCCAGGCGCTTGGTGAATACGGGATTGGTCCTTCCAGCCTATGATTATGTTCTGAAGTGTTCCCATACGTTTAACCTATTGGATGCTCGAGGCGCGATCAGCGTCAGTGAGCGGCAGCGGTTTATTGGACGGGTACGTTCGTTAGCCCGGTTGACCGCCGAAGGGTACCTGGCTGAACGGGAACGCCTTGGTTTCCCAATGCTAAAGGAGGGGAAGCAGACGTCATGAGGGATCTATTATTGGAAATCGGCGTGGAGGAACTGCCAGCGCGGTTCATTGTGCCGGCGGTGACGCAGTTGTCTGAGACCATTCAGCAGGCCCTGGGCGAACAGCGAATTAGCTTCGAACACGTTGAGGTTTTCTCAACACCGAGACGTTTGACGGTTCGGCTGCAGGGCGTGGCTGAACGGCAGGAAGATCTAGAGCAGGATGTTAAGGGGCCGCCAGCCGCCATTGCCTATGACGGTGAGGGAAATTTGACCAAAGCCGGTCAGGGGTTTGCCCGCTCCCAAGGTATCACTGGCGAAGAGCTCATCCGCAGGGAACTGGATGGGAATGATTATGTGTTCGCGCATAAGTTTGTGGCCGGGGGAGCCACAGAAGGAGTACTTCCAGAAGTATTGGAGGCAGCCGTTCGGAGCATCTCGTTTCCCAAGAACATGCGTTGGGGGACCTATGATATTCGTTACGCGCGACCGATTCGCTGGTTAGTTGCACTATTTGGCAGCGAGATACTGCCTGTGACCGTTGCGAATGTGAAGGCCGGTCGCATAAGCCAAGGCCATCGGCAGTTGGCTGAACAACCGGTGTGTATTGACAATCCGGCGGCTTACGAGCAGTGCCTGACCGCCGCCTTTGTCATTGCCAGGCGAGATGAGCGCCGGCGTCGCATCGCCCAGCAGGTCGCTGATGCGGCTGTCGCCCACGGTGGACAGGCCTTGGTAGACGATGCATTGTTAGATGAAGTTTGTGATCTGGTGGAGTACCCCACGGCTTTTTGCGGCTCCTTTGCTCCGGAGTACTTGACCGTGCCCAATGAGGTGCTGGTCACGGCCATGAAGGAGCACCAGCGTTATTTTCCCGTGGTTAACACGGACCAAGAGCTGCTGCCCCTATTCATCGGTGTTCGCAACGGTACCGACGATAGTCTCGACGTAGTGATTGCGGGCAACGAAAAGGTTCTGACAGCCCGCTTGGCTGATGCCAAGTTTTTCTTCGATGAAGATCAAAAGCAGTCCCTGGAAGAGCATGGAAAACGGCTAGTGGATGTGGTGTTCCAGGAAGGTTTGGGAACCATGGCTGAAAAGGTACAGCGCCTGGTGTCCTTGGCAGCCTCCCTTTCCGAACTGCTCGGCTGGCATGATTGTCAGGAAAATATTCAGCGGACCGCGCAGTTGGCGAAAGCCGACTTGACTACCCAGATGGTCTATGAATTTCCCGAGCTCCAAGGTACCATGGGCCAGAAATATGCACTGCTGCAGGGAGAGGATCCAGACAATGCCTTGGGCATTGCTGAACATTATCTTCCGATATTCGTAGGGGATCGTCTGCCACAGACCCGTCAAGGCTTCGCTGTCAGTTTGGCCGACAAGCTTGATACGCTGGCTGGGTATTTTGCCCTGGGCCGAATTCCCACAGGTTCCCAGGACCCGTTCGCCCTGCGGCGTCAAGCGTTAGGCGTTGTTCAGCTTTTGGAGCATCGGGAAGTCCGTGTTTCCCTGGAAACTCTGTGCGAGCGGGCTCTCAGCGGTTATACCCAAGGCTTCAAGGCTTCCACGCAGGAAATTGTGGGATCACTGTTGGAGTTCTTCCGCCAACGGCTGCGTGCCGTGTTGATGGATAAGGGGTATCGTTATGATACGGTGGATGCGGTGTTAGCCGCCAATTCTTGGGTCGTTCCTGAGGTATTTGCCCGTGTGACGGAGCTGGAGGCGTTCCGCAGCAAACCAGACTTCATGAAGCTGTACACGGTGTTGGAGCGAGCAGCGAATCTCGGCAGCAAGGGCACGACAATGGACATCGATCCATCCGTTCTGACGGAGCCTGACAGGGCCCTGTTAACCGCTGTTGCAGACGCCCAGTCCGCCACGGAGGCGGCTTGGGAAAAGCAGGATTGGCAGGGTTATCTGACGGCTATGGCGCGGCTGGAGCAACCGGTGGCAGCGTTTTTCGATGCTGTTATGATTATGGACAAGAATGCAGCTTTGCGGGACAACCGGTTGGCACTGTTGAAGCAAGTGGCGGCTCTGGGTGAAAGATATGCTGATTTCCGCAAGCTGGTCATAGAAGCGTGACGACAGGGCCGATGCCATTTTGCCGATGCCGGCCGGCAATTGTGAAATTTTTGTTGGAAGGGAGGATTATCCTCCCGGGTCACGAATAGTAGTGGTGGTGTTTTTTTCGAGGAGAATCAGCTTCTGCTCGAATGAAATAGAAGGTTTACCAAGAAGGAGGAAATGCTTAGAATGGCTACAAAATGGGTTTACTTCTTTGGCAACGGTAAGACCGAAGGCCAGGTAGGGAACAAGGTCTTAGTTGGTGGGAAAGGTGCCAACCTCGCCGAGATGGTGGACATGGGCATCCCGGTACCAGCCGGTTTTACCATTACCACAGAAGCTTGTACCGAGTACTATCGCAATGACAAGAACTGGGCCGATGGACTGGAAGAACAGGTTAGGAAAAACGTCAAGAAGATTGAAGAGGCCATGGGTAAAGCGTTTGGTGATTCCGAAAATCCGCTGCTGTTATCGGTTCGATCCGGGGCACGGGTTTCTATGCCTGGCATGATGGATACCGTCTTGAATCTGGGCCTCAATGACACCACAGTGGAAGGCCTCATCAAGAAGAGCGGTGAAGAACGGTTCGGTTGGGACTCGTACCGCCGCTTTATCCAGATGTATGGTGACGTTGTGATGGGTGTCGAACACGCCAAGTTCGAGAAGGCTTTGGATGAAGTCAAAGAAGCCAAAGGCGTCGAGTTGGATACGGAGTTGGATGCTGCAGACCTGAAAGAACTGGTCGCCAAGTACAAAGCTGTAGTCCAAGAGGACGCTGGAAAGCTGTTCCCAGAGGATCCTATGGAGCAGCTTCAAGGGGCCGTTAACGCTGTATTTGAGTCTTGGGACACCCCCCGGGCTGTTCGCTATCGTAAGATGAACGATATCCCTGGTGATTGGGGTACCGCCGTCAACGTACAAGCCATGGTGTTCGGGAACATGGGTCAGACCTCGGGTACTGGTGTTGCATTTACCCGCGATCCTTCTACCGGTGAAAACGTCTTTTACGGCGAATACCTCATGAATGCTCAGGGTGAAGACGTTGTGGCTGGTATCCGTACACCCAAGCCCATTAAAGCTTTGGAAGACGATAATGCTGAGGTCTACAAGCAGTTAGTTGAAATCTATCAGCATCTAGAGTCGCATTATAAGGATATGCAGGACCTAGAGTTCACCATTGAAGACGGAACTCTCTATATGCTGCAGACCCGCAACGGCAAACGAACTGCTGCCGCCGCCGTCCGCATGGCCGTGGACATGGTAGAGGAAGGTCTGATTGACAAAAAGACAGCTGTCAACCGCGTTGAGCCAGCCCAGCTGGACCAACTGCTTCATCCCATGATTGACCCGAACACCGAATACGAAGCCATTGCCAAGGGTCTGCCGGCCAGCCCCGGAGCAGCCGTTGGCCAGATTGTCTTCGATGCCGAAGTGGCCGAGGAATGGGTCAACAATGGCAAAAAGGTAGTCTTGGTCCGCAACGAAACATCGCCGGAAGATATCGGTGGTATGGACGTTGCTGAAGGCGTTTTGACGGCCCGTGGCGGCATGACCTCCCACGCAGCTGTTGTGGCTCGCGGCATGGGTAAGTGTTGTGTAGCTGGTTGTGGCGATGCCAAGATCAACGAGGCAGCCAAAACCTTGACCATGAATGGCACGACCCTCAAAGAAGGCGATTGGTTGACTCTCAACGGTACCACCGGTGATGTGGTGGTTGGCAAGGTGGATCTGATTGAACCGCAGCTTACTGGTAACTTCGGTACCCTAATGGAGTGGGCTGACGAGTTCCGCCAGTTGGGCATTCGCACCAATGCCGATACTCCCCACGATAGTGCTACCGCTCGTGAGTTTGGCGCCGAAGGAATTGGCCTCTGCCGGACGGAGCACATGTTCTTTGAAGGTGACCGCATCAAGGCCGTGAGACAGATGATCTTGGCCAGTAATCAAGAAGGGCGTGAAAAAGCCCTAGCCAAGCTGCTTCCTTATCAAAAGGGCGACTTTTTGGGAATCTTCAAGGCCATGAAGGACCTGCCTGTGACCATTCGTCTGCTGGATCCACCACTGCACGAGTTCCTTCCCCATGAGGATGATGACATTAAGGAACTGGCTGACGATATGGGTGTCTCCTTTGACGAGCTGAAGGCTACCGTGGAGTCCCTTTCAGAGATGAATCCGATGTTGGGCCACCGTGGTTGTCGCTTGGGCGTTACTTTCCCTGAGATCTATGCCATGCAGGCCAGAGCCATCTTTGAAGCAGCAGCAGAGCTGACCATTGATGGTGACACCGTTATCCCTGAAGTCATGATCCCGCTTGTGGGTACACCCAAGGAACTGCAGCTGATGAAAGATGTCTGTGACAATGAAGCAAAAGCCGTCATGGACGAAAAAGGTGTGAACTTCGATTACCGTGTAGGTACCATGATCGAGATTCCGCGGGCCTGCTTGCTTGCGGATCAGATTGCCGAGGACGCGGAGTTCTTCTCCTTTGGCACCAACGACTTAACCCAGATGACATTCGGCTACAGCCGTGACGATGCCGGTCGTTTCCTGCCCTCCTATACGGAACTGGGTATTCTGGAAAAGGATCCCTTCCAGAGTTTGGATCAGGCAGGTGTTGGGCAGTTGGTCGAGATGGGTGTTGAGCGAGGCCGCGCTGTGCGCAGTGACCTCAAGATTGGTATTTGCGGCGAACACGGCGGCGACCCTGATTCCATCGATTTCTGCCACCGTGCCGGCCTCGACTATGTCAGTTGTTCACCGTTCCGTGTTCCCATTGCTCGTTTGGCTGCTGCTCAAGCTGCCATCCGCAACGGCCAATAGGAGCCGATGACCGTCGAGCTTTGCAGGATTATGTGAGCGTATTGGGGAACCCATACTACACCAAGTATGGGTCCCTTTCTTTCTCCGCGAAGTAGAACAAATCATGGGAGTGGTCCGCATGATTCTCAGGGAACGCACAGAGCAGTGGGAAGGTCAATATCTGTCTCCGCATGCAGTCTGTTCCGCGTCCAGCAAAGGTCGGCAGTTCTCAGAGCCGGAATGTCTGGTTCGAACGGCGTTTCAGCGAGACCGGGACCGGATCCTCCACTCCAAGGCTTTTCGGCGCCTCAAGGGTAAAACGCAGGTGTTCATTGCTCCGGAGGGAGATCACTATCGCACGCGTCTGACGCATACGTTGGAGGTCTCCCAGATCAGTCGCACTGTGGCCCGGGCGCTGCGCCTTAATGAAGACTTGACTGAGGCCATTGCCCTGGGCCATGATCTTGGGCATACGCCATTCGGGCATGCCGGTGAAGCTGCTCTGGAACGGTTGATGGGCCAGTTTCACCACAATGAGCAGAGCCTGAGGGTTGTGGAGCATCTTGAGCGGCACAAGCAGGATTATGCGGGATTGAACCTGACGGCGGAAGTGCGGGAAGGCATATTGGGCCACACGGGGTCGCATGTTCCTCAGCATTTGGAGGGCCAAGTTGTGCGGTTGTGCGATCGCGTAGCGTACCTCAACCACGACATCGAGGATGCGGTTCGGGGTGGCGTCCTGGAGGAAGCTTTGATTCCCAAGGGGATCACGGAGGTTTTGGGAAGGTCTCGTTCGCAGCGCATTGATACCATGGTCAAAGACATCATTGCCCATAGTACGGATCGTGATGCCATCGGGATGTCGCCGGCTGTGGGCGAGGCTACGAATGAACTGCGGGCATTTTTGTTTCGGCATGTCTACATTGGATCGGAAGCCAAGATTGAAGAACAGAAGGTCTACCACATTATCCGGATGTTCTTCGAATACTATCTTGCCAAACCCGACGAGCTGGAAAGGCGTCTCGGGCAGTCCTTGGCACCAGGAGAAGTCAAGCGCGGTGTTGTGGACTATATCGCCGGGATGACCGACGGCTATGCTATCTCGGAGTTTCAGACGTTGTTTTTGCCCAAAGGATGGTCACGCAGGTAAAGTAGGTGATATGGTTGGCTCAGTTCTCCGATGAATGGTTGGAGAAGGTCAAGGGCGCGTCGGACATTGTCGACATTGTCGGTGCCAAAGTGGATCTCAAGCAGACGGGCAAGAACTACACAGGGCTGTGTCCTTTTCACAATGAAAAGACGCCTTCGTTTTCTGTGAATCCAGAAAAGCAGTTTTTTTATTGTTTTGGCTGCGGTGCCGGCGGTAATATCTTCAACTTCCTCATGCGGACTGAAGGCCTAACATTTCCCGAGGCGGCGGAGACCTTGGCTGCTAGGGCGGGAATTGAAGTGCCCCAAAGGTCGGCCGAGGATACCCAGCGGCAACAGGAGCGGGACTCTTTGTACCGCTTGAACCACAAGGCCGCGGAGTTTTTCTATCGAACTCTGCGAACTGCTGAAGGCAAGGCCGCCCGCCAATACCTGGCAGGCCGGGGCATCCATAAGGAGCTGGCTCGCCGCTTCTTTTTGGGTTATGCTCCGGATCAGTGGGATGCTTTGACCGAGTATCTACGGCAGCAGGGGTTTCGTGATCAGCTTCTAGTTCAGGCGGGATTGTCCCTTCAGGGCGAGCGGGGATTGTATGATCGCTTTCGCCAGCGGATCATTTTCCCCATCTGCGATCATCAAGGGCGATTTCTGGGCTTTGGCGGCCGCAGTGTCGGGCAGGGGACACCGAAGTACCTGAACTCATCGGAAAGCCCCATATTCCGCAAAGCTCAAGCCCTCTACGGGCTAAACTGGAGCAAAGATGCCATCAAAGACAAGGGAACCGCTATCTTGGTGGAAGGCTATACCGATTGCATTAGTCTTGCAGCGAAGGGGATCGATTATGCAACCGCTTCTTTGGGGACGGCTTTTACTGCGGATCACGCACGGCTCTTACAGCGCTTTGCCGGTCGAGCCATTCTTGCCTTTGATGGCGACACTGCTGGCCAGAAGGCGGCTGTACGAAGTATTCATCTGCTGCGGCAAAATGGACTGGAGGTCTTTGTAGCACCGTTGGAAGCTGGCGTGGATCCGGACACCTTTGCCCGCCAATCGGATCCGGAACATCTGCAGCTGTGGTTGGAGACAGCACTGCCGTGGCCGGAGTATCTCATTCGACAGGCAATGCAACTTCATGATATACAAAATAGAGAAGGAAAACTGCGGGCCACTCAAGAAATAGTAGGTGTTCTAGCCACCATATCTGAAGCTGTGCGGCGAGATGAGTACGTTCAGTTCGCCGCAGATGCACTGGGCGTGGATGCTGCAGCACTGCGCAGCGATGTGGCACAGCGTGTGAGCAGCAGGCCTGTGCATTCCCGAGGCGATGGTCGCCGGTCAGCGGTGGGCGGCTCGTCCGCTGCTGCTAAACTGCAGCCAACGGTACCGCGAACTTTGCGAGATCAGGGCGAGTCCGTGGAACGTGATGTTCTCCGGCGAGTCCTCCGTCAACCTGAGCTCCTAGACGAACTGCGTCGAGAAGGCATTTTGCCACGTCACTTTCAAAACGATGACTATCGGCATCTCTACGCGCTCCTATTGGATGGTTCTTGGGATCTCCAGGGTGAAAAGGCCGCCCAGGACTTGTTTCAACTGGAAACACCTCAAGGTCGCTGGCGGGAATACCTTGACCACATGCAAGCAACGATTTTTTCCCGTGAGCTGGCCAAAATAGAGGAAAACCTCAGTTCCATGGAGAAAAACAAAGAACGTGTGACGGCAAAGGATACATTGTTCCAAATGGTCTATAGCTATTTTTCCGTTAGAAAAAAGGTATTTCATCTGGTAAGACGAATAAAAGATGAAGGCCCACGGGGAAGGGGGGAGTCTAAATGAGCAAAAAAGAACTAACACTTGAGTCTGTGAATGAGTTAATGGAACGCGGCAAAAAACGCGGCATGTTGACCTATCGCGAAATTATGGATGCCCTCCAGGATGTGGACTTAACACCGGAACAGATTGATGAGATCTACGAAAGTTTTACCGCAATGGGTATCGAGGTCATTCCTGATTCCGGAGATGCAGCGGTTTTGGAGACGGATGATGATGCGTCATCAGAGCCGGAAGAAGAAGAAGAAGAAGAGTTTGATCTCTCCGTTCCGGAAGGTGTGGGCCTAGACGACCCTGTCCGCATGTATTTGAAGGAGATCGGGCGCGTCCCACTCCTAACGGCCGAAGAAGAAGTGGCCTTAGCCAAGCGGATTGAGGATGGTGACGAAATCGCCAAGCGGCGGCTGGCCGAAGCCAATTTGCGGCTGGTCGTAAGCATTGCCAAACGCTACGTAGGCCGCGGCATGTTGTTCCTCGACTTGATCCAGGAAGGCAATCTTGGCCTCATCAAGGCAGTGGAGAAGTTTGACTATCGTAAGGGATACAAGTTCAGTACGTATGCCACTTGGTGGATACGCCAAGCTATTACGAGGGCCATCGCCGACCAGGCTCGGACCATACGGATTCCGGTGCACATGGTGGAGACCATCAACAAGTTGATCCGTATTTCCCGTCAGCTGCTGCAGGACCTGGGTCGCGAACCCACTCCCGAGGAGATTGCGAAGGAGATGGAGATGCCAGAGGAACGGGTTCGGGAGATCATGAAGATCGCTCAGGAACCAGTCTCACTGGAAACGCCCATTGGCGAAGAAGAAGATAGTCATCTGGGAGATTTCATCGAAGATCAGGATGCTCCGGCGCCAGCGGAAGCAGCTTCCTTTACCATGCTGCGGGAGCAGCTAGGATCCACTCTGGAATCGCTGACCACTCGTGAGCAGCAGGTGCTGCGGCTCCGATTCGGTCTCGATGACGGCAGGACAAGAACCCTGGAGGAAGTGGGTCAAGTCTTTGGAGTTACCCGGGAACGCATCCGGCAAATCGAGGCCAAGGCCCTGCGTAAACTGCGGCATCCCAGTCGCAGCAAGAAGCTGAAGGATTTTCTCGGTCAGTAGTGAGTTGACAGTGTTCACCGGCTGACGTATAATGATGTTTGTCATTAGGACCCCTAGCTCAGCGGTTAGAGCAGCGGACTCATAATCCGTTGGTCCTGGGTTCAAATCCCAGGGGGTCCACCAAAGTGTTACTCGTACCCAGAAGCCCGAGGCCTCTGGGTTCTTTGTTAGGGGACAACGCGGCCCGTCGGTTAGCCAAGATCCCAGGGCGGCTGCTTTTTTCTTTTGGGCACATTGCATACACGACCGCGACCAAATTTTTGCGATGCATAGCAGAAAAACCCCGAGGCTCTTCTCGCCTCGGGGTTCTGCCAAACTGTTAGGAGCGCAGGGCGCTTTCCACTTCGTCCTCCTCCGGGAACCGATCCAGTTCCTTTTTGGAAAAGAGGCACTTGGAATCTACAAATACCTCAAATACACCACCAGACGAAGGTACTAGTTCAAGAGCAGCGATGTTGTTCTTGTGTTCGTTCAACAGCTTTTCCGCCAAACTGACGGCTTTGGGCAAATACCCTCAAGCAGTACAGTAATGAATCTGCAGGCGCATGGCAACACCTCCTCCATATTGGTTACTATAATACTACCATATTGCGGGCCAAAGTCCTGCTGATTTGCAGGAAGGACCCGTCTGCGCGTCGAATTGGCTAATAAAGGTGATTGTTTTGAACTCAAAGCGTTTACAGAGTTTGTTAAATGCGCTGCCCCGAGCAGTTGCGGTGGCAGACATCGGTTCGGACCATGGGTTTTTGGCGGTGGAGGCAGTCAGGCAGCGGAACTGTTCTGTGGTGGCCAGTGACATTGTTGCCGGACCACTTAGCCAAACCCGCGCTTGGGCTGCTCGGCGGGGCGTCAAGATTGACCTTCGCCAAGGAGATGGTCTTGCCGTTCTGCGACCAGGCGAAGTTCACACCGTGGTAATGGCCGGTATGGGTGGAGATACGATGGCGCAGATTCTGAATCGTTCGGGTGCGGCCCTGACAACCTTTCCCCATTGGATCTTCCAGCCTATGACAAGGCCAGAAACACTGCGGGAATGTCTGTGCCAACGGGGTCTGCGTGTTTCCCGAGAATGGGTGGTAGAGGAAGAGGAACGCTTTTATGTCTTCTTGACCGCCCATTGGGGATCGTCGATACCGGATCCGCGATTGCGGTATCATTATCCTGGACTCAGTTATGAGCAAGCTCTGCGATTGGGACCGAAGCTTTTGCTGAATCCGGCTCTCGTTGTCCAGAGATATTTTGCCCAACGACTGCGACGACTGGAAACCTTCGCTGCTTCACTTCCGCAGAACCTTTGGCGGCAGAATCACCAACTGCAGAATGATATTCGCATATGGAAGCAGGTGATGCTGTGTCACTCACAGTTCAACGAATAGCGCAAGTGATGGAGCAATTGGCTCCGAAGCACCTAGCCGAGGAGTGGGACAATGTGGGACTGCAGTTAGGCGAGTCCCAAAAGCCAGTGAGCCGGGTTATGGTGACATTGACTGTTACCCCTGCCCTGGTCCAGCGAGCCATTGCCGAGCGCACTCACATTATTGTAGCCCATCATCCCTTGATCTTTCGCCCTCTGCAGCGCATCCGAACGGATTCACCAGGCGGGCGCATGATCGCTGACTTAATAAAGAACGATATTGCTGTTTACGTGAGCCACACAAACTTGGACCATGCTGCCAACGGCCTGAACACTTGGTTGGCTGAAGACCTCGGATTGGAGGCCGCTTCGGTATTGCAGCCTTGGGACGATACGCTGGAAACAGGTCTGGGACGAGTGGGATTGTGTGATCCCATTACCGTACGTGAACTTGCAGAGCAGCTGGCATCCAGATGGAACACCACAGTCCGCTACTGCGGCAGGCCGGACAGCATCTGCAAGCGGATTGCTGTCTGCGGAGGCGCAGGAGGCAAGCTGGTGGGTCGAGCCTTTGCCAGTGGAGCTGATGTTTTGATTACTGGGGATGTTGGGTATCACGAAGCCCTAGAGGCTGAACAGTTGGGATTGGCCGTGATCGATGCTGGACACTTCGCCACGGAACAACTTATGTTGGATTTCGTTACCAAACATTTGACACAGGAGATGGGAGAAGATGGAATAACCATTGTCAAAGGACATGATGGTGACAATCCATGGCAAACCCTGTAATAGTGGGGTAGAAGGAGTGGGAACGAATGTTAGAACGTAAATGCGAATTCTGCGGTGCTTCGATACCCAAGGAACGCCTAGATATTCTTCCTCAAACCAAACGCTGCGTTACGTGCGCCGAAAAGAATGGTTCAGATATGGTGGTCAAGAAATCCGATATTGGCATGGACTCTGACACCTATAAGGATCTCCTCGGAGCCACGCGCAGTTAAGAGCGGGCAGGTAGCGGTATTGGAGCCTTTATGCTCCCTGCGCATCCCGCCTGTAAAGAGTATGCCTTCTAATCTTGTTTCGCCTACCGTTGTGTGGTACAATGTGCATGAAACTGAGTGGGCCGGATGATCGCGGGCATTTGCACCGAGGAAAGTCCGAGCTCCAACGGGCAGGATGCTGGGTAACACCCAGTGGGGGCGACCCTAAGGCTAGTGCCACAGAAATATACCGCCCGATTTGGGTAAGGGTGAAACGGTGAGGTAAGAGCTCACCAGCGACTGGGTGATCAGTCGGCTAGGTAAACCCCATCCGGAGCAAGGCCAAATAGAGGAGAAGGGGCTGCCCGTCCCGTG
>PWMW01000259.1 GCA_003559095.1 Clostridiales bacterium | reverse complement strand
TGTCAGTTTGGCCACACTAGAAGAAACCGGGTACTTCAATGGCTCGCTGGACACTCCCTTTGCTGTGCAGGGTGTTGAGACTCTGGGCTGGGAAATCGCCGCGGACATTTTGGAGTTGACCGGACGCCAACCCACCATGGTTGTGGTAACACATGCCGGCGGCGGCAATCTTACCGGAACCGCCCGGGGGCTGCAGGCAGCTGGAGCCGACAAAACACAGTTGGTAGCCGTCAGCGTCGATCTGCAGGGACTGCACATGGCCAGTGACAAGGACTTTAACCGGAAGTCCTTCACCACCGGGCACACAGGATTTGGAATTCCCTTTGCCACCTGGCCGGATCGCAGCGACGTTCCCTACAATGCAGCTCGACCCCTGCGCTACATGGACGCGTACTACACCGTTACCCAGGGTGAGGTGTTCTATATTACCGAAGCCTTGGCCCAGTTGGAAGGTCTAGAACGGGGACCGGCGGGCAATACGTCCTTGGCCGCTGCCTGTGTGTTGGCGGCAGACCTGCCGGAAGATGAAGTGGTTGTCGTGCAAGAAACAGAATATACAGGAGCAGGCAAACACCCCACGGCTCAGCTGCAGTTAGCTCAATCTCTGGGTGTGACCGTCTGCAGTGGTCGGCGCGATCTGGACAAGCCCGGACAAACCATTTGTGTTCCCGAGACATGGGGACAGTTAGGTGTGACAGCCATGGATTTGGAACGGCTGCGGCGGTCGTACCTGAAGCGAGCTTGGCGTGCGGAGCGGCCGGTGTTGGAGGAAGACCTGGACTTTTGGGCAGCCGATCTTCGCTGTGAACGTGATTGGATCCAAGGACAGTTAACTACACTGGCAGAGGAGGATTGAGTATGGACTATTCTCAGCGCAGAACGCATTTGTCCAAGATGAGCGAAGGGCAGTTGGAGGACCGCTTTTGGAAATTGGCCCAGGACGTGGTAGAGCCGTTGGTGGACTTGGCGCGGACCCATACGAGTCCATCGATTGAGCGCTCGGTCCTTCTCCGGATGGGCTTCAGCAGCCTGGAAGCCAGCGCCATTGTGCAGAAGGTCTTTGCCTACGGACTTTTGGGCAAGGGTGCCGGGCACGTGGTGTATAGGTATGCGCGGGCAAGGAATCTGGACTTGCTGGACGCAGGACGGGTGCTGGCGGCTCTCGAGGATTGGGATGAAGTGAAGGCAATCATGAGCAGCGGAGGTGGCGCCCATGGAGAAGAATGAAAAACTTTCACTGGAAGTACTGCTGCAAAATCTAGATCAATACCGTCCGCGCCGGCGCGGTTGGACATGGCGACCCACGGAACCTGGTCAGCGAGGTCCTTTTCCGTACTCCCAAGTAAGCACGGATCTGAAAGCCTCGGTGGCCCTTCCTGCGGCTGACTACTTCGGCGGCATGGATCCGCAGCCGGACACGGTGCTTACCACTGAGATCGCTTCGGGACGGTTTGAAGATGATATTCGCCGTATGCGCATGGCCGCTTGGCACGGCGCTGATCACATGATGGTCATTCGCACGGCCGGGCAGAGTCATTTTGACGGCCTGATTGAAGGTACTCCTGAAGGTGTGGGCGGCGTACCTATCACCCGCAAACAACTGCGGGCCACCCGCAAGGCCCTCGATCACATTGAAGATGAAGTAGGACGACCTATTAACTTCCATTCCTATATCAGCGGAGTAGCCGGCCCCGAGATGGCGGTGTTGTTCGCCGAGGAAGGCGTGGCCGGAGCCCACCAGGACCCGCAGTACAATGTGCTTTACCGGAACATCAATGTGTTTCGTTCCTTCGTCGATGCTGCGGTGGCCAAACAGATCATGGCAGCAGGCCGAATTCTGCAGATTGATGGTGCCCACAATGCTAACGCCACAGCCCGGGAAGCCTGGAAGGTTATGCCGGAGCTTTTGGTCCAGCATGGCATCAACTGCGCCTTTTCGCGGGCCGTGGGCATGGCGGCTGCTAATATTGCCCTCTCCACGGTACCGCCCACTGCACCGCCGGCCCCTTGTTTAACATTGGACCTGCCTTATGCGGTGGCTCTGCGGGAACTGTTCCGTGACTATAAGTTTCGCGCCCAGATGAATACCAGGTATATGGGATCTTCTACCAGAGAAGCCACGGTGACCCACGTACTGAACGTACTTATTTCGCGGCTGACGTCGGCCCATATCCAGTCCACCATCACCCCTGATGAAGGCCGTAATGTACCTTGGCACTACTACAACATTCAGGCAGTGGATACCGCCAAACAGGCCTTGTTGGGTTTGGACGGGCTGCTGGATTTGGTAGAAATCAAGCGAACCGGACCTTTGGGTGACAAGGTGCGGGAATTGAAAGAACGGGCCATCCTCTTCTTGGAAGAGATCTTGACCGTAGGAGGCTACGCAAACGCACTGGAAGCAGGGTTTTTCGTCGACTCCGGCCTCTATCCTGAGCGGGCCGGTGATGGCATTGCTCGGGCGATGGCCGGCGGCATTGCAGTGGATACCATTGTCCGGCGGGACCCCGATTACTGGGCGCCGGTCTGTCATCATTTTGGCGAGAATACGGCAGAGGACTGTGAACCCATAGGAGGCTGTACCCTATGCAAGCCCGAAAAAATCCGCTACATCGATGAACTGGATCCCGAAGACAACGTGAATACCCGGCTGCAGGCCTCCAAACCATACCGGGAGAGCCTGATCCGTCCCGAGGTGGAGTGGGCCGGCGATGGTACGGCCGTGGTGAACGTTTTTCTGCCTGTGGATCAGCGGACCGCCGAAGCAGCGGCTCTGGCCATGGCCCAGGCCATGGGGATGAAGGAACCACAGGTGATCCACAAGGAGGTAATGCAGCCGGCCGAGGGCACATATCTGGAAGTGAAAGGTGTCCTCGAACTGGATATCTGCCCCGAAGACCTAGTCATTCCCGAGGAACCACACCGTTTGACGGAAACGGAGATCCGCCAGTTTGTACGGGAGCGCTCCCTGAAGGTTGTGGGGGCGACGGTGGGTCAGGATGAGCATTCCGTGGGCATGCGGGAGATTTTGGATATTAAGCACGGCGGGTTGGAAGGCTTCGGCATTGAATGCCATTACTTGGGAACTTCGGTACCCATAACGAAAGTGGTGGATGCAGCCCTAGAGATTGGGGCCGATGCCATCTTGATCAGCACAATCATCACCCACAACGATGTGCACCAGGTCAATATGGGCAAGCTGCACAATCTCTGCTTGGAAAAAGGCGTCCGCCCACGACTGCTGTTAATTGCTGGCGGAACCCAAATCACGGACGAGCTGGCACGCAGTAATGGCATGGATGCTGGCTTCGGGCGCGGCACCAAAGGTATCGACGTGGCAAGTTTTATGGTAAACGCCCTGACGGAGGCAGATGCCCATGCGGATTGATCTATTGGTGGCTGAGATCGGCAGCACAACCACTGTTGTCCATGGATTTGACCGTCTGGGCGGCGAGCGGCCGCGCATCCTCGGCCAAGGGCGAGCCCTGACAACCGTGGAAGAAGGAGACATCTACATCGGTGTGGAGCGGGCTTTGGACCACCTGGCTGAGCAGGTGGGGACGGACCATATTGATGCCCACACGCATACGGCCGCCAGCAGTGCCGCCGGTGGCCTGCGCATGAGCGTGCACGGCCTTGCCTACGACATGACGGTGCGGGCGGCCCGGGAAGCAGCCTTGGGTGCCGGAGCAGTGGTGAAAATGGTTACAGCTGGAAAAATGACAGAGCGCCAGCTGCAGAATGTGGTGGAACTGAAGCCCAATTTGATCCTTCTGGCGGGTGGCGTCGACTTCGGTGATGAGGACGTGCCTTGGCACAACGCCCAAGCTATAGCCAAAACGTTGACCGATCATGATTTGGCCATACCCGTAATCTATGCAGGCAATGTTGTGCTGCAGGATGACATTGAACGGCTCCTGAGCGACCAGGGTATTCCCGTCTTTCTCTGTGACAATGTCTACCCCCGCATCGACCAACTGGTGGTGGAGCCAGCCCGCCGGGTGATCCATGAAGTCTTTGAAGAACACATTATCACGGCACCGGGTATGGACAAAGTCAAAGACCAGTGGGGGCGCGTCTTGTGGCCAACGCCGGCAGCTGTCATGCGCAGTGCGCTGCTGTTCCAGGAACGACAGGGTGACGTGGTGGTGGTGGATGTGGGTGGTGCCACCACCGATGTCCACTCCGTGACCCTGGGAAGCCCTGAAGTGCAGGATATATCATCGGCACCGGAACCCAAGGCCAAACGAACTGTGGAAGGGGATTTAGGGGTATTCATTAACAGCAAGAACGTAATTCAGCTGCGGCATTACCGGGGTTGGAATCACAATGGCGAACACCCACCCGTGGTGGCCATTCCCGAAACAGACCAGCAGCGGCAGTGGGTATTGGAGCTCACCGAAGCCGCTGCCCGGGAAGCGGTTCTACGTCACGTTGGGCGGTACATGTATCACTATGATGGATCGGGCCGCAAAAAGACGGCCAGCGGCCGCGACCTCACGGCTGTCCAGTATTTGATCGGTACGGGGGGCATTTTTGCCCATCTGGACCCGGAAGGACGTGTTCTGGAGAACTGCTTGCGCGGCGGTGAGGAGCTGCTGCTGCCCAAACATGCTCAAATCCTAACAGACAAAAAGTACGTCATGGCTGCGGTGGGTACCGTGGTTGATATCGTTCGGGACGATGCCTGGAAGCTTCTGGAGAGATCGTTCTTCTAGTGAATGGCTGCTGCCGCAGGCGCAAGCTCGCGAGTTGGAAGGGATTGTGGGAACTTGACCGAGGACATGGGGAAGTGTTGTAAAGATGAGATCTATCGATATAATGAGCAGCGGTGGGAAGCGATGGTCCAGGCCAACGCGCTGTTTACTCGCCCCCGGCTGGACTTGACTAAGGAAGCGGCGCAGGCCTTTGTGAATTCCGAAGGTCTTTTGGGTCAGCTATCTGGTAAGCGCGTGCTCTGTCTGGCCGCAGGCGGGGGCCAGCAGTCCGCAGCATTTGCCATCTTGGGAGCGGAAGTCACCGTAGTGGATCTATCCCCAGGGCAGTTGGCGAAGGATCAGCAGGCGGCGGCCCACTATGGGACCACTGTGCGGACCGTGCAGGGTGATATGCGAGACCTCTCTGGGCTGCCCCAAAGCAGCTATGATGTGGTTTGGCACCCCTACTCCCTCAATTTTGTGCCGCAGTGCGCCCAGGTGTTTGGCCAAGTAGCCAGCGTGATCAAACTCGGTGGTATATATCACTTTATGTGCGCCAATCCCCACGCTTTGGGCATGACAGAGTCCGATTGGACCGGGGAAGGCTTTCTTATGCGGCAGCCGTACCAAGCTGAGGTCAAGGTAGAGCAGCCCTATCAAGGGTTTGTTTTTGCTGATCCCGCCCATGGCTCCGCTGTGCCGCCTTCCTTGGAGTATCGGCATACGTTGAGCTCGCTGGTCAATGGTCTCGTGGAACATGGCTTTCAGATCCGTCGGCTGACCGAGGTGGTCAATGAGGCGGGCCATGTGCCCTATGAACCAGGGAGCTGGGATCACTTCACCAGTATTGTGCCGCCGTGGTGGAAGTTTTGGTGCCGCTATGCTCCCGAAGCCAGTGTTGACGAAACTTCTTCCAGGGCATATAACCAGAAGGAATCACGGAATGAGATGCCTAATACCTGACCATGCACATTAATTCCGTGTTAAGCGTTGTTTTTGGGAAAGGAGTGAAGGCGCAGTGGGATGCCGGATGCCATGATACGACGGGTTATGCTGATTCTTGCCTTGCTGGCGGTGTTCTCGGGTGCGGTACTGGGTTGGGACGGTCATGATCTCATAACGTATCACAGCCTGAAAGACTTTGCCACACTGGATATTCCCCTGGTGGAAACCGAGTACACCTATGGGGAACGCGATACCACGGAATATAATCCCAGCTTTGTGGTGAAGTTCTTGCACGAGGATTGGGACGAACTAACAGCGTTCCAAGTGCTTGTGGACTACGCGCAGGAACCTGACTGGGACCTGGATACTGGCCTCGAGCTTAATCCACTGCAGATGCTGACAGGTGGCAGTCAAGGTTGGCGTCACCAGCGCTATACGCTGCTGGGAGGCCTCATTGCATTGGGCGTGGCACCGGAACGGGCGCAGCATTTCTACGATCTGGCTGTGTATGCCTATGAACAGGGTGATCTGTATTGGGCCTTCCGTTTTTTGTCCCGTTCCCTGCATTATCTGCAGGACATGGGCCAGCCATACCATTCGCTGCCCATGCCCGTGGCCCACTTTTTGACGAAGCATCGCCTCAATCTCACCAATGCCACCATCGTCGGTGAGAACGTCCATTACAATTTGGAATGGTATGTGGAATGGCGTCTGACCCAGGAGTACGAGCCCTTCATTGATGTTTTGACCCGTACCGATTACGTGGAGTTCGCCACGGTGGAACAGGCCGCTCTGGACTTGAATAACGAAGTGCGCCGAATTGTGGAGCGCCAGTATGATCTGACACTGGCTGTCTGGCCGGATCTGGGGATACCGGTGAAACAGACACTGGACTTTGAACGGGATCCTGTACCCACGGGCAAGTTCCTTACAGAGCTGCACGAAATCATCGAACAGACACTGGGACGCACCGGGGAGTATACTCGCGGTTTGATCTGGCGGTTCAAACAGGATGTGGGCCTTTGAGAAACCCAGTGGCTGGCGTGTTCACTAAGCCATGCCGAGCATGAGAACCAACGGACCCAGCGCTGGCCCGGATAGGGTCAGCGCTTCCCGCCGTGGGCCACTGTCTGGGTTCCAGCAGTCCTGGAGAGCGCTGCTGGGGAGGAGGGATGTCGGCATGCAACAAGCGAAAACGCCCATTGTGCAGTTGCTTGACGTTCGCAAGATCTATACCTTGGGCAAGACGGAAGTACCGGCGCTGCGCGGTGTCAGTTTCCAAATTTACCCTGGTGATTTTGTTTCCATCGTCGGTCCTTCGGGTTCCGGGAAATCAACCATCTTGAATTTGATTGGCTGTATCGACGTACCCACCCAGGGAACGGTGAGTATTGCGGGGCAGCGAACGGATGGCCTGAAGGACCGTCAGTTGACAGAACTGCGCCACCGAACCCTCGGGTTCATTTTCCAATCGTTCAATCTCATTCCCGTTCTTAACGTGTACGAGAATATCGAGTTTCCTCTGCTGTTGGGGCCAACCGCCTTGGCACCACAGGAAAGGCAGGAGTGGCTGCGGTACCTTATCCAGGCAGTGGGTCTGGATACCCATCGCCGCCACAAACCCAGCGAATTATCGGGCGGACAGCGTCAGCGGGTCGCCATCGCCCGGGCTCTGGTGACCAAACCGAAGATCGTGTTGGCTGACGAACCCACGGCTAACCTGGACTCCAAGACGGGCCAGAGCATTATCTCGCTGATGAAAACCATGAATGAAGAGTTGGCGACAACGTTCATTTTTTCCACACATGATCCCAGCATTGTGGCCAATGCCGATCACGTTATTCAGCTGTTGGATGGTCAAGTTGTGGAAAATGCGCTGCATGGTCACGGAGTGCCACCAAAGGAGAGTCCATGAAGATCGTTCTGCTAATAGCTTGGCGCAACCTCAAAGAACATCGCTCCAAAACCTTCATCATTGGCATCCTAGTGGCCTTGGGCATTGCGGTTCTGGTCATCGGCAACTCGCTGATGGAGACGGCAGCTATGGGTATTGAGCGTTCTTATGTGGGCAATTATACGGGACATCTTATGATCAGCGGACGCCACCAAGGACGGTTAACGATGTTCGGTTTTCAGGACCTATCGGCGTTGGATCAGCCCATTCCCCTGATACCGCGCTTTGATGAAGTGCTGGCGTTTGTCCAAAGTCTGCCTTACGTGGAGGCCATCAGTCCCCAGGCCGCGGGTAATGCCGTGGTCAGTGTCGACGACGATGCCCGCACTATGGCCCTGGTATTTGGCGTGGACCCGCAGGCCTATAGGCAGGCCTTTCCAGATAACGTGCAGCTGCTGGGGGGACGTTTCTTTGACCCTGGGGAGGAGGGAATTCTGCTCAGTGAACTTACCGCCGAACGCCTCGGTCGCCGTCTCGGTCGCGACATTGAGGTGGGGGACCGTATTCTGCTGACTGGTATCAGCGTCAGGGGTGGTCTGCGGCTGCGGGAAGTTCCGGTTCACGGCATTTTTCGCTTTCGACAATCAAATCCCCAGCTGGACTCGGTTTCGCTCTTGGATATTCACACCACACGTGCCCTGGCCGGCATGTCGGTATCCCGGGTGGACGTGGCTGAACTAACTGCAGAGGAACAGCGCATCTTAGGCAGTTTGGATGAGGAGGCTCTGTTCGGATCGGTGGATGATCTGTTGGTGGAGGTGGAAGTGCAGGATACTCCGGCCAGTACTGGGCAGTTTCTGGACATTCTGGGTCCTGGGGATATTGCAGATCCTTGGGAGGACTCAGCGGCCTGGCATTTCCTGCTGCTGCGGCTCAGCGACGAACGGTATCTGGCCCAGGCTCAACAGGAGCTGAACCGGTTTTTCGCTGATCAGGAGATTCAAGCGCAGGTGGGGGACTGGCTGCAGGCGGCCGGAGCCATTGCACAGCTGTCCTTTGGGGTCCGCTGGGTTTTTAACTTGATCGTGGTGGTGATCGCCGTGGTGGCGGTGATTATTATCATGAATACATTGGTCATCTCTGTCACAGAACGCATGGCCGAAATTGGCACCATGCGGGCCATCGGGGCCCAAAAACCATTCGTGCGCAGCATGATCCTTGCGGAGACCTTTCTCATCACTGGAATCTTTGGTCTTATTGGCCTTGGGGTGGCCGTTGGCATTCTGCAGATTCTCTACTTTACCGGCGTTGAAGCTCCGAACATGTTCTTCGAAGTTCTGTTTGGCGGTCCAGTTCTTTATCCCGTGCTCTCATTGTCGTCGGTGCTGCTGGCCTTCGCGGTGATCCTGGTCATGGCTATCCTGGCCAGTCTCTACCCCGCCAGCATTGTTATGCGGACATCACCGGTGCAGGCCATGGAAAGTTCAGCCGAATAACAGCAAGACACTGTGTGCCCTTTCGTTGATGGGCGGGAGCTGCCGGCTAGCGGGAACCGGCGTTTGCGCACAAGTGCTTCCCATAGTCGACAAGGAGTGAAAGCGATGCTGACATTGGCTCAGTACAGGGACAAACTCTTGGGATGTTGGATTGGTAAAAATATTGGCGGAACGCTGGGAGCGCCCTTTGAATGGCGGCGGCAGTTCAACGATGTTGACTTTTATGTTCAAGACCTTCATGGTGAACCGCTGCCCAATGATGACCTGGACATCCAGCTGTTGTGGTTGATCGCCATGGAGGAGCGGGGCCTGGAGCTATCCAGCCATACCTTGGCAGAATACTGGATGCTCTATGTTACGCCCCACTGGGCCGAATATGGCAATGCCAAAATCCATATGCGGGCCGGCCTTATGCCGCCGCTCAGTGGTCTGCTGAACAATGACTTTAAGGATAGCTGCGGAGCCTTTATTCGTTCGGAAATATGGGCTGCCATCTGCCCCGGCGCTCCCATGCTGGCAGCGGAACACGCGTATCGCGACGCTGCCATCGACCATGGGGATGGCGAGGGTGTCTACGCAGCGGTTTTCACCGCAGCTTTGGAAAGCGCTGCCTTTGTCGAGTCGGATCTGCGCAAGCTCATCGACATCGGACTGTCCTATATCCCCGATGACAGTGGTGTAGCCGAGGCGGTCCGCTGCGCTGTGCAGTGCCGTGATGAGGGCATGTCTTGGCAGGATACACGGGACCGGATTCTGACTGATTTTCGCGGCGAGTGTTTCTTTGGACGATTAGATCATATATCCCAGAGGGATCAAGAACGGGGCTTCACCCATGGCCAACGGGGCTGGGATGCCCCCTCCAACATCGCCATTCTGGTGGTAGGACTGCTCTGGGGTGATGGTGACTTCGGCCGTTCGCTGTGCACCACCGTGAACTGCGGTGAAGACACAGATTGCACAGCGGCGACGCTGGGGTCCATCCTCGGCATCATTCACGGCATGGAAGGCATCCCGAACCGTTGGATCGAGCCCATCGGGCGCGGTATACAGACAGCCTGCCTAAACCTGGGCGAGCTGGGCGGATACGGTGGTCAACTGCCCCAATCCGTGGATGAACTGACAGATCGCGTCCTGCGGCTGATGCTGCGGATGCATCTGCGGCGGGGACTGCCCGTGGCGGAGGATTGGTCGGGAGTAGAAGTTAAGACCTATCCGCTCTTCGCCGGTGAGCAACGCTACGCTTTGTACCGCTATCTGGGATGCCCCCAGTACACGTTCGACTTTTTCACCGTCTACGTGGATTATGGGCATGGACCGGGGGTGCGGGCCCAAGAACCGAAGGTAATCAAACTGCATGTGGAGAACACATATAAGGTCCAAGAAATGCTGCAAGTGCGTTGGCACGTGCCCGCCAGTTGGAGTGTACTGCCCGCTGCCCAGGGAACGACCTTCATACCCCAACAGAGCTTGGATGATAACACACGCACACTGGTTTTCACCTTGGAGACGGATCACATTGCAGAGGGCATCATCCGCTGTGCTGTGGAACTAACGGCCGCAGGCCGTGCCCAGGTAATGCTCGTTCCCGTAGTACTGCTGCACGACAGTTTAACCATCTAGATGGAGAGGGGTTGTCTGGCTGTGCTGTATCTTGACGATCTGAAGGCCGATATGGAAGAATTCGTTGCTAACCACCCCATGAACACAGTGGCAGAACCTGCCATTCCTCGGATTTACGACGCGCCATTGGTAGCGGTGGCAGCGGCCGTTGATCCGCTGTTCGCTGATCTCAAGCAGACGTCCATTGTGGGCTCGCATCATCGCAGCCCGCTGGACTGGCTGCCCGATGCCAAAGTGGTGGTCAGCTATTTTCTGCCGTTCAGCGCTGTGGTTCGTGAAGCCAACCGGGTGCCGGGAATGCCAGCGCTGGAGTGGGTCTATGGCCGTTATGAAGGGGAGCAGGTGAACGATGCCCTGCGCGGCTATCTGGAGCTTTATTTTCAACAACGGGATATGGCTGCAGTGGCGCCTGTCTTGGATGACGGTTTCAACGTCGAAGACAGGCGAGCCAACTGGTCGGAGCGGCATGTGGCCTACATAGCTGGTCTCGGTACGTTCGGCCTTCACACATCGTTTATTACCGAAGCTGGCTGCGCTGGGCGATTCGGCAGTGTGGTGGTGGATGGGGATCTTCCCATTCAGGAACGGCCCTATTCCGATATCTACCAGAACTGCACCATGTGCCGCCAATGTATTGAGCGCTGCCCGGCCGGCGCCATTACCGAACAGGGCAAGGACCATGCCCTCTGTGCCGCATACCAGGCCCGTGAGATCAATCCCAAATACAAACCTCGCTACGGATGTGGCAAATGTCAAACGGCGGTCTGCTGTGAGAGCCGGATACCATAGCAAGAACCCCGGACTACTGTCCGGGGCTGCCAATATTAAATGGTAGGTGATGCCGGCTTGCGAAACGATCTAGAGGTTGCCGGTCCTGCCTTTGAGGCCCGATTGGTACAGTGCCTGGACCACTGCCAGTGCTCTGCGCCCGTCTGCGCCCGACACAAAGTTGTCATTGTTGGCAGCCAAGGCTGCATAGAAGCCGTCAACCAGATCTTGGTGACCTAGGCCCCAGTAGGACTTGTGCTTGACCTTCTGGCCTTCGGTGGGGGTGATGTCGACCAGCTCGCCTTTGAAGATAAGGTCCTCGCCGCGCAGGAGGAGAAATCCTTCGGTACCATGAATCTCCACTTCCACCGGGGCGTTGGTGGAATAGTCGTTGGTGGCGAAAAAGATGCCGGAAGCGCCGTTGGCGTAGCGGAAAACACCGCTGGCCATATCCTCCACATCAATGTGGTCGCCAAGATTGTGGGTGGCGATTTGTCCGCTGACCGCAGTGATCGGACCCCCCAGCCACTGCATGAGATCCACCGTATGGATGGCTTGGTTGATGACCACTCCGCCGCCTTCCAGGTCCCAACTGCCCCGCCAATCTTCACTGTTATAATAGGATTCGTTACGATGCCAAATGACCAAGCCCTTGACACCGCGAACTTCTCCCAAGGCACCCTGTTCTAGGAGTTCCTTGGCCCTGCGAGCATTGGGGTTGTAGCGGTTCTGGAATGTCACACCCAGGCGCAGCCCTGCAGCGGTGGCTTTTTGGATCATGGCATCCGCTTCGCTGACCCGGATGGCTATGGGTTTTTCAGTGAGAACATGCTTGCCGGCGTCCAGTGCATCCATGGCCATGGGGTAATGCAGATGATGCGGGGTACACAGGTGCACCACATCGATGGACGGGTCCTTCAGCACATCGCGATAATTCACATAATAGTCGCAGTTGTGGACCTCCGCTGTGTCTTCCGCCCGATAGGGAATAATGTCGACCACAGCAGCCAGCTGAGCATGGGGATTGTTGCGCAGAGCATTGGCGTGCAGGGCGTGAATGGCCCCGCACCCGATAATTGCAGCTCGATACATAGTGTTGATGGCTCCTCTCGAAATAGGCCAGTTGGAATGATAGGATGTGCATTTATACGGAAAAACCTACGGTTTCAACGCATCTCTAGAGTCTTTCGAGGTTCGTTTCTTTTTTCCTTCAATTTATCAAGGGAATCTTAACATTCAGCGGAAGGTGAAGGGAAGGTGGGTGGTCTCCACCGCCCAACCGCCGTTCCCAACTAACGAAGGATGGTGAAATAATGAATGCCAAAGACCCATTGACCTGCCATGATGTACTCTTTGACCATGCGCCCAAGGTACTGGCCTTCGATGGTCAGCGGAACTTCGCTGAGTGGCGCCGCGAACTGGCGGGAAAACTAAAGGAACTGTTGGGTGTCATGCCGCAAAAGGCACCGCTCCAGATGCGGATGGAATACGAACGGACGCATGAGCAGTTCTACGAGCGCCGCTTCACCTTTGAGACCGAAGCCGATTGTGAAGTGCCCTGTCACCTGCTGATCCCAAGACACGGGGACGGACCCTTTCCCACGGTGATCTGTCTGCAGGGGCACAGCACGGGGATGCACATCTCATTGGGGCGGATGCCCGAGGATGCGGACAAAGTTCATGTAGGTACGGACCGGGATTATGCCATCCAAGCCATCCAGCGGGGCTGGGCGGCGCTGGTTATCGAACAGCGCTGTTTTGGCGAACGGAGAGCCCGGCATGTGGGGCCGGAGTATGCCTCCGGATGCCAGCAGGCCGCCATGCAGGCGCTGCTGTTGGGTAGAACCATGATTGGGGAGCGCGTCTGGGATGTCCGGCGGTCCCTGGACATTCTGGAAACCTTTTCCGAAGTGGATATGCGCCGCCTGGTCTGTGTGGGTGATTCCGGCGGTGGCACGATCACCTATTACCTTACGTGCGTGGAGCCCCGCATCGCCGCTGCCATCCCTGCCGTGGCCGTATGCACCTATAAGGATTCCATCGGACGCATCTACCACTGCACCGACAACTACATTCCCGGTGTCTACCAGTATTTCGAAATGGGGGATCTGGCAGGTCTTATCGCGCCGCGACCGCTGATCATTGTGGCGGGCCGCCACGATGATATCTTCCCCATAGCCGGTGTGGAAGAAAACTTTGCCATCATTCAGCGGATTTATGATGCTGTCGATGCATCGGAACGCTGCCGTTTGGTTGTGGGTGAGGGGGGCCATCGCTTTTACGCCCAACAAGCTTGGCATGCACTGGACCAAATGGTCAGCTGGTGATCACAGGCATTAAGGGACGCTAGCGATGTCTGCGAAGACAAACGAGCTTGGCCATTGGCCAAGCTCGTTTTAGTTGTGAAGCCCTCATGCAGGGGTAGAGCCGAGTTATCTCGCGCCACCGTTTATCTGTCGAAGAAGATCTGTTCTGGGTTGTGACTGCCAATCCAGTTGGTGTCCCATACCCAGACTCCCATTTCAGGTACGTTGCGCAGGTCATTGCTGACAATCAGCGGATGTGGTGCTCGACCCACAGTTCCGATAACCCAGAGGTTCTCGGCCTGTGCCTGGAGGATGTTGGCACCCAGTTCCAGACGACGGTCTTCGTCGGGTTCAACCATCATTTCATCCCACCACTGGCGCACTTGCTTCACGTCTGCCGGAGGTTCTTCGCCTTCAGCACCACCGGTTTCGAGCCAACGGCCCCAGAGAGGCCACTTGGTCCGTTCCCAACCAGGATTGGATGGAACCAAGAACTGCGGTGCCAGCGGGAACAGGACGTCTGTGGCTTTGTCCCCGTGCCAGAGTGTCGCGTCCATCAAGTTTGCTGGTGCCCGTTCACCTTGCAGTTCGCCGGAAATAGACCGCGAACGCATATCCACACCCAATTCTCGCCAGT
>PWMW01000391.1 GCA_003559095.1 Clostridiales bacterium | reverse complement strand
CCAGTAACAGCAGCATGTGTGCGACTGGTTGGAGGAGATCGGGAGCGAACAAAGCCATAGCAAGGACTCGCAAAGTATGGTATGATCATGGTCAAGGAGTTCCTTTCTATCTGGCTTTTTGGTCGCACAAAAAGTATTCCAGATGAGGAGCTCCTATTCCTATGCAAAAAAGCGTTAATGCTCGAAATCTGAGCACTAACGCAATGATTATCTGCAAAATGGGCGCTAATGCCCAAAACATGAGCACTAACGCTGTGATCCTTTTCCACCGCTTAGCGGTTTAGTTCTTTTGGGGCACGCTGTTTCGTTACTTTTTCGTTGTTTCCTTGATCAATAACTCTGGGTTGTTCTCGGTCAGTGACGTTCTCCGTTTGTGGCTCGCAACGGCGAAGTTTCAGTGACACTGGGCGGCGAAACAACGGCGGCCAAACAGCACTTTGCGGTACCGGCGAGGCGAGGAAGGACCCAACACAAGGTGTCCGCGTTCACATTCACCGCTCATAACACTCGTGGCTGTGAGGCCGACGGCCATATGCGATAGTGCCATTAAAGGATCCCCGGCTATCACGTTATCTGAACGGGCAGCGTTGGCGTGTCGGAAGGAGGTCATGATGCCCGCTCAATTTGCATGAGGTAATATATTTTCCCTTTGTTTCTCTTTGTTACCTTAATTCGATAGCAATGTCTAGTTCGCTGCAAGAAATGCTAAAATCGTGAAATTTAACGAAATCCACGGCACAAGTGTGCCCTGCAGGAAGAGCCGCCGGAACGTTCGGGTATTGACGCAGCTACAAAGACTTCGGCACGCGAACAAACCGCATGAGGAAGAAGTGCATACCCTCTCATGCGGCTTGTTGATTGTTGAACACGAACTTCGGAAACGTCGCCTATCTGCCCAAGCGAATCACGTTCCACGACAGCGGTGCTAAGTAGGCTGTCAACTGGCTGTCCGTCACTGTGGCATCACCGTTGTTGTGCGGAACTACATTATCAGGATGAGCCGCCGTATTGGTGGCCTTAATGTCTTCATGCTCGAGAACAATGTGCTCAATAACTGCGTAGCCGGCAAAGTCCCGCAGGTCTGCACTGAGTTCCATACGCTCTTCTTGATGTCGGTTGACGGCAAAGATCGTGACCTGCTGCTGCTCAGGATCGTTCACCGTTACGGCTTCCAGGTAGGGAACATCAGTGAAGTCCTTGCTGTCGTATTTCCCACAGTCCACCAAAGTCCGCAGAACTTCGCCGCGGCCGTACACAGAAGCGTGCAGGTAGGGATAGAAGATGGTCTGCCGCCAAGCAGCTCCGTTGTTTTCTGTCATGATCGGAGCAATGACATTGACCAGCTGCGCCATGCAGGCCATCTTGACACGGTCGGCATGCTTCAGGAGGCTGATCAGCATGCATCCCACCACCAGAGCATCTTCAAAGGTGTAGACATCTTCGAGGAGGGGAGGCGCCACCTGCCACGGTTCCCGTTCACTGTCGGCTTGGCGGGAATGGAACCAAACGTTCCACTCATCAAACGAAAGATGGATGGTCTTGTTGCTGCGCTTCTTGGCTTTGACGTAATCGCAGATGGCCACCACCGACTCAATGAAGGCATCCATATCCAAGGACTTCGCCAAGAAGTTGGCCACATCGCTTTCGAAGTTTTGGTAGTATGTGTGCAGCGAGATGTAGTCAGCAATCTCATAGGTATGGTCCAGTACCACAGCCTCCCATTCGCCGAAGGTAGGCATTTTCCGGTTCGAACTGCCGCAGGCCACTAACTCAAGGTCCGGCTGGAACATGCGCATAGCATTGCCTGTTTCATGGGCGATCCGGCCATACTCCTCAGCGGTCTTGTGACCAATCTGCCAAGGCCCATCCATTTCGTTACCCAGACACCAGGTCTTAATGTTGTATGGCTCGGCGTAACCGTGGCTCTTGCGCAGATCACTCCAGTACGAGCCGCCCGGGTGGTTGCAGTACTCAAGAAGGTTTCGTCCAGCGTCGATGCCCTTGGTGCCTAAGTTAATTGCCATCATCGCTTCGGAGTCGGCCCGCTTGCACCATTCCACGAACTCGTTCGTACCCACTTCGTTGGGCTCCACCGTCTGCCAGGCCAGATCCAAGCGCTTTGGACGCTGTTCCACGGGACCAACACCATCTTCCCAGTTATACCCCGAGACAAAGTTTCCTCCAGGATACCGGACAATGGGCACCTTCAACTCCTTGACCAGATCCAAGACGTCTTTGCGGAAACCCATGTCATCCGCGGTGGGATGCCCCGGCTCATACATTCCTCCATACACAGCACGACCCAGATGTTCAATGAAGGATCCATAGATCCTGTCATCGATCTCCCCAATTCGAAACGATCGGTCAAACGTTAACTTTGCCTTCTGCACGCCCTTACACCCTCCCTTTATTCGTTGGTTGTTTACGCTGACTGCGATGGTTCATTGGGCTTGTCGTCATACAGATAGCAGCGGACCAAACGGCCATCGGTATCGAAGTCCGGTGGCTCCTGCTCCCAACAGCGATCCATAACCTTAGGACAGCGCCCAGTGAACTTGCAGCCTTGGCGCGAATACTCTTTAGTCTCCGTCACGGATAACTCAATCTTCTTGGTCCAGTTCGGGTCCTTTGAGGGCAGAGGTACAGAGTCCCGCAGCAGCTTCGAGTAGGGATGCAGCGGGCTGCCCAATACCTTCTCCACATCTCCTGATTCTACCACACTACCGCGCAGCATGATGGCAATGCGATCACTGATGTAATAGGCCGTGGCCAAGTCATGGGTGATATAGACGATGCTCACGTCGTATTCGTTCTTGAGCTCTTGGAAGAGGTTAACGATGGACATTCGCAACGATGCATCCACCATGGATACGGGTTCGTCAGCAATTAACAGCGATGGGTTCGGTATCAGCGCTCTGGCCACGGAAACTCTCTGCAGCTGACCACCGGACAGCTGGTGCGGATAACGTCCCCGCACTTCCTGTAAAGATAGCCCCACAGACCGCAGCGCTTCATCCATCTTGTTGTCCACATCGGGCTTCTTTTTTGCCTTTTTGAAATTGATGACCGTTTCCCGCAGATAATCCTCAACACGCTTCAGAGGACTGAATGTTTCAAAGGGATTTTGAAACACCGGCTGCACTTCGGACATGAACTGCATCTGGCTGTCCCAACCCCGCTGCTGGTTAATATCGCGATCCCGGAAGTAGATAGTTCCGTTGGAAGGCTCCAGCATGCGCAGCATCATCCTGGCCAAAGTGGTTTTGCCGCTGCCGCTCTCTCCGGCCACCGTGATGATTTCTGGTTTTTCCGTGCTGCAGCTCAGTGTTACATTGTTGACTGCGGCAATCTGGGTGCGATGCAGCCATGTTCCCACAGTGAACAGCTTGGATACATTGTCGGCTTTGAATAAAAGCTGAGTGTTGTTCATGACACCGCCTCCTTATTAGCCCAGAAACAGGCCGTCTGATGTCCATTCTCAGCCTCGAGCATCGGTGGAACATCACGGCGGCAGATGTCCATGGCGTATTCGCAGCGAGGATGGAAGCGACAGCCCTCGGGCGGAGTGGCCAGACTCGGCGGCGCTCCTGGGAGGGCACTGCGGGTTGTCTTGTCACCAATAGTGGGCAGCGAACCGATCAGATGCTGCGTATACGGATGTCGCGCTTTGTGGAAGATGTCGTCCACCGAACCCACCTCTACAATGCGACCAGCATACATGATGCCGACACGGTCAGCCACGTTGGCGTGAACCGCCAT
>PWMW01000410.1 GCA_003559095.1 Clostridiales bacterium | reverse complement strand
GTTTGACGGTGGCTGTGGACTCCAGTGTGGAGTTGCAGACCGTCATCGAAACCGATGATGGTGCCCACAGTCTAGAAGTGGTTTTGCGCATGAATGTAATTGGCGACGTCCAGGAGCGGTAGAAGTCTGGGTATCCCCTCCCATGCTCGACGCAGAGAGCATTAAGGGGATAACGTGGCCACAGAAAGCTCTGGCAAACACACGGCCAGTGCCTTGGTTAATCGCAGCGACAGCGATTTTGAGCCTTGTTGCTAAGCGTTGGCCAGGGTAGTTCTGCAACAGGCTGATTGACCAGAAACAGTGCAGCGATAGCAGGCGGGAGCGATGGGTTTAGGGATTCGTTTCCGCAGTCAGACATCCACAGCATAAGAAGGGAAAGGCGCTCTGCCTGGGCCCGCAACGGGTGCTTGGGCAGAGCGCTCTTCTGGATTATGCTGGGAATATTTCGTACCGATGGGGAGGAACCTGTTTTGGCAAACATTACGTACCAAGACGACAAGCTGCTGTTGGAGCAGATCGCCTGTGATTGTGGTCTGCAGCATGGTGTGCCCGACATGGATATATACATCGGACGCAGTCTGCTGGAACGGCTGCCGGAATACCTGCGGCAGCGGCAGCTGGGCAGCCGAGTCGTAGTCATCACCGATAACGTGGTCTATGAGGTAGCTGGACGCACTGTGGTGGAACTGCTGCGTGCGGCGGGATACGCGGTGAAGTTATGCCTTTTGGAGCGAGATGAGCCGCTGCTTCCTAACGAAACGGCCTTAGGAGAGGTTCTGCTCACGATGGAGACGGACACGGAGTTTCTGCTCTCTGTGGGGTCTGGAACTCTGACAGACATTGCCCGCTATGTTTCGGTGTGCACTGGCAAACCCTTTGCCTGCGTCGGCACCGCCGCCTCTATGGATGGCTATACGTCGGTAGTGGCACCCCTGCTGCACGGTAAGCAGAAGGTCAACAAACCTGCTGGGTATCCGGCGGTTCTCGTCTGCGACATTGAGATTATGAAAACGGCACCATTAGAGATGATGATTGCCGGTTTTGGCGACGTGGTAGGTAAGTACATCGCTAAGGCTGACTGGATTCTGGGCCGCATCGTCAACCAAGAACCATACTGCCCAGCCTGTGTCGAACTGATCGATGAAGCTGTGGGGCACTGTGTGGGCGCCATTGCCGGGATCCGGGCGGGCACCGAGGAAGGTATTCAGCGTCTCATTGAAGGCCTGGTTTTAGCCGGTCTCACGGTATTGGTCATTGGTCATACCAGAGCTGTGGCATCCATGGAGCATAATATGGGTCATTACTGGGAAATGCTGAAACTGCAGCGAGAAGAGGACCACCCCAGCCATGGGACGGCGGTGGGCGTGGCTACGGGCTATGTCCTGCGATTCTATGAACAGTTTCTCCAGGCAGACCTTGATCACTTGGATTTGGAAGCCATAAAAAACCAGCGCTGGACAGAGGCGCAGCGGGAAGAGGCAGTGATGCAGGCGTACGGCCGAGCCGTCGGCCGCAAGCTGTTGGATCAAGAGGACAACGGCCTAATTTCGTGGGAAGAGCAAGTCCGCAGAATCCGAGTTTTACAGGAGAATATGGCTGCTATCCACAGCGAGCTGACATTCCTCCCGTCTGTATCTGAGGTTGTGGCCATGTATGACCGACTGGGTGCTCCCCAGACAGCTGCCGAAATCGGCATTGAAGGTGACCTGCTGCGCAGTTCCATGTTGTACGGCAAAGATTACCGCAACCGTTATAGTGTGTTCAATGCTGCTTGGGAGTTGGGGCTGCTGGAACAATGGGTAGACAGGGTTCTGGAGAAGCAGTAGCTTTTCCCCAGTCTCGGCGGCGGTGATCGCAGGGATTGATGATTCGGGTGGCGAAATATCCCAAAAAGGGGCTGATGCCATTGCCGCACGAATCGAATTGGGAAGCTCAGCGACGAGATGTTCTCTTGCTCCAGACAACCAAAGTACTGCGGAGTTTGGGGCAGGGAGCTCTCTTGGTAACATTTGCCATCTATCTGGATAGTTTGGGATGGAGTGCCGCTGCCATCGGCAGTCTTTTGGCCGCCGGCGGCCTGCTGCACTCCCTATTGAGCCTGCCCGTAGGTATTGCCTCCGACCGCGTGGGCCGGAAGATTTTTGTTGTGGCCAATGAAGTGGGGCTCCTGGGTGCTGCCGTTGCAGCGCTGTTGACGGCGAACCCTTGGATCCTCGGGGCCGCCAGCATTGTGGGTGCCTTCGGTCGCGGCCAGGTGGGAATGGTGGGGCCCGCAGCCCCGGCTGAGCAGGCTTGGATTTCAGAGCTGATCCCAGCGGCCTTTCGGGGCAGAATCTTCAGCACCAATGCTTCCTTAGGGTTTATCGGAACGGGTCTCGGATCTATTATCGCGGCTATGATGCCCAGCTGGGAACATCTCCTGCCGGGCTCTTTGGCGTATCGACCATTCTTTGCTCTCATTGTGGTGACCAGTGCGGTAAATTTGCTGTTGTTGGCGAGGATTCGCGACAGTAGGGCAGCCACAGAGCGGGCGACCCGCCGGCGTTCAGCGGATAGGGACGTATCCGCTGCAGCATCGATCCTGCGCAGCGGCAAGCCGCTGACCCAAAAGGAACGGACCATCTTGGCAAAAATGGGCGCGATCAATGCCATGAACGGACTGGCCATTGGATTGACATCACCGTTGCTTGCGTATTGGTTCAACGTTCGCTTCGGTGTCGGACCCGGGTCCATTGGAACCGTGTTTGCCATTACATATTTTGTCACGGCCCTGGCCTCTTCGTTAACGGGTCGCGCTGCCGATCGCAGTGGAATTGTGCGCTCGGTGGTCACGGTCCGTCTCTTGGCTGTGGGCATTCTGACCATCATTCCACTGGTTCCGTGGTTTTGGCTGGCGGCAGCCTTGTACGTAGTCCGTTCGGCCCTCAGCCGTGGAACCCAAGGTGCCCGCCAGGCCTTGGCCGTGGGGTTAGTCAGTGAAGAGCGGCGGGGATTGGCCAGCAGTATCAACAATATCTCCAACAGCCTGCCCAATGCCTTAGGGCCCATGGCTGCCGGAGTTTTGCTGGGTGCCGGGTTTCTTACCATTCCCTTTTATTTTGCCGCCGCTCTTCAGTTCGGCTACGGCGTTCTTTTTGGTCGTGTCTTTCGGGAGTATGACAAACCGTCCCAACCGGACGCGGCGAGCTCTCGAGGAACCGCAGTTAGATAGGACAAGCTGTAGGACGCCGGTCGAGGTGTCCACTGCAACACTTGGGTGGAAACTCAATCTGCGGCGTTCGTGAGCACGAAGATCCAAGCTAACAGGACTTCTTAGTTCCTGGGCGGCGCTACAATGTCACTATTATCGTGGACACTTAGTTCGAGTTCGCAGAGGAGGGATCGCGTGAGTATCGATCGCAGGGCACTGGTCACCCGGCACAATCCCGTACTACAGAGGCCGCATTATCAAGCGCCATTGTCGGTTGGCAACGGTGAACTGGCCTTTACCGCGGATATCACGGGACTGCAGTCCTTTCCCGACGCCTACATGGGAGATGACAAAACGCCCTTGTGTACTATGTCCCAGTGGGGTTGGCACTCCTTTGCGCTGCCCGCGGCGCCACCGCTGCAGCCCTATCTGTGGCCATCGGGCCATGGACGACATATCCCGTATTATACTCACAAAGATGCCGATGAAATCATGTACCGGTGGCAGCGGGAAAATCCCCACCGGCTACATCTAGGCCGCATCGGTCTCCACATTCGCTTAGCTGACGGTGGCACTGCTTCCATAGATGATCTCAAGGACATCCGTCAGGAACTGAACCTTTGGAGCGGTATTCTCTCCAGCCGCTTCGTTGTGGAAGGGATACCGGTTCAGGTAGAAACCTGCTGCCATCCGCGCAGCGATTGCCTGGGCTTTGCCGTGGAATCACCGCTGTTGGGCCAACAGCGTCTGCACGTGGATCTGGTGTTTCCTTACGGTTCACCGGACAAGGCAGCTGCAGATTGGCACAGCCCGGAAAGGCATGCGACAACGGTACAAAAGAGCACGGCTGGCCATTGGCTCATGGAGCGGTGCCTGGATGAGGATACATATTATGTAGGCGTGGCCTGCCATCACCACGCTAGCTTGCTGCAGAAGGGTAACCATCACTGGGTACTGCAGCCGCCTTCGGGGAAAGCCTTTTCCTGGACGGTGGCCTTTGGTTCAGAACAGGTTGATCCAGTGGACGATTTTTCCGATGCCAAGGAACGCTCCGCCGAGCATTGGCAGCGCTTCTGGAGTACCGGTGGTGCTATTCAGTTCAGCGGCAGCAGCGATCCCCGGGCCCCAGAGCTGGAGCGCCGTGTGGTTTTGTCCCAATATTTGACCGGGATTCAATGCGCTGGTAGTTTGCCCCCGCAGGAAACCGGTTTGACAGTGAACAGCTGGCACGGCAAGTTTCACCTGGAGATGCACTTCTGGCATGCTGCTCACTTTGCCTTGTGGGGGCGCGCGGCCTTGTTGGAACGCAGCCTTTGGTGGTACCGAGCAACTCTAGAGGAGGCCCGCAGACTGGCCGCCTCCCAAGGATTTGCCGGCGCTCGCTGGCCCAAGATGGTGGGACCAGACGGCCGTGACAGTCCGTCCCCCATTGGACCGCTGTTGGTATGGCAGCAGCCTCACCCCATCGTGTATGCCGAGTTGTGTTACCGGGCGCAGCCCACAGAGGAGACGCTTGAGCGCCATAAGGATGTGGTGTTCGCTACAGCTGCCTTCTTGGCTTCCTTCCTCGTCTATAACCAACAGCGGGATTGCTTTGAGTTGGCGCCGCCCCTCATACCCGCCCAAGAGTGTCATGATCCATTGGATACCCGGAATCCCACGTTGGAACTGGCCTATTTCGCCCATGGACTGCGGCTTGCCCAGTCCTGGCGGGAGCGACTGGGCTTGACCAGAGATGGGTCCTGGGATGAGATCCTGAGCAAACTGGCATCGTTGCCCATAGACGACGGAGTGTATTTGGCCCACGAGAACTGTCCCACCACATTTCGTGAATATACAGTGGATCACCCGTCCATGTTAGGTGCCTTAGGCATGCTGCCAGGGATGGATGCCGAGCCAGCGGTGATGAATGCCACGTTGGACAGAGTTGGGGAGCATTGGCAGTTTTCCCAGTTTTCCTGGGGCTGGGATTACCCGCTCATGGCCATGACCGCTGCCCGCCTTGGCCGTCCGGAGCGGGCTGTGGATGCCCTGCTGCTTCCGGAGCGGACCAACACCTATCTACCCAACGGGCACAACTTCGTACGGACACCAGACCTGCTGCAGTATCTGCCCGCAAATGGCGGGCTGCTGCTGGCGGTGGCTATGATGGCTGCCGGGTGGGAAGGTGGTCCAGGCAGCCACGCCCCAGGATTTCCCGCCGATGGTTCGTGGCAGGTGCAGTGGGAGGGACTACAACCCATGCTGTGATGATCCATCATCTTTGCGACGGTATGTGATCCAGGGAGCGGATTGGTGTTCAGCCGCTGGTGAGCACAGATGCTAGAGCCAGACCGGGAAAAGCATAGGACTTTTGGTCTACAAGTTTTCGGACCAGAGTATGTTGTCAAGAGTGGGCTTTACGATCAAGATTACAATGGAGAATCGTAAGGCCGGCAGCGAGTTTTTCCCAATGCCTGAAATATTTCGCCACTCCTGAACTGGGCTTTTGTTCCTTCCCGCCAGCAGGAACTATGCAGAACGACCTGCCGTGGGCAGCGTCATTGCTGGTCAGAGGCAGGATGGATAGAACCCTTCGCTAGTGGGACCCAAAGGGGAGGAATTGACCGGCCGTTGTGGAAGTATAGACGAAAGGGCAGGGAGTGATTACCATGAGCAAGAGTACGATGTTTCAAGTAGGGAACTATTTTGTGCGTATCTCGGATTCCCGTCAATCATTGAAGCTTGCCGTTTGGGATGATACAGGTGATAAGTTGCTGAGCGAATTTGTAAGTAACGACCACTCGGGCAGGTTCTGGAACATGGTGGGCAACCGCACGTCCGATACCGTGGTGGAGGCGGTCAAAGAACGCATTTACGCATAGGTTTGGACTTCGGTGAACGATGTGAGCAGCGTCTAGCAGGCCTCTTGCCCAGACAGGCACCAACGCGCAGAGCCAACGGTCCTGCTGGGAGAAACGCCAGTTCAAGGCGTTTCGAACTCGGTTGTGAACCACGTGTTGGTCGCTATGAGACAGGGCTACTAGCAGGCCTTTTGCCCAGACAGGCACCAACGCGCAAAGCCAACGGTCCTGCTCGGAGAAACGCCTGATAAACGGCGTTTCGAACTCGGTTGTGAACCACGTGTTGGTCGCTATGAGACAGGGCTGCTAGCAGGCCTTTTGCCCAGGCAAGCACCAACGCGCAAAGCCAACGGTCCTGCTCGGAGAAACGCCTGATAAACGGCGTTTCGAACTCGGTTGTAAACCACGTGTTGGTCGCTATGAGATAGGCCTGCTGGGGTCGTGTTTATTTTCCGGAAATCCGAGCGAACACAGGCCGAACGCCTCGGTGAAATCGCAGCTAAAGCCATTTCTCGTTCCTTGTTACGAGCTCGCCAGGGTACCTTACCAATACGCTTCCAGATACGTTTATGACTCCGAACGTCGGTTCGGAGTCTTTTGCGTCCATATTGCATGGTTCTTTCCAGCGGCGACGCAAAGAAATAACAGAAATAACAGAATAAATACTAATATATAAAAAATAATTAAATCAAAAGAAAAGCGGAGCAGAAACGAGTAGGCTTTCCGAGATCGTATGCCACGGGGCAGTCCGTGGTTTGTGATCACGCCCGCGGTATGATACTCTGACCGTGTAATATCCATCTTTTGGAATTCGAAGCATCGGCCGGACCAAGAACGCAGGCTCGTTATGGCTGCCCCAGCCGTACCGACAACCCCGCACAAGGGCGGGAAGCGCTGGGTCAGCGCGATTGGGGATACGTACTGGGGGTGATGTGACAGATTCTACGGCAGCTTGCTGGCGGTTTTACCAAGCGGATCAACATGGAAGGGGTTGACATTGTGTCTATCGATGACGTTTTTCGGGGTGCGAAAACCGGTGCTATGATGCTGTACGCCTATCGCAATGGTGTCGGTGAGGTGATTGGTCACGAGCAAGCGTTGGCCATTCACAAGAATGTCATGGAAGCTATGGGAGCGGCCATGGGTCAAAAGTTTCGGCAGCAAGCTGGCAACGGTGAACTGGACGCGGCAGCAGTGGCACCAATGCTGTTTGAACTCAGTAAGAGTATGATGGGAGTGACGCAAGAGATCGTCTCGGAGTCACCAAACGAAGTGCGGTTCAAACAGATTCGCTGTCCTTTTTTCGAAGCCAGACAGGAACTGGGAATGGCCCCTGAGGACATAGAACACTGCTGCAACGAAGCATCGATGGCCCTTATGGATGCCATGGTGAAGGCGCTGAACCCCCGGTTATCTTACCGGTCAGAATCGCATCGGACCCGTGGCGACGGCTTCTGTTATGACGTCCTGACCAAGGCGTGAACAACGCTGCCTTAGTTTGAACCTTAATCACAGCTGGCGGGAATTTCCGACCAGGCAAAACAACGACTCCCCAATGCCCGTACCGCCAATGTCGGTACTACGGCTGGGGAGTCCTTTTGCATGCGGGGGCCTGCCCTAACCGTCCAACAGGCACAAAGCCCTGAACCGCTCTGCGCTAGAGCCAGCCTGTCAAACGCGCCAGCCCGCGACCATATTCGACGAAATTTGTCCAGGAAATATCATCCGGTACTCCATGGTCACAGCTGGGGATATAGCCTCCCAGTTCCAGCATAGGTGGGATAAGCCTCTGCAGTTCCTGCAGCATGGGCTGACCACCCCGCGCTAAGAGGCGCTTGTCGATGCCACCCCGAAAGGCCATGCTGCGGCCGTATGCTCGTCGCAGTGCAAGCAGGTCGTTGCCGGCGGCCACTTCCATGGGACTGCAGCAGTTGAAGCCCGCTTCGATCCAAAGGGGAATGAGATCTGCAACATAGCCATCACTATCCAAATCTAGAACCGGACAGCCAGCCTGCTTGAGTCTTGGAAGCCACTCCTGGTAGGCTGGCAGGAGAAAGCGGCGTGCCATGGCTGGCGAGATCATACTGTGGGCCTTGTACGCCATATCTTCTTGGATCATGACGCGGTCAGGACAAAAATGCGGCAGGAAACGATCCATGAGAGCAGCCACAAACTCGGTCCAAAACGCAGCCATTTCATGGACGACATCCGGCTGGTCGATCATCATGACACAAAGGTTCTCAAGACCGCACCATTCCCGCAGCTGCCAAAAGGGTCCTGCGAAGGCAATGGACACAGGATATTCTCTGCCTCTTAGCCGTTCACAGCGTTCCAGGAAGTCTCCAGGTAGGCGCTGAGGCTCCAGGGCTTGGTAACGTTTCTTCATGTCCTGCCAGTTCTGTTCGTTTTGCACGGGAAATCGATGCCACTTCCTGGTCACAAAATCTTTAGCCTGACGGAGGTACGTGACATCATAGCGGTCGGAAATCTCGACGATGGCTCCCGACCATTCCTGGACAATGTAGTGCCCATCGCGATGTTCCAGTATGGTTTCGGGAAACTCTGGAATCATGCGAAAGGAAATGCCCGGGTCAACGGGTTCGGAAACTACCGGACGCTCGACACCGAGGATCTCACACAGGTAGTCCAGATAGTTTCGGTCAGCCGGCAGACCTTCGCGATGCCAGCGGGCCAAGGTGGATTCTCTGGGGCCGCCAGGCTCAAAACTAACCTTGTCTGGCTGGCCAAATGTCAGCGACGCCATGTAACGCTGTCGCTCATCCATGGAATCGGCCTCCTTCCCACAAAAAAGGTTTTGCAGCAATTCTAACTGGGTTCGGACACAGGTTTGGCTTCAAAGGATCCGTTGGGCTGGTGCAGCCACAAGGCCGCAATGCAGCCTTCGGTTTCATCAAAGTCCACAGAGTACCCAGCTGCTCCCTCCACCGCAAACCGGCCTGGGCGCAGGGGTGTAAGAAGAAGCTGGGCTTCCCCAGGAATCAGCAGTTCCAGTTGGCCCGGTCGGACCCGGACCGATACCACCATTCCCATGGCCTCGTACTGGCCGGCGAACGTCTGCAAATAGGCCGTCTCGCGCAGACTTGGGTCGGCCGTGGCAGCGAATCGAATCGCCGGTACGCTGACGTCCAGAGGTATGGTGAGGGCGCTAATGGATCCGTCCGCATCGGCTGTGAAATGGATGGGCAAGTCCATATCAACGGCGCTGCCGCGGATGCTCGCCTTGAAGACATCGTAGTGCCAGTGCTCAAGGTGCAACTGCTGGTCCCGGAAGGTGAACAAGAGGTTATTCTCATCTGGGAGATACTTTACGCTGACCTGGCCGTAGCCAGGATGTTCATAGAGCCCGGCGAAGGCCTTTAGTGGGCGGGACGGTTGGGTCCCTGGGATCTGGCGCGGCGGCCGCACAACTTCCGCTGGCATCAACGCCAGCTTTTCTTGGAAGCGTTCACCCCATGGAATCGGCTCTCGCCCCGTGAGACCATCGATGATACCGTAGAGGGCCTCCGTGGGGAAAGGTGATCCGTTCATGTTCGTCAAAACTACAACTCCGATCCGTTCCTCGGGTACCATGGCTGCGATACTGGTGAAGCCATCGATGCTGCCGCCGTGATATACGATTTGCTCACCGCGATAATCCTCTCCCATCCAGCCTAATCCATAACTGGAGAAACGCAATTCTGGATATTCACCGGACGGCATGACCAGTTGCGGCCGCAGCAGTTCCGCAGTGGAGGACGGCTGCAGCACCTGTTGTTCACCGTGGCGGCCTCCGTTTAGGAACAACTGAACCCACGCCAGCATATCAGTGACGGTTGAATGGATGGAGCCGGCAGGCCCCACCGCAGCAATGTCACGGTAAGCCATGGCAAGGATCTCTTCTTCCTGTCTTCGGTAAGGCCTTGCCAGATCCATTGTCGTCGGCAGTTGTTGGCTGCTGGCCGCCGAAGAGTCCATTCCCAATGGCGCTAGAACGCGTTCATGAACCAGATCTTCCCATGTCAGACCAGCCACTGCCCCGGCCAAGTAACCCAACAAGGTGTATCCATGGTTATTTTACAGAAACTCCTGGCGCAGACCGGCGGCTAATTCGAGGAACTCGACGCTGGCCAAGACGTCGCGGCGAGTTATGGAGCGCCCATACCAGGCGAAATCGTGGCGAGCAAGACCAGATCGGTGCAGGGCAAAGTCGCGGAGAGTGGCGTTATGCGTGGCATGTTCGTCAGCCATCCGAAACCAGGGAAGATACTTAATAACCGGTCGATCCCATTCCAGCAGACCGTCCTCAACCAGGAGAGCCACAGAAGCGGTGGTGAATGCCTTGGTTGCAGAACCAATGGCAAACACTGTGTCGGTGGTTACCGGCATTTGGTGTTCGACATCGGCAAAGCCAAAGCCGCGGGCCATGACGATTTCGTTATCCTTAACGATGCCGATGGCCGCGCCCGGTACATGCCATCGCTGACGGGCTTCTTCGAGGAGTCTTTCCAGGGCGAGCCCTGTCTGTGGAAGGCAGGTGCCCGGGTGGCGGTCTTCTCCCATGGTCAATAACCTCCTGTCACTCTTCGTCAGTCTGCGTCCACGACCACAGCTTCAAACGATCCGTTGGGTTGATGCAGCCAGAGAGCCGTAATGATTCCGTCTTCTTCGTCAAATTCGGCTGTAAACCCATCCATGTTCTGCATATCAAAGCGGTTATTGCGTAGGGGAGTCAAACGAATCGGCGGCTGACCCGGCAGCGTCAACTCCAATTGCTCCGGTAGGGGCCGAATGGTCAACGGCGGGTTCGAGACGCTCGATGCTCGCCAACACTTCGTCACGTTCCATAACTCGACCGTACCAGGAGAAATCGTGGCGAGCCAGACCCGATCTGTGAAGGGCAAAATCCCGCGGGATTGCGTGGAGGGTTGCATGTTGATCCACCATCCGGAACCAGGGTAGGTAGGCGATCACCGGCTGGTCCCAGGCCAACCTCCCGTCATCGATAAGGAGCGCCACCGATGCAGTTGTGAACGCCTTGGTCGACGAACCGATGGCAAAAACCGTATCCTGTGTGACGGGATGTTTTGTTTCAAGGTCGATGTATCCAAAGCCTTCTGCCAACAAGACCTCGCCGTCCTTGATGATGCCCGCCGTAGCGCCAGGTGCGCTCCCTGTTTCCAGCGCGTCCTGCATGAACGCTGCGAGAGCAGGGCGCCGTTCTTCGAGGCGTTCGGCTCGGGCTAGTTCGGCAGCTATAGTCAGGCAGAGGCCAAGACAACCCACTTTGAACACAACACTTTCATTCTCCTAACCTCCCATATGTAGTACAAATCTTACTGCCAAGTATAGAGTTCGTGAAACTAAGAACAATACCTGCAGGACTGTCCTGCAATGCAGGACGACACCGATGAATTTCGACTTCGCATGGGGACGCGCTTAAGCCCTGTCAGCGATATTGTCATGCTTTTGGCCAGTTACAGACAAGACTGCAGAGGACGACGCTGTCGTCGGACATCCCTCACGTTCCAAAGGTGTCCGGCAGTATTGTGCAGAATACCAGAAAGGAGTGGAACCAAGACGGCATTGTCCAGCTCGACATTGGGGCGCAAGCCGTCAGTGAAATGGAGGAAAACGCAGATGAAACCACTGCACGCACAGGTCGACTGGGAAAGCGGTGTCCTTTCGCAGGGCGTGAAGCGAGTCCGTCGTGTCAGTGACATGATTGGCCTGTACCACGATGAGGCAGCGGAACAACAGGCTGTGGCCGAGGGAGATCCTATCGTTTATGAGTACACTACCATTGAGCTTCCGGAAGAGGCGAATCACGTTCTCTTTGGCACTACCACCATCTTCCCAGGGCGCGTCGGGAGCGAGTATTACATGACCAAAGGCCACTACCACGAACGCCGCGATACCGGCGAAGTTTACGTTTGCTTTTCCGGGCAGGGCCGTTTGGTGATGGAGACGGAGGCTGGCCAAACCGAGGTTCTAGCTATGTTCCCAGGTTCGGTGGCATACGTTCCGCCTCACTGGGCCCATCGCGTTAGCAACGTGGGAGACGATCCGTTACTCTTCTTTGCGGCGTTTCCTGGTCACGCAGGACATGATTACGGAACCATTGCGCAGGTGGGCTTCCGCCTCCGGGTGGAAGAGCACGGTGGTGAAGTCTTGATCGTGGACAATACTTGAACCGGGAGGGATTCCATGCGGTCATTGCAGCCCGCTTCCGTACCGACTATGTATTTTATGGGCGTTTCGACGGGTCAGTCATCCATTATGCGGTTGTTCCCCCAGTGGGCTGGTGTCTTGGGTATCGAGGCCCAACTGGTAGGCTGGGACATACCCTTGGATGCTTCGCCAGAGACGTATCGCGAGCTTGTGAGCTTTATCAAGCAGGATCCTTTGTCCAAGGGAGCTTTGGTAACCACGCACAAGATCCATGTCTTGGCGGCGGCTCGGGATCTGTTCGATCAACTGGATCCATATGCGGAGCTTTTTGATGAGATCTCTTGTATTGCCAAGAACCCGGCGGGTTTAGTAGGCTTTGCCAAAGATCCTATCAGCAGTCGTTTGGCTATGGAAGCCTTTATTCCTGATGGTTTTTGGCGAACCTATCAGGGCGAAGCCATGATCATGGGTGCGGGCGGCAGTTCCCGGGCCATAGCAGCGTCGCTTTTGGATCCGAAGCGCAGCGGGGACAATCCGGTTCAGGTTCATGTCACCGATACGCAAGCCATCCGCATCCAAGAAATGCAGACCTTGTTCGCCGAACATCCCCTTCGAGAACGACTGCATCTGTATGGTATTGCAAAGGCCACAGACCACGAGTGGATTCTGAACACTCTGCCGCCGTTTTCCCTAGTGGTCAATGCTACGGGGTTAGGAAAGGATCGACCTGGCTCTCCGCTGCCGGATGCGGCGCAACTACCCGGTAATGGCCTTGTTTGGGAGCTCAATTACAGAGGCAGCCTCGAGTTCCTGCATCAAGCAGAGGCGCAGAAAGAACAACAGCAGCTGACCATCGTTGATGGTTGGGAATACTTCATCCATGGTTGGACCCAAGTGATGGCCGAGGTGTTCGGCATCCATGGCATCCAACAATATGTTCCGAAAATCAAAAACCTGTGAGATCCTTGGACCAACACAGTGCGCTATTTCGCCCCTGAGCGGGTACAGCAGTCAAGGACATATGCAATCCATAGGGGGGGTTGATACTAATGAAACGGATGCGTGTTGGCGTGATTGGATCAAATATGATGGATTTGATCTCCAGAATTGAGCGCATGCCTAAGATGGGTGAGACCATACCGGCTTTGGGCTTCGACTTAGGGTATGGCGGCAAAGGCTGCAACCAAGCTGTGGCCGCCGCCAAGCTGGGGGCAGAGGTTGTTATGGTGACAAAAGTCGGTGACGATCTTTTTGGGCCGGGCGTGGTGGAAAACCTCCGGCAGCAGGGCGTCGCTACACAGCATGTGACAACAGCGGCGGGTCATCACAGCGGGGTAGCACCCATTTTCGTTGACCAGGATGGTCAGAATGCCATTCTGACCATCAAAGACGCCAACGATTGTTTGGCGCCCGACGATATCGACCGCGCAGCGGATGATCTGCAGACCTGCGATGTCATTCTCCTGCAGCTGGAGTTGGCTGTAGAGACCATTTATCATGTTATTCGGTCCGTCCAGGCTTGGAATGTGCCGCTCATCCTCAATCCGGCCCCCTATATGCCGGTGGACAAACGGTACCTAATAGGCATTGACTATCTGATTCCCAATGAGCATGAGCTGGCTCTCTTGGTGGATCGGCCCTTGAAGACGCGCCTGGAGTTAGAAGAAGCAGCCAGAGAACTGCGGCAGCATACGGGCAGAACCGTGGTTGTCACAGTGGGAGCTCAGGGATCACTGTTGGTGGAACAGGAACGACTGCAGTGGGTAGCGCCGCCCGCGGTGCAAGCTGTGGATACCACCGGCGCTGGTGATGCCTTCATAGGCAGTTTTGCCGTGTTTCTCAGCCAGACTAACGATGTCCTTGAAAGTATGAAGATGGCCAATGCCTATGCAGCGTTCTCGACGCGGCGCGTCGGGACACAGAAGTCGTTCTTGAGCAGAGCCCAGTGGGAAGCAGAGTACCGCACGTTAGATTAGAGCCGGAGATATCTCCTCGAACAACGAAGGTATACACAAGGGCCGCAGCGTGTATTGCATACGCTGCGGCCCCTCTATTCCGAGACGCATGTTCAGAACGAGCGGCCCTGAAGGGGTGCCTGCTTCAGCTGCTTACTGGCCTTTGCCTTGGACGGGGACATAGAGGGTTCCCGAATCCGTGTGGATTTCCAGCATGGCCCAATGAACGCCCGCATCCTGTGGCTCGTAAGCCATGTCCACCGCCAGTGAAGCCCCGGCGGGTAGAGGTGTTT
>PWMW01000304.1 GCA_003559095.1 Clostridiales bacterium | reverse complement strand
TGGCCAAGCCCAGGATACAGTTGGAGATGGCTGTTGCGGATGCCGTGAGCCAGTTCATGCTGGACCTCGGCGCTGCCAATGACTTGGTCAGCATCACCGCCGGTGATCAGCGTAGGGCTGTTGATTCGGTACAAATGTCCATAAGCGTCATGACTGAGGCAAGAACGAGCTTGCGTTAAAAAACGCTCTGCTGATACAGGTTTGCCTGTTCTGCGCAGCAGCCAATAAAAGGGTCGTATGCGTCGCAGATAGCTCTCTGTGAATGTCTTTTCCATCTGATCCACAGCCAGATCGCCATAGCGCCCTTGGAGAACCAGATGGATCCAACCTCCAATGACTTGGTGCAGTGTTGCGCTGCTCCGGGCCACAGTCATGGCAAGAACCAGTTTGTCGACGTACTCGGGATAATCAATGGCGAGCCACTGCCCGATCATGCCGCCCTGGGAAACGCCGAGAACATGCGCTTGTCTTAGCCCCAGTTTGGACATGGCTTCGCCTTGATCCGCTGCCATTTGGCGCGTGGTCATATCTTTCTCCAACTGATTGCGGCGGCTGAACACCCATACGCGATGGCTGCGGGCAAATTGACGATAGATCAAGGAGAGCAGCAGTCCACTGCCCTGCACTGTCCGCTGGCCATCGTTCAGACCTGGTAGAACCACCAACGAACCGGGTCCCCTGCCAAATGCTGCATAATGCATGGAACCTCCAGCCAAAATCACCGTTCCGTGTCGAATGGACGTCCACATGGGATGACCCCATTTCTTGGTGGAATTGTTTGGACCATGGCCGGGCGGGCATCGGACCTGCCATTTGGCCGACCATCACTGCTTGTATCCATGGTACCACAGGCACGTGCTCCCTGTCTCTGTCAGATCATTGCCCACTCACGGGCGGAGGACCACATTGGGTAGGTACTGGTCGTTGCTTTCGAACCCAGTTGCGGTTGCAGCAAAGCCAGATCACGCACACAGTGGATGGCAGCACCGCTTCACCGGCACCGCCGTATGGGGCGGAGTCGCTGACGAATCATATATTATAGGTGTGGTCATGGGAATGGGCGGCGCGATCAATTTCGCCGCAGCGAAGGAATTCCATGGCATCTGTGGAAGTAAGTAAAAAAAGCATGAGGGGTGGTTACCATGAGCAAGAGCACGATGTTTCAAGTGGAAGACTTCTTCGTCCGGATCTCGGATAAAGGTCAATCGCTCAAACTTGCTGTTTGGAACGACGAAGGCCAAAAACTACTGAGTGAGCTCATCAGTACAGATCACAGCGGGAAGTTTTGGAACCTAGTTGCCAATCAGACATCGGACTCGGTTGCTGAAGCAGTGAAACAACGGATTTATTCTTAAGGATCTTAGGCGCAGTACCCAAACGGTTAACCAGTCTGCAAACAGAACTCCGGGCAACACGCCTGGAGTTCTTTGTGTTTTTGCGACAAAGCGAGTTCGGATACGCTGCTCCTACCGCGTCTTGGTTGTCATTTGGCAGAATGTCCGGGGATTCCGACAGGGAATTCGGAACTCTTTACAGAATATTTATAGTACGGACTGCAACAGAAAGAAAGTGCGCTGATTGGCTGGGTCCGCAATCCAAGGAACGTGCGGCCTGGCAGCTTTGCTGTAGGAACTTTGTACTATTTTAAGGAGGTATTCAAAACAATGACGGAATCCCGCAAGCGTTTGATCTATGCAGCCGTACTGGTCGTGGCCGTTTTGGTTCTCTTGTATGCATTTGGAGTATTCACTCCCAGTTACACCTTGACGGTGCAGCTCGACGGCCAAGGGTCGGTAACGCCCGCTGCCGGTGAGTACAGTCACACATCCGGTGAGGCTATTGCCTTCAGGGCCACGCCATCGGAAGGGTATGAGTTTGCAGGCTGGGCAGCCACTGCTGGAACATTCAGCGCAGCGTCCAACGAGCAGACTGATTTTACCATGCCCAGTGAGGACGCCCGTGTGACAGCGAGATTCACCCTCAAGGAATACGAGGTAACCTTTGAGGATTGGGATGGTGAAGCGTTGGATGTGCAGACCGTCAGCCACGGTTCTGCAGCCAGTGCTCCCGCGGATCCGGAACGTGACGGCTATGATTTTGTGGGTTGGGATGTAGAGTTTGATAACATCACTGCACCCGTTACGGTAACGGCTCTCTACGAAATCAAGGAATTCACAGTGACCTTTGAGGATTGGGATGGTGAGGTTCTGGACACGCAGGTGGTGGAGTACGGCTCCGATGCCAGCGCCCCGCAAGAACCGGAACGGGAAGGATACGACTTCGTCGGCTGGGATACTGAACTGGAGGGTATTAGCGACGATACCACCCTTACAGCCCAGTACGAAATCCGCGAGTACACCGTCACCTTCGAGGACTGGGATGGAACGCAGCTGGCCTTACAGACCGTTGAACACGGCAGTGCCGCTGCAGCTCCGGAAGAGCCTGAGCGAGAAGGTTACGAGTTCGTGGAATGGGACACGCGTTTTGATGCGGTTATCGACGACGTTATCGTGGTCGCCGAATACGAGATTCTGCAGTACACCGTGACGTTCACAGATTGGACCGGCGAGGTCATTGCTGAGCAAACGGTGGACCACGGCAGTGCCGCCGAAGCTCCGGCAGCGCCAGCGCGGGAAGGTTACAATTTCGTCGGCTGGAATGTGGATTTTGCGGAGGTCACCAGCGATTTGGCTGTGGCGCCCCAGTACCGGATCCGTACGTATGCCGTGATCTTCGAGGACTGGGACGGAACCTTCTTGGGCTCCCAGACCGTCCAGCATGGAGATATGGCGGTACCGCCCGGGGATCCGCAGCGCTTTGACCATCGTTTTGTGGGTTGGGATGCGGATTTCGGTGACGTGACCAGCGACCTAGTGATTAAGGCGCAGTACGAACCACTGGTTCATCGAGCGATTTTCCAAGGTGCGTCGCTTCTTTTCGGCGTTGCGATTCAGGTGTATGACGATCCAGCAATGGATGCTGGCAGCAGGGTCGGCAACCCTGTGACCACAGGTGCCGCAGGTATGGCAGCTAAGGAGCTGATCAGCGGCGAGTATTGGTTCACCGCTGTCCGTGCGGGCTATGAGGAACTCCAGGGTTCCTTCACCGTTGCCGCCAGCGATGCCACGGTGCCGTTCAATCTTGCACCGCTGCCCGGTACCGTCTCCGGTACCGTGTTAGACGAGTCCACCGGCGAAGGTATGCAGTGGGCAGGGTTAACGCTCTTTGCCGGCGAAAGCACAGCCAGCGAACGCTTCATTACGGCTACGGTTACCGATGCGGACGGTTTGTACCGACTGCAGAATGTACCGCCCGGAAGTTACACCATGTTAGTCCGTGCCCATGGCTATGAGCGGGTGGTGGAGTATCCGGTGCAGATTCGGCCGGGCGAAGAAATCCTTGGTTGGGATTACTCTCTGGCCCGCGTTGTGCAGGAGATTGACAGCATTACCCTGGAAGACTTCGGCGCAGATTGGATGTCGTTCTTGGTGGTGGACGTGGATGGCCAGCCGTATGACGGTACGGTGCCGTGGGCGCTGCAACTGCAGGAACGGCCCGGTGAAACCCTGCAGGATGTGCCGCACAATGTTTCCTATGATCCTGTGTGGGATCCCAACATTGATGCCCAAGGTCGAGCCGTTCTTACCTACCGTGGTTTGACGGTGGCTGTGGACTCCAGTGTGGAGTTGCAGACCGTCATCGAAACCGATGATGGTGCCCACAGTCTAGAAGTGGTTTTGCGCATGAATGTAATTGGCGACGTCCAGGAGCGGTA
>PWMW01000004.1 GCA_003559095.1 Clostridiales bacterium | reverse complement strand
TTCAGGTACTTTGTTAAAAAATTTTTATCACTAATAGACTGCTCATGAAAACATCGTTACGCTGTTTTCTTATCCTTTCCATTTTAATGGTTTTGAACGCCTGTGGATCAGGTGAAACATCTTACACTCTGGTCATTACACCGGTACCTGAAGAGGGCGGTACGGTCACTCCGGCAGAAGGCGAGTATGAATCTGGCAGATTGGTTGAGATTGCGGCTACTCCCAGTGAGCATTGGGTATTTGACGGCTGGGAGGGAGATTACCAGGGAACTGATAATCCCGCACAAATTACCATGGAATCGGACATGGACATTGCTGCTATTTTCATCAAACGGGATTATCCACTCACAATCCAGATTGAGGGTGAAGGCAGTGTAACCGAACGTGTAGTTCAGGAAAAAACGACTGACTATCCGCAGGGCACGGTGGTGGAACTGACCGCCGAACCGGATGATAACTGGCTCTTCAGCCACTGGGAAGGAGGCCTTACCGGAGATGACAACCCGGCGCAAATTACTATTGAAGGTAACACCGAAGTAACGGCCGTTTTTGAACTGGTTGAGCATCCGTTTATTGTCAATATTGAGGGGCAGGGAACAGTGGAGGCTGATGGAGAAGAGATTACAGAAACGACCAGTTTTACTCATGGAAGCGAGATCGAATTGGTTGCCATTGCAGATGAGGGATGGGCATTCAGCGAGTGGACGGGTGATCTGGAAAGTACTGAGGATACGGTTCAGGTTACGATAGACGGCCCGAAAGAGGTGACTGCAACCTTTTTGCGTACATTTACACTTACAACTATTTCCGTTCCTGAAGAAGGAGGCGAAATTGAACCCGAGGCCGGCGATTACATTCGCGATACTTCTTTTCAGGTGGAAGCTGTGGCCAATCCCGGATGGCGCTTTGTAGAGTGGAGAGGTGACTTTTCAGGCACAACCAATCCGTTTAACCTGACTATGAACGGGCACAAAACTCTCGAAGCCCATTTCGAACGCAGACAGTACGACCTTGAACTGAACACACGTGGCAACGGGCGCATCGAACCGTTCCTGCAATCAGGTAATCAGGTGGATACCGGTGATGAGGATGTGCTCCGGTATGAGTTTGGAGCCGAGGTAGAACTGGTGGCGATTCCCACATCAGAGTGGAGTTTTGTAGGCTGGGATGGAGATATTAGCGGAAATCAGAACCCGATTGTGGTCACAATGGATGATGATATCACCCTAACAGCGATATTCACGATTTTCGACGGCGGCACCGGTGAGGAAGGCGATCCATACCAGGTTGCCACACTCAGCCAGCTCAGCGAGATCCGGAATAACCTTGATTCGCACTTTATTCTGACAAGTGATATTGATGCATCCGCCACGTCAACCGAAGAGTTCGAACCGATCGGAACCGAGCAGGAAGGCTTCAGCGGAGTTTTTGACGGTGACGGGTTTGAGATATCGAACCTGACTATCAGCAATCCCACTCAGAATAACAAAGGCCTGTTTGCGAATATTGAAGAGCAGGGCCTGCTGCGAAATGTAACTCTGACAAATGTGGATATTACCGGAGATGATTTTGCAGGCGGACTTGCAGGACGAAACAACGGAACGATCGAAAATGCAGCGGTCTCCGGCTCAGTTTCAGGGACTACTTTCCTCGGTGGCATTGTGGGACTTAACACGGGTACTATAACCAGATCATACGCTTCTGTGGATGTTAACGGAGGTTCTTCTGCCGGCGGGATTGTCGGCTGGAATCGGGATGAGGGAGAAGTCTCCGAATCCTATTCCACAGGAGATATTTCCGGCCAGGACAGGCTGGGCGGACTGGTTGGGAGAAATGAGGGTAGTGCTTCAGTCTTCCGGTCATACGCTTTGGGTGATGTTACTTCAAGTCAGATGATACCGGGAAGGATAGGAGGATTAATCGGCACGAGCACTTCAACAGGAATCATCAGTGAAACGTATGCCGCCGGTGAAGTTTCCGGGCCCGGCCTTGGCCTTGACCATGGCGGGCTTGCAGGCAGCAATACCACAGAAATCGAAAACAGTTATTGGGATACGGAAGCGACCGGCCAGAGCGATGGAGTTGGAGACGGAACCGATGAAGGCGTCACCGGCCTCACCACCGATGAGATGACCGGCCCGGATGCTGAGGATAACATGACCGGATTTGACTGGGATGATATCTGGATTGTAAATTCCGACCCGGCAGGCTACCCGATTCTCTGGTGGCAGGTAGAGTAATAGAAGGCTTTGCAAAACCAGGATTTTTGATCAAGATCGAGGCCAGATGGATTTTAAAACCGCAGCATATTGGTCATATGAGAGGATTTTAAAATTCCGATAACGAAGATATTGGTCAAAAAGACGGTTTTGCAAAGCCTTCTAAGAGAAAAACGGATCTAAATCGAAGAGACCCGCAATGTCTTTCAGAGACATTGCGGGTCTGCGGTTCGAACAAACTTTATTCCGCCAGTGCTGTTTTGCTTAAGTTCAGTAGTAAGGATAGGGGGCTGGCCGAAACCTGTCAGGTTTTGATTATAATGAGTTCAAAACCAGGTGTGCATGCTGGAAACCTGACAGGTTTTGTTCAGGAATGAAATGAAATTGCGGATGCTTCCCGTTCAAATTCCAGTTTCAAATACCTTCCGGTGTAACTGCTCTCCGCCTTTGCCAGCTCTTCGGGCGTTCCCTCGGCAATGATTTCACCTCCGCCGTGGCCGCCTTCCGGGCCGAGGTCGATGATCCAGTCGGCCGCTTTGATCAGATCGAGGTTGTGCTCAATCACAATCACCGTATTGCCTTTCTCCACCAGTTTTTGGATCACATTTACCAGCATTCGCACATCCTGGAAATGGAGGCCGGTTGTTGGTTCATCCATAATGTAAATCGTATCACCCGTGCCGATTTTCGACAGTTCGCGCGACAATTTGATCCGCTGCGCCTCACCGCCGCTCAGCGTGGTGCTCGACTGTCCCATCGTCAGATAACCCAGCCCCACTGAGTTTAGCGTTTTCAGTTTTCGTTTGATGGAGGGCACCGAATCAAAAAACTCCGCGGCTTCGCTGATCGGCATCTGAAGCACATCGGAAATATTTTTTCCTTTGTAGTGAATCTCGAGTGTTTCGCGGTTGTACCGTTTACCATTGCATCTCTCGCAGTCCACGTACACATCGGGCAGGAAGTTCATCTCGATTTTTCGCACGCCGTCGCCCTGGCAGGTTTCGCAACGCCCGCCTTTCACGTTGAAAGAGAACCGTCCCTGGTCATAACCGCGGATTTTCGATTCGGGCAGTTCTGCAAACAGCGACCGGATGTGATCAAACACCTTGGTGTAGGTGCCGGGATTGGAACGCGGGGTACGACCGATCGGGCTCTGGTCGATGGAGATCACCTTGTCCACATTCTCAATCCCCCCAACAGATTGATAGGGCAGCGGAACCGATTTGGAGTTGTAAAATTCGTTCGATAAAATCGGCACAAGGGTCTGGTTAATGAGCGAACTTTTTCCGCTGCCGCTCACGCCGGTTACACAGATAAATTTTCCGAGCGGGATCTCCAGGTCCACATTCTTCAGGTTGTGTCCGCTCGCCTTCTGGATGTGAATGCTTTTTCCGCTCCCTTTCCGCCGCGTTTCCGGCGTGGGAATCACCTCTTCATCCCTCAGAAATTTCATGGTCATCGAGTCAGGGTCCAGCTCCTCCGGTCTCCCTTCTGTGACTACATACCCGCCCTCTGTTCCGGCGCCGGGGCCAAGGTCCACCACATAATCGGCGTGTTCGATGGTTT
>PWMW01000118.1 GCA_003559095.1 Clostridiales bacterium | reverse complement strand
GTTTTTAGATTCCGTATGGGGTCGCTGGTTATTACACAGCTGGCCCCAAGGCATCAGCTAAGAAAACACCGATCATGATTAACTGCATCATAGCCTTGGCAAAGGCACTGCCCAAAAAGGCGATCAAGGTGGCAAAGGCCACTTTCATGGAAGCCTCGGGAGTGCGGTTTTGCAGGACCTCGGCTCCGAAGACGAACAGGAATGGGGCCACGATGATTCCAAAGGGCGGAAAAAAGATCAGGCCGACAAAGACACCCACAATCGAGGCCAGCATGCTCCATTTGGTACCACCGTAGCGTTTGACAAGGTACGCATTGGCCAGTTGGTCTGTGATGAGGATGACACCGGTGAAAAAGAGCATCGTTCCCCACGTGGTCCAAGTCAGAGCCAGGGGATCCACCAGCAGATGGTAGATGGCTACCCCAAGCCACACGAGGCCAACGGCCGGGAGGACTGGAACCACCAAACCAATGAAGCTGACACCAAAACACAGCGCAATAACGATCCACCACAATACGTTCAATCGCGGCACCTTCCTCATTGTTCAATCTGATACTATGTTCTGCGTTGGCTTTCTCGGTCCCTGCTGCTTCGTGGGAGAATGTATCGCTCAGACAGAAATGAAGCACCGCCGTGGGGTGCTTCATTTCACTGTGCTTCATCTCACTGTGTGTCCAGTGTCACCTAGCCTTCACTGGGTGTCTGGCCACCAGCTCGCCATTTGCCGGCGCTCCATAGGGATTCTTTTGCATGAGGCGCTGTGGCCGGTGCCGGCGGTACCGGAGGCTCCGTGCCGAGGTTCTTAAAGGCAGTGGATAACATCAACTTAATGCGGTTCAACTGGTTTATTTCGCTCATGCCTGGGTCGTAATCGATGGCCACGATATTGGCTTTGGGATAACGACGTTTCAGCGCTTTCATCATGCCTTTGCCAGTGACGTGATTGGGCAGGCAGGCAAAGGGTTGGGTGCAGATAATGTTCTCCACACCATGCTCGATGAGCTCGATCATCTCACCGGTCAAGAACCAACCTTCCCCAGTTTGATGGCCCAGAGAAATGAGGTCCTTGGCACCGGCCGCAATGTCCTTGATATTTTGGATGGGCAGAAACCGTTGACTGGCGGCAATGGCTTCGCGATAGGGTCTGCGGTACAGCTCGAGCACACCGGCCGATACAGCGCTGGCAATCTGTCCAATCTTACTGCCCGATAGATTGTGATAGCGGTACTCAATGCCCAACAGCGAGTAGAGAAGAAAGTCGAGCAGATCCGGTACCACCGCTTCAGCACCTTCTGATTCTACGACTCCCACGACGTCATTGTTGGCCGTGGGATGGTACTTGACCAAGATTTCGCCGACAATCCCCACCTTGGGTTTGCGGATATCAGCAAGGGGCAGCGTATCAAAATCGGCCACCATGTGTTGCAGGTTATGAGCGAAGTCGCGCACGCTCAGCTTCTGCATGCTGTCCTTTAAGATACCGGCCCAATGACGATAGAGCTTATTGGCGGAACCAGCTACTTGCTCGTAAGGGCGCACACGATACAGTACTTTCATTAGGCAGTCGCCGTAGACCATGGCCATCATGACACGATGGATCAGTGCCGGTGTCAGTTTGAACCCGGGGTTCTTCTCAAAACCTTGGGCACTGAGGCCAATAATCGGCACATGCCCAAAACCTGCGTCCTTCAGGGCTTTGCGCAGCAGTCCAATATAGTTGGTAGCCCGACAACCTCCACCGGTTTGGGTAATCATCACCGATGTTTCGTTGGGGTCGTGCTCACCGGACTTCAGTGCTTCCAGCAGCTGCCCGAGGGCAATAATGGCGGGATAGCAGGCATCATTGTTGATATACTTGAGGCCTTCGTCCACAGCCTTTTTGTCCATCGAGGGCAATACTTTCAGGTTATAACCCGATCGCTGAAAAGCTTCTTCCATGAACTCAAAGTGAATGGGGGCCATCTGCGGGGCCAAGATGGTATGACGTCTTTTCATCTCCTTGGTAAAGGGAGCTTTCGTAACGGCATATGTGCCGTCAACATCCTCGGACTCCCGGACCTGACCTTGCCGCTCTGCCATGGCGGCCTGCAGTGACCGCAGACGAATGCGCACGGCACCCAGATTGCTGCCTTCATCGATCTTGAGGCATGTGTAGATCCTCCCGTGACTGTCTAGAATATCCTGTACCTGGTCTGTGGTGACCGCATCAAGACCGCAACCGAACGAGTTTAGTTGGACCAGTTCCAGCTGCGGTTGGTCCGCAACAAAGTCGGCAGCGGCGTAAAGCCGGGAATGGTACACCCACTGATCCATGACGCGCAGGGGCCGTTGTACATTACCGAGATGGGCTACGGAATCTTCGGTGAGAACCGCCATGCCCAAGGATGTAATGAGTTCTGGGATGCCGTGGTTGATCTCAGGATCGAGATGATACGGACGGCCGGCCAAAACCACAGCTTCAGCCTTATTGTCGGCCAGCCAGCGCAGAGCCTCCTCGCCAAATCGCTGAATATCTGTCTTGAACTGAAGATGCTCCGTCCACGCTGCCTCAAGGGCTCGGGCTATCTCCAGAGGTGCCAGCTGGAACTGATCGCCTAACTCCTCCTGGAGGCGCCGGCGCAGGCGCTTCTTGTCATCGAAGGGAAGGAAGGGCATCAAAAAGGTCACATCGCTGTTCCAGAGCTGTTCAACGTTGTGGCGGATCACCTCAGGATAACTGGTGACGATGGGGCAGTTGAATTGATTATCTGCCGCTTTTTGCTCTTTTTGCTCATGGGTAATGCACGGATAAAAGATGGTCTGACAACCTTTGTCCAAAAGATCCACGATATGTCCGTGCACCAGTTTTGCCGGATAACAGACGGATTCCGATGGAATTGTCTCAATCCCTTTTTCATAGATAGCTTTGGAGGAACGACTAGAAAGCTCGACGCGAAAGCCGAGGCTGGTGAAAAAGGTAAACCAAAAAGGGTAGTTCTCATACATATTCAGCACTCGCGGCAGGCCGATTGTGCCGCGCGGTGCTTCTTCCAAGGCCAGGGGCTCGTATTGGAATGTCCGTTCCAACTTGCGGGCATAGAGGTTGGGCAGGGGATTCTCCTGTACTTTTTGCCCAGCTCCCCGCTCACAGCGATTGCCTGAAACGTATTTCTCGCCATTGTGAAAGCGATTGACCGTCACGAGGCAGTGATTGGCACACAACGTACAGCGGGTTTTCGTGGTGGTGCAGGCCACATCCTCCAGTTCCGCTGCTGTCAACAGCGTCGATTCCGTGATCTCCGCTGCCCGTTCCTTGGCGATAAGGGCAGCGCCGAAGGCACCCATAATGCCAGCGATATCCGGGCGCACCACTGTTCGTTCGGACAGCATCTCAAAACTGCGCAAAACGGCATCATTATAGAATGTTCCGCCCTGCACGACGATGTGTTCACCCAGTTCTTCCGGGCGTCGCAGTTTGATCACCTTGTAGAGGGCATTTTTGACAACGGAATAGGCCAGACCGGCGGAGATATCTTTCACCGATGCGCCCTCTTTTTGCGATTGCTTAACGCGCGAGTTCATGAACACCGTGCAGCGAGAACCCAGATCCACCGGCTTGCGGGAGTCCAGGGCGGCTTGGGCAAAATCTGCAATGGACACATCCAGTGAACTGGCGAAGGTCTCTAAGAACGAACCGCAGCCGCTGGAACACGCTTCATTGAGCAAAATGCTGTCAATGACACCGTCTTTGACCCGCAGGCATTTCATGTCCTGGCCGCCAATGTCCAAGATGAAGTCCACACCAGGCCGGAAAAATTCCGCGCCCTTATAATGGGCTACGGTTTCGATCTCCCCAATATCCACTCGCAGCGCTGCTTTAAGCAGTGCTTCACCGTAGCCGGTCACGGTCGAGCTGCGGATATACGCTTCTGCCGGCAGCTGTGCATACAACTCCGTCAACGCAGCCACCGTACTCTGCAGGGGGCTGCCGTGGTTCGAGTCATAGAAGGAGTACAGCAGGGAGCCTTCGTCATCGATCAGGGCCACCTTTGTGGTGGTGGAACCGGCATCGATCCCCAAGTAGCAGGGGCCAGAATACGACTGCAAATCGCGCCGAACTACGGCATTCTTTGCATGCCGCTGCTGGAACTGCTCCAGATCCCCGGGCTCCGCGAACAGTGCGGGCAAGCGGGGTGTTTCCTCCACCACGGCATGGAGCAACTGCTGCGCCTTGTCCCGCAGGGTCTGCAAGGAAACCGGTGTCTGGTCCACCGCTGAAATGGCAGCACCAATGGCATTAAAGACCTGCGAATGCTCGGGAACAATGACGGCCTCGTCTCCGAGCTGTAAGGTAGCAATGAAGCGCTGGCGCAGCTGTGGCAAAAAATGCAGTGGGCCGCCGAGGAAGGCTATGTTACCCCGGATCGGGCGGCCGCAGGCCAACCCACTGATGGTTTGGATGACCACCGCCTGCAGTACCGAAGCAGCAATGTCTTCCTTGGCAGCACCTTCATTGAGCAGCGGCTGCACATCGGTCTTAGCAAAGACACCGCAGCGGGCCGCGATGGGATAGATGGTCTTATGATCCGCGGCCAGCCGATCCAGGCCCTGGGCATCGGTTCGCAGCAGCGATGCCATCTGGTCAATGAATGACCCGGTACCACCGGCACAGGTTCCGTTCATGCGCTGTTCCATGCCATCCTTAAAGTAGGTAATTTTTGCATCCTCACCACCTAGTTCGATGGCCACATCTGTTTCTGAGCAAAAGGTTTCCACGGCCTTGGTACCGGCAATGACTTCCTGGATAAATGGAATATCGCAGCCGGACGCCACGGCAATGCCGCCGGAACCCGTAACCATGGCGGTGACTTCTATATCAGGATAGCGTTCGTATACATCCTCAACCAGCTGCGCAACGGCCTGCTTGATATCGGAATAATGCCGTTGATAGCGGCTGAACACCAACGAGAGGTGCTCGTCCACCAAGGCGACTTTGACCGTTGTGGATCCAACATCGATCCCCATTTGGTACACTGATTTCACAGTGGTGCCTCCTTGCCAAAGCTCGATAGCTCACATATCTACAGCTTTTGTCTTGAGACTACTTCTTATTTGAAGGGGCAAAATCCTGCTAAATACATAAACTTGTTACCTAATCAGTGCGACGGTGCCAGATTAGCGGAAACGGGTTGGCGGCTTTACCAAGCAACGAGAGGCACACCCCAGGGAGTGTGCCTCTCCACGGCCACTTGCCGATTACTGCGCCGTCAAATGTTCGTTCCAGATCTCGGCGGCCTTCGTCTGCCAGAGGCGGGCCGCGGGCAGGCATTTGGCCGCAAGCACCTCAGGGGATTCCCGATCACGATGCTGCGTGGAGCGGGCTCCACTGGCCGCAACCATCTGGCCCAGCCGTGCGGGATTGTCCAATAGTGGGCAGGGAAGGAGCAGATTTTCGTGAAAGGGCTGGTTCTGGCGATACTGCAAAAACAGGGGCGAGTGCAGGGCCTCCCAGAGGCTGACATTATGGATGTTGGTGTCCGAGTAATGAACAAAAGCGCAGGGTTCCACGTCGCCGTGAGCATTAATGTGAAGATATCGCCGGCCCCCTGCGATGCAGCCTCCGGAGGAATCACCGTCGTTCCAAAAATCCAAAAAGAATAGATCCTTCTCACGGCGGAACTGCCGAATGGACTGCATCACCGCCAGCCGCTGCTCAGCGGTGGCCAGCATCTGCGGTTCCGCATGCTGGCCCAAAGGTATATAGGTGAAATACCAGCCGAAAAAGGCGCCGCGGGCAATCATGCTGTCCACAAAGGCCGGATCCACGACCCCCGCCGTGTTGTCACGATGATAACAGGTGGAAAAGCCAAATAGGGCACCATGATGACGCAGGTGGTCCATGGCATTCATCATGTGTTCGTAAGAGCCCGCGCCCCGGCGCCCATCGGTATCCGCAGCAAAGCCTTCCACACTCAAGGCTAGGGCCACATTCCCCAGCTGGGCCAAGGTTAGCGCCAACTGGGAATCCACAAGGCTGCCGTTGGTAAAGGCACAGAACATGCAATCATCATGACGTTCAGCTAAGGCAACGATGTCCGTGGCTCGCAGCAGTGGCTCACCACCGGAGTAGAGATACATGTAGATCCCCAGCTCCTTGCCTTCCCGGATAATGCGATCCATGGTAGCCAACGACAGGTCGGCGGTGTTTTCATATTCTTGGGCCCAACACCCTCTGCAGGATAGATTGCAGCGGCTGGTAGGATCCATGAGAATCGCCCAAGGGACGTTAATTTGGTGTTCGGCGGCTAAGGCATGGCCCCGGGGTATGCCCTCCAGGGAAGCGTTGAGCAAAAAGTTGGTCAAGAACCGTCGGCGTACTGGTGGTGCCAGCTGATCGAAGGCGCGCATAAGCAAGCGCCGCCAGTTGTTGTTTTCGTCCTCCCAGGCTGTGACCACGGCCTGCAGGATGTGGCGGTGCCGCGGCAGCTGAGCCCAAGGTTCCAAAAGACGGAGCAGTTTCGGGATCGTCACCTCAGGGCTGTGCTCCAAGTAGCGCAGAGCCTCGTCCAGCAGGACACCTTGGAATTTCCGTTTCACTTTCACGAGAATCCCTCCACCCCAAAGTCCACAAGTTCGGACGACAGACGAAGTAGACTGGTCCGCTGCTTCCAGGAGCGAAACGACGAGGAGGTTAAAGGCGTTGTTGTTTTAGCCATGGGCAAGCTGCGCAAGCAGGCCTGTTGCATGGACGTGTTGCCAAGCCCAACATTTACGGGCTTCCTCGGAGAAACGCCTGATAACTGGCGTTTCGCACTCGGTCGTAAACCACGTATTGCTCTCTATGCAACAGACACCCATGTCAGTGACCTGAGACCATAAAATATGAAAATGGGAACGACGGCCCATTTTCGAGGCAGGGCTGCAATATCGTTGTTGATCAGCGGATAATTGTGCTTGATATAGGCTTTCGGAGGCAATGGGCCGAATCCTGCCGTCGTCCCGGGCTCCAGCGTCTGTCCTTACATGAGAGGAGCAAAGACGCGCAGAATGTTCCGACCAGCCTTGCGATACCATGGCAGGGTCAGGATTTGCGGAATATGAACTGCCTGGCACTGGGCTAAAGTCTGCAAAAAGTCATTTTGGATATCCCCAATAGCCGGGGTGTCATAGAGCCAGGTTCCGCATTCAAAATGCAGGTAGAGGCTGCGGTAGTCGAGGTTGATCGTGCCCACGAACCCATAGAGGCCGTCCACCACGAAGGTCTTAGAGTGCATAAATCCCGGTGTGTACTCATAGATCCTCACCCCAGCTGTGAGCAAGGTGTAATAATAGGAGCGGGTGACCGCATGGACGTACCATTTGTCCGGAATGTAAGGCGTGATAATGCGCACGTCGATCCCGGACTTGGCTGCATTGCTCAAGGCCGTCATGATTTCGCTATCAAGGATCAAATATGGTGTGGTAATATAAACGTAACGTTCAGCTTTGCTGATCATGTTCAAGTAGACTGTTTCGCCCACCGGCTCATCGTCCAGGGGATTGTCTGTGAAGGGCTGAATGACGCCACCCGCCGCTTCTGGGGACTGAGCAGCCAGAGCCTGGGCCTCCGGCCGAAAAAGTTCCACATCTTCGTCAACACCACGCAGATAATCCCACAACGCCAGGAACATAACTGTAAGGCTCCAAACCGGCTCGCCTTCGAGCATCACGGCCGTATCTTTCCAGTGTCCGTATTTCTCCTTGGCGTTCACGTATTCGTCAGCCAGGTTAATTCCGCCGGTAAAGCCCACGATGCCGTCAATGACGGCGATTTTGCGGTGATCGCGATTGTTCATCCGGGATCGCAGAATGGGCACAAAAGGGTTGAAAATGGCGCACTTGATCCCCAAGGATTCCAAGTGACGATCGTAGCGGTAGGGAAGTGTGAAAAGACAGCCCACATCGTCGTAGATAACCCGGACATCCACACCCTCTTGCGCCTTGCGGGTGAGGATGTCGACGATAGAATCCCAGACCATGCCCTCTTCAATGATAAAGTACTCAAGGAAAATGTACCGCTCTGCCTGCTTGAGTGCCTTAATGAGGGCGATGAACTTATCTTCGCCCAGCGGAAAATATGTAGCTCTGCCGTTGTCGTAGGCGGGAGAAAAGGCATACTCTTGGATGTAGCGCGACTGTTGGGCGGCGGCCGGGGCATGGGCGAATACGGCGGGGAACGGCGGGGCTGACCGGCTCAGTACCACCGCCATTTTGCCGGTAATTCCGCTCATTTTGCGGCGCATGCGGCGGCTGAGGCGGCTGCCGCCGAATAGTATGTAAAAGATACTGCCAAAGATGGGAAACAAGAGGACAAGGATGATCCACGCAATCTTGTAGCCGGCTTTGCTGGTGCTGTTGATAACCGCCAGCGTGACCACAAGGCTCAAGAGCACGCTGGAGGCGTAGAACTGCACAAACAGGTTGGTGAAGCGAGTAATGACAATCACCAAGACGGCTGCTTGGATGGCAATGGCTGCACCGAAAACCACAACACGGTGGAACAGCAGCTGCAGCAGTTGTTTGATGGGCATAGACTCAATGCACCTCCAGAGGCCAGTGGTTCTTGGGCGGGTGGCGTGTTTCCCGTGGCCGAAGCTCGGTCAGCGACGTTCGGTCGTTGGGCACCTATAACTGTATTCGACCATGGCCCAGCGAAAATCCTGCCTGCGGGCACCATGAGGGGGCGAGATGTACATGAAGAGGATTGATCTCAAGGACCCTGTGGCAAAGTTGGTGGCGGACTATCCCGAGATTTTGGAAATTATGCAGGAGTTGGGTTTTGCCCAGATCGCCATTCCTGCGATGCTGCGCACGGTGGGGCGCTTTGTGACGCTGCCCAAAGGAGCACAGATGCGCGGAATCCCTCTGGACGATGTCAAGAAGGCATTCATTGCAAAGGGATTCACAATTCACGAATAGCCGTTGCAACTAATATGTTTTTTGGATGAAGTCGTAATGAAAGTGCAAAAAATCTCGGCTGGTTTGTTTGTGCTAGAAGGGATTTTCACGCAGGCGGTGAATTAGAAGTTATCAGAGCAGTGGCAAGACTGATAGAGTTCAAAAAACAAAGCCGAGAGGTAAGGTTTTCTGACAGGCTATCAGTTAGGCACTGCTTGCTTTGGGCATTATGCAGCATCATGTCAGGGAGGTGACGTTGACGCCGGGTTGGCCTGTTGATGATGATCATAGGGGATAATTTAAAAGGAGGTTTCCATATTGAAACGTAGTTCTTGGATCATTTTGTCACTGTTGTTCGTCCTGGTATTATCCAGCGCTGTTAGTGCTTCCAATTGGAAGATTGGAATTTTGACCGGAACCGTTACCCAGAACGAAGAGGAATTCCGGATGGCCGAGCAGATGCAGGCTGAGTTCGGTGCCGATCGCATTATGATCTCCACATATCCTGACCGTTTCATGCAGGAACAGGAAACAACCATCAGCAACATGCTGGAAATGGCAGCGGATCCCGATGTGAAGGCCATTATCATGGTCCAGGCCGTTCCCGGCGCCGTAGCAGCTGTTGACAGAGTACGGGAATTTCGCCCGGACATCCTGATTATCCTCGGTGCTCCTCAGGAAGATCCCGACATCATTGCCACCAAAGGTAATATCGTTCTCAACACCGATGATTTGGGACGCGGTTACCAAATCGCTGAGCATGCTCACTCCATGGGTGCAGAAGTGATTGTTCACTATTCCTTCCCTCGCCACATGTCCATTGAGATGCTGGCCGAGCGCCGTCGTCTGATGAAGGAGCGGGCAGAGGAGTTGGGAATTCTGTTCGTGGACGAAGATGCTCCCGACCCGACCAGTGACGCCGGTGTTGCCGGTACACAGATGTTCATCAGCGAAGACGTACCTCGCAAGATCGCCCAGTACGGTCCGAACACTGCGGTATTCGGCACCAACTGTGCCATGATGGAGCCCCTGATTGCTCAATCCGTCGCTCATGGCGGTCTCTTCCCCGTACAGTGCTGCCCCAGCCCGTATCATGCGCTGCCGGCCGCTCTTGGTATCGAAGTGCCCGAAGACAAAAAGGGCGATGTACCCTGGATGATGGAAGCTATTGGCGAAAAGGTTGCTGAACTGGGGGCTTCTGGTCGTGTGGCTACATGGCCCGTGCCGGTTAACATGATGTTCATCCAAGCAAGCACCTACTATGCTGTGGATTGGATTAACGGCGAGATTGCCAGCATGAATGACAAGGCAGCTCTCCAGGCCATCATGGAAGGCATTGCTGGCGGTGCTGTAGGCCTTTCCGAATGGCCGAACACCGACAACTACTATCTCTATCTGTCAGATCACGTCGTATTCTAGCAGCCCTGCCTCGAAAATGGGCGGTCGTTCCCATTTTCATATTTCATGGTGTCAGGTCACTGACATGGATGTCTGTTTCATAGAGCAGCATGCGTGGTTTGCGACCGAGCGCGAAACGCCGTTTGTCAGGTGTTTCTCCGAGGAGGCCCGTTAATGTTGGGCGTGGAAACACGTCTGTGAAACAGGCCTGCTAGAGGCGTGTTGTTTGGACGTTGGGTCTGCTTAGGTATGACATGTAGACTTGACGGAATGGTATACGGCAAAAGTTGTGGAGGCAGGGCTGCCCGAGGCGGCCCTGCCCATTACCCTGTATATGAGGTAGGTGATTGCTGTGGCCCCTGAGTCAGTGCTGACGATGAAGAATGTTGGTAAAAGCTATTATGGCACAAGGGTATTAAAAGGCATCGATCTGGATATCAAGCCAGGAGAAATTCATGGGATCGTCGGGGAGAATGGAGCAGGCAAATCCACCCTAATGAACATTTTGTTTGGCATGAGTGTCATCCACAGCACAGGAGGATTTGAGGGCTCCATTGAAGTGGATGGCCAGCCTGTGAATATCATGAGCCCGGAAGAAGCCATGGCTTTGGGCATTGGCATGGTGCACCAAGAATTCATGCTGCTGCCCAACTTCACGCTGACCGAGAACATCAAATTAAATCGGGAAGTACTCAAGCCCAATGCCGTCAGCCGTGTATTCGGCGAGAACCTCAAATCCTTAGATTTTGACATTATGAACAAAGATGCTCGCAAAGCTCTAGACCGTCTTCATATTGATATCGAGGAATATACTACTGTGGCGGGACTGCCTGTGGGACATATGCAGTTCACGGAGATTGCTCGGGAACTTGACAAGACCAACCTCAAGGTCTTGGTCTTTGACGAGCCCACTGCGGTGCTCACCGAATCCGAAGCCGACCATCTCCTGCAGGCCATGAAGGAAATCGCCGCCGATGGTATCGCTATTCTGTTCATTACGCATCGACTCGACGAGATCATCACTGTGTGCGACAACATCACAGTGCTCCGTGACGGTGCTTTGGTGAAGCGGCGAGCAAAGGCAGAAACCGATGTTTTTGAGCTGGCGGAACTGATGGTAGGCAGTCGCATCGGTGAAATGAGCAGTCGTTCTAAGGCGTTGGCTGCGGACAAGACTGTCATGGAACTGCGCAATCTCGTGGTGGACATGCCCGGCGAACGGGTGCGAGGGGTGGACTTGGACGTCAGGGAAGGGGAAATACTGGGCATTGGTGGTCTGGCAGGCCAGGGCAAGATTGGCATTGCCAATGGAATTATGGGCTTATTTCCCAGTACCGGTGATGTTCGTCTGGCTGGCGAACCGCTGCCGCTGAACAGCCCGAAGACATCCATGGCCCGAGGGTTGGCCTATGTTTCTGAAGATCGGCGCGGCGTGGGCCTTTTGCTGGACTCCTCCATTGAGTTGAATATTGTCTTCAGTGCTGCGCAGAACCAGAATCAGTTCATCCGCCGCTGGGGTCCTTTGTCGCAATTGGACAATGAGGCCATTCGCAAGCACGCTCTGAAGAACATCAAGGAACTGGACATTCGCTGTACTGGCCCCACACAGTTGGTGCGGCGGTTAAGTGGCGGTAACCAGCAGAAAGTATGTATTGCCAGGGCCCTCACCATGAACCCAACGGTTCTTTTGGTGAGCGAACCCACTCGCGGCATTGATGTGGGAGCCAAGCGGATCGTCTTGGATACGCTGCGGCAGCTTAACGAAGAGTTGGGTATGACCATCGTCATGACTTCCAGTGAGTTGGGCGAACTGCGCAGCATCTGTGATCGCATCGCCATCGTCACCGACGGTCGCGTGGCCGGGATCCTTGAGCCAGATGACTCTGATATGAACTTTGGGCTGCTCATGTCTGGACAGCCGGCGGAAAAGGGGGCTTAGGTGGATGTTGAATACCGTCAAGGACTTTCTGAAAAACCTCGGCTTAGCCAGATTGATTATTCTCGGGTTCTTTATCTTCCTATGCGTTGCAGCCGTTCTTCTGCGCCTGAACTTGGCCGAACTGCTGACATCCAGTTTGGCCCGGATTGGAATGTGGGGCGTGTTGGTTCTGGCTATGCTGCCAGCTATCGTGTCCGGTATTGGTCCCAACTTCGGCGTCTCCTTGGGAATCCTCTGCGGCCTCGTGGGCGGATTAACATCGCTGGAGATGGCGTATCGCTTGGAGGGTGTTGTCCAGCTGGGTGGAGGCTCCCTGTTTCTTATCGCCATTGTGGTATCTATGCCCTTTGCCATCCTTACCGGTTTTGGTTACGGCTGGCTTCTTAATCGGGTTAAAGGCTCCGAGATGATGATCGCCACGTACGTGGGATTTTCCCTGGTGTCCATCATGAAATTGGCCTGGCTCTTCCTGCCCTACACAAGCCCGGAGATGGCATGGCCCATTGGGCGGGGTGTCAGGGTGCAGATATCCCTAGCCAATCGCGGGATTACGCGTGTCTTGAACGACTTTCTGTCGTTCCGCATTGGGGACGTGGTGGTACCAACTGGACTGCTGCTTTTTGTGGCCCTCTGCTGCTTTTTAATGTGGCTGTTTCTACGCAGCAAGACCGGTACTGCCATGTATGCTGCCGGTGACAATCCGCGATTTGCTGAAGCAGCTGGCGTTAACGTGAATCGCCAGCGGGTCATCGGCACGATCCTCTCCACCGTACTCGGTGCTGTGGGCATTTTGGTGTATGCCCAAAGTTACGGCTTTATGCAGCTCTATGAAGGCCCCATGTTTATGCCCTTCGTGGCAGTGGCAGCGGTGCTGATTGGCGGTGCTTCTGTGAAACGGGCTACAATCACCCACGTTGTGGTCGGAACGGTTCTGTTCTTGGGCATACAAGTTGTGGCGATTCCTGTGGCCAACGCTTTCACAGCGGACTGGTCTAGTATGGGTGAAATCAGCCGCAAGATCATCCAAAACGGTGTCATTCTTTATGCATTGACACAGGCAGGAGGGGATTGATATGAAAGCAACCACTCCCGAGACTGCGGCTTCAAAACAAGATTACGCCACAGCGGGTAAGGCCTTTTTGGTCAAACATATGGTCACGATCATGTTCATCGCTCTCAGCTTGGCTGGGTACATTCTTTCGGGAATGTCGCCATTTCTCTTCCTGATGGACATTGTGGCGCGGATTTCACGAAACGCCTTTCTGGTTCTGTCCCTGATTATCCCGGTTATGGCAGGTATGGGCTTGAACTTCTCCATTGTGTTAGGTGCCATGGCGGGGCAGGCAGCGCTGATTTTTGTTACACATTGGGGTGTCCAAGGTCTGCCCGGAATCCTGCTATGTTTGGTCTTGGTGACACCGCTGGCCATGGGCCTGGGGTATCTGACAGGCACGTTATTCAACAAGACGAAGGGTCAAGAGATGATCGCTGGGCTGATTTTGGCGTTTTTCGCCCAGGGCATCTACGAACTGATCTTTCTGCAGTTTGTCGGGGGCATTATCCCCATGGAGAATCGTACCTTGGTCATGAGCAGCGGTGTTGGCATTCGCACCACGGTGGATCTTACGGGCGGCCTTAAGTATGGCCTGGACTGGCCCGGCCAGTTTTGGGGCAGCGATACACTGCTGCGTCCGACGCTGCCTTGGGCTACTCTGGGTTTGATTGCCGCCATAGTAGTGGCATATCTTCTTTACCGTTTCGTCTTCAAGGGGAAAGCCACAGCCATTCCCAAGCTTGTCGTTTCGGCCGGTGCTTTGGCCTATGCGGGTTGGTGGAGCATTGTCCAGATTCAGACCAACAGCCAAATCAACTGGATTCGCGTTCCCTTCCTGACATGGATCGTTATTGCTGCTCTCTGCGGCTTTATCCTGTTCTTCAGCAAGACAAAGCTTGGGCAGGATATGCGTGCCGTGGGCCAGGACCGTCACGTAGCTTCGGTGGCCGGGATCAAGGTGAATCGAGTGCGAGTCATTGCCATAATGATGTCCATGGTCATGGCGGGCTGGGGTCATATTATCTTTCTGCAGAATATGGGTGCCTTCAGCACCTACGGCAGCCATGAGCAGGTAGGTATGTTTGCATCTGCTGCAATCCTCATTGGAGGAGCCTCAGTAACAAAGGCGACCGTTGGTCATGCACTGCTTGGGGCAGTACTGTTTAATACCCT
>PWMW01000292.1 GCA_003559095.1 Clostridiales bacterium | reverse complement strand
GATCTCCCGCATGATCTCGTAGAGGTCATGGTTGGTCCGGAGCCCGTCCATCATGGAATCCCGCTGCGCCTCGTCGAACCGGAGGCCGAACAGCTGCTGGGCGCGGTCCACATCGTGCATCCCGAATGGCGGCTCGTCGATCCCGGAACCGCCGTCCGCATCCACCCCCTTGTAACCTGCAATTCCTATGATTATCAGTGACGCTGTGGCCAGGCCTGCAAAAAACCAGCTGACTTGTGATGGTCCGATCCCCATGATACTCCTCCTGTTTTACGTTTGTTGTCCAGTTGGCAATATACGTGATTATCCTTCCGCCCGCAGCACCTCAAGCGGTTTGCTTCGCAACACTCCCCGGAAATTAAGGAGTCCGACAGCCAGGGTGAGTCCGATAACGACCAGCGAAGCCAGGACAAGCGCCGCCACGTTCGGGACAAAGACCAGGTCAAAGAAATACCAGGCCAGCAGCCAGCCGGCGACGAAGGCGAGCAGCAGTCCGGTCAGGCAGGCCAGGGTCCCAAGCCACAGGTACTCAACGAACTGGATGCCGGTGATCTGCCGGCGCGAGGCGCCGATGGTCCGCAGGAGTACCGATTCGCGGATGCGCTGAAACCGGCTGATGGAGATGGCGCTTGCCAGGACTATGAGCCCGGTCAGGATACTGAAAAATGCCATGAACTGCACGGCCATGGCCACCTTGTCGAGAAACGCCTGCACGCTTTCGAGCACCAGTCCCACGTCAATGGCGGAAACGTTGGGATGGGCGCGGACGACCTCCTGCTGGATGCGCGCGGTGGATTCGCTGTCGGGAACCCGGAGCGTCATGGCAAAAAACTGCGGCGCGGGTTCGAGCACCCCGGCCGGGAACAGCAGAAAGAAATTGGGTTGCGGCCGCTGGAAATCGACTTCGCGGATGGAAGCCAGGCGCGTCTCGACCGGTACACCCTGCACATCGAACGTGAGCCGGTCATCGAGTCCCACGCCCAGATCATCCGCCAGACGATAATCCAGCGAGACCGGCACAGTGACGCCTGAACCGATGCCCTCCGATCGTCCGACCCATTCCCCCTCGCGGATCGTCTCGGCGTCATTCAGCTCCTCGCGATAAGTCACCCGATACTCCCACGTCAACGCCCTGATACTGGCAACACGGGCGGAATCTTCGCGCAGCTCGCGAATCGAACGTCCGTTTACATGCGACAACCGCATCGAGACAATCGGAACACTCTCAATGATCCGCGCACCACCCTGCTCGGAGATTTCCCTGACCTGGTCGAACTGGTCGGGCTGGATGTCGTAGAACACCAGGTTGGGTTGATGATCGCCCGTTTGCAGATCAATGCGCTGCAATATCATCTCCTGCGACAGGTACATCGTGCCGATCAGCAGCATCCCCATGCCGAGCGTCGTCACCAGTATGGCGGTCTGGTTGTTGGGCCGGAACATGTTGGCAATGCCCTGGCGCCAAATGTATGAAAAAGTGGTGAGTCGAAGCGCGCGGGCCAGCCGGATCAGCAGCATGGATGTGGCCAGCAGGATCAGGATGGATGCGATCAGTGCTGCAATGAAGATGGCCGCCACTGCAATGTTCTCCAGCAGCAATGCGAGAATCAGTGTCAGCAGGATGATGATGCCGGCGCCGACTGCTATTTTTACCCGTTTCTGCACATGCGCCAACGGCGAGAAATCCATGGCCCGTATGGTCAGCAACGGCGGGATGTTGTTGATGCTCATCAGGGGCAGCAAGGCCAGTGCAAAGCTGATCGCCACACCGGTCAGGAATCCAAGAAGCAGCGCGGGGACCGATATCTGCTGGATCAACTCAAACGGCAGGAAGTCCGCAAAAAGCACGGGCAGAAATCGCTGCACCAGCAGGCCAAAAAGGGAACCGATGACGGCGCCCGCCAGCCCGAGTCCGGCTACCTGAAGCCCGAAGATATGCACGGTCTGCCTGGAAGAGGCCCCGAGACATCGAAGCGTAGCCACCACCGCACTTTTCCGCTTGATGTACACATATACGGCACTGGCCACCCCGAGGGCGCCCAGCATCAGGGCAATGAAGCCAACCATTCCAAGAAACCTGGTCATCAAATCTACGACCTGGGCGAATTCGGCTTTGCGTGATGCCACGGTTGCGACATCGATGCGGAGATCAGCGAAAATTCCACGTATCCGGTCGGCAATGGCCTCGATCCCGGCTTCGTCCAGCATGAGGCCTTGATCCCGGGCCCATGCAGCGGACGTTTCATCGAACCGGATCCAGGTTTGGTACTGCACCCTGCTGCCCCGATCCAGAAGATTGGTGCCTTCCACCACCTCCAGCGGGACGATCACGCGCGGACCGATCAGCGAAAAGGCCGCCGATTCCCCCGGCACTTCCAGGATCTCCCCCGAAATCCGAAGCCACTCGGACCCGACGCGGATAGAGTCCCCGACCTGCAATCCGAGCTGGTTCATGACGGGACGGTCCACCAGGGCCGAGCGGTCGGACTGATACTGCCGGGCCGCTTCCTCGGGCACGGTTTTTATCTCACCGTAAAATGGAAATCCACCATCAATGGCCCTGATCTGGGAAAGCCGGGTCTCGTCCGTGTACAGAACCATGGATGAGAACGCAATCGAACGGGCCTGTTCCCCCCCGATGGAATCAATCAGGGCAATCAATTCGGGATTGTAGGGTTCATTTTTACTGATCTCGATATCCGCTCCGAGCAGCTCCTTCGCCTGGTCATCCACCGTGAGGAGCACATCACTGCGAAACGAAAGGATTGCCACCAGCGCAGCCACACCGGCCACGATACCGCCGCAATACAGCACCAGGCTGTGCAGCTGCGAGCGGGCATCCCGCCACGCGGTTTTCGTGCTGAAAATGTCGGGCAGGATCCGGTTCATGGTGCCACACCGTTGACAACTTTTTCATTTTCGGAATCGACACCTGAAGCACTGTCGGATGCGATCACGCCGCGCTTCAACCGTATCACACGGTCGCATCGTGCGGCCAGATCGGGATCATGGGTCACGATCACCAGAGTCGTTCCCAGCTTTTTATTGAGATCAAAAAGGATATCCTCTATCTGCTCACCGGTCTCGGAATCCAGGTTTCCCGTGGGTTCATCGGCAAATAGAATGTCGGGTTTGTGGATGAAGGCGCGGGCTATGGCTACGCGCTGCTGCTCCCCTCCGGAAAGCTGGGAGGGATAATGGTCTATCCGTCCCTCCAGCCCCACTTCCGACAACAGCCGTTGGGCTTCGCCGGCAACATAATCGTAGGACACTCCGCGCAACTCAACCGGTACCATCACATTTTCCAGCGCCGTGAGGGTTGGTATCAGCTGAAAGGACTGGAAGATGAACCCGATATGCCGGTTCCGGATGACAGCCAGATCGTCCTCGTCCAGCTGATGGAGGGCGTGATTCTTCAGGTAAACCTCCCCGGATGTGGCACGATCCAGTCCGGCCGCAAGTCCCAGGAGCGTCGTTTTGCCACTGCCCGACGACCCGATGATCGCACAGGTGGTGCCGGGCTCGATCCCGAAGCTCACATTTTCGAGAACGGTGAGGGGACGCCCGCCGCTTTGATACGTTTTTGTTAAGTGTTCAACACGAAGCATTGCCAGGAGGGAGTATATGGTGAAGGAAATGTGGTGAATTTGAATTACACCTACTAAACTTATTTTACAGCAAAATCGTTGTCAGAGATGGTAAATACATTCGCGCATTTGATGCCGTCACCCTTAAGCAACTTCGGATGTTCCTGTTTTCGTACCATGATCGATTTTCTTTTTTGGATGCGGACCGCTC
>PWMW01000400.1 GCA_003559095.1 Clostridiales bacterium | reverse complement strand
GCGGCAGCGAACACAGGTGCCCTTGGTGTTTCTTGTCTATTATGCCATGGTCTACCGCTATGGTGAGGAGGCGTTTCTGCGGGACTGCGCCGATGTGGGGCTGGACGGCTTGATCATACCCGATCTGCCACTGGAGGAGCGCAGCCAACTGCGGCGGCTGGTGGCCGAGGAAGAACTGGAACTGGATCTGATCCCCTTGGTGGCACCTACTTCGGGGCCGCGGGTCCCGAAACTGGTGGAAGGTGCAGGCGGCTTTGTGTATTGTGTGTCGTCCTTAGGTGTCACTGGAGTGCGGGAAACCCTGGGCGAACAGGTCCGGGAGGTCACAGACGCTGTGCGCAAATACACCGATGTTCCAGCGGCTTTGGGCTTCGGTATTGCGGGATCGGAACAGATCCGAACGTTATGGTCGGCAGCGGATGGGTTCATCGTGGGCAGCGCCATTGTGCGGCAGGTGGAAGCGGGCTTGGCCGCCGGTGATAGCGTGGAACGGGTGCGGGACTTTGTCCGGCAGTTGCGGCAGGGTGTGGAGCCGCTGCCTGGGAACGAAGATTGAAAGACCTGTGCTGCGCCGGTGGGCGCGCGGGCCGTCGCTGGGCAGCCAGTGGTGTTTGGCAGTGGGCAGGCAGCGCCCTCTGGGTCGGCGACTGAGCCGCGACCAATGAGCGGAGGCGAACTTGCTTGGCAGGGTTCGCCGGAGGCGGCAGCGAAGAATCAGATTCATGAGAAGGACGCAAAGCTTAAAAACCATGGAAGTCTCTGTGGGCGGTTTTGGTCGGGCATGGCCGGCACGGCAGGAGGCAGCCCGGGCCAAGACGCCTTGGGAGATGCTCGTCAGTGAAGTGGCTGCGGAGCGGCGATCTGAAGGTCGGTCTCGGGGTCAGTGCCAGAGCCATAAGGCGTTTCTGGAGAGTTCTTAAGGTGCTGCAGGATGTTCCGGGAAGTTCTAACGGGTTTTGGGGAGTCCCAGAATCTTCCATGTACCTGGTATGTGGAAAAATTTGCCATGCACCAGGTACATGGGATACACTTTCAGATTTCGGTGTTCGAGGGAGGATGGTGCAGATGGGTGCATCGAAGGAAGGCAGCGTGCTGTTTGAACGTGTGGTGATCATCGGGGTAGGTCTCTTGGGCGGTTCCCTGGCCATGGCCATGAAACGCCGCGGCCTTGTGAAGCGCGTGGCCGGCGTGGACATTGATGGGGAGAACCTCAACTTGGCTTTGGAGCTGGAGGCCATCGATGAGGGATACACGGAGTTCGACGACCTTGAGGGAGATTACGACCTAGTCATCTTGGCGGCTCCCATCTTTGCCAATGAACAGATCCTTGAGGCCATTGCCCACAAGCTGCCATCCGAGGTTATTGTGACCGATGTGGGCAGTACCAAGAGTCAGTTCGTGGAACGGGCAGAGGCGATCCTTGATCATCGGCGGTCCCGCTTTTTGGGTGGTCATCCCATGGCGGGGTCGGAAGTGGGAGGCGTGCGCGGCGCGGACCCGTATTTGTTCGAGAATGCGGTGTATCTGCTGACTCCGACGGAACACACAGATCCCCAGGTGCTTTCATTGATGCAGAGCTTTGTGCAGGGCCTCGGCGCTAAGTGCCACTTGGTGGATCCCAATGATCACGATGCCATGGTGGCCGCTGTCAGCCATGTACCACACTTGGTGGCTGCGGCCTTGGTCAATGCCGCTGCCGTGGTTCAAAAGGATCATCCCCAGCTGCTGGGGTTGGCCGCCGGAGGTTTTCGGGATACGACGCGTATTGCAGGAGGCAGCCCATCCTTGTGGCGGGATATCTGTTTCAGTAATCGTCAGCATATTCTGGAGGTCTTGCAGATTGTCCAGGACTGCGTGGCGGGATACAAGGAGCAGTTGGCTGCAGCCAACGAGGCCGAGTTCTGTGGTTCGCTGCAGGAGGCCAAAGAGCTGCGGTCCCAGGTGCCAGCGAAGCTCAAGGGCTATTGGCCGCTGTTGGAGGAGGTCATTGTGACCATTCCCGATCAACCGGGCATGATCGGCCGCGTCGCCGCCATCCTAGGCGAGCGGGCGGTAAATATCGATGATATTGAGATTCTGCGGGTGCGGGAAGGTGAGGGCGGAACGCTGCGCCTGGGTTTTTCCAAAGAGGGTGCGGCTGTACAGGCAGTGAAAGCTCTGCAAGGCAGAGGATTTATGTGCCGGGTTAAGCCTTGAACATACAAGGTTATGGGATTCCCGCACCTTCACCCTGTCGCAGTGACGATCGTCGCACGACTCGGGACGCGTGTCCCCGAGCCGCAGGCTGCGGCTGGCCGTTGCGATGATGGCTGTGTCTCAGGGATCAAGTAAAGGTGCGATGATGCGTGTTCGCCAAGGGGAGTATCGGGCTGGCAGTGCAACCAAATGCTGTAAGGAGAACAACAAACCGCGAGGAGCCTTTTTGGCTTCCTCGCGGTTTGTTGTAAGGTATCAGATGGGCGGTTCAGTGTGGACTCTACTGCTCGTCGGAATCACTGGAGTTAGGCGAGTCAAGGATCAATTTGTGGTCGCCATCGGCCTCTACTGTTTTGGTTCCGTACAACTTCCAAGAGTCGTCATGGTCTGGTGCAGTCAAAACAAACGTGTAATTTCCAGGGCTCATACCCGAGAGTGTGACGGTCGTTGCGTTTTCTTCCAAGTCCAACGTCAAGAAAGGGTCGTCTTCGTCTTTGGGCTCGCCTGCAAATACAGCCAGCGAGAGCGAATACGATTCGCCCTCAGTCCAAGGAAGCTCCCAGTTCAAAGTAACAATACCAAGCTCTGACATCGGCAGCAAACGTATGGCTTGCACTGGGTTGAGGTTATAGCCTTTGCCCGATTGACCCCGGAGGATCAAATAGTGGGGATTGACGTCTAAGAACAGCTGCGTTACGCCGTTTCCCGGAACGAAGATGTTCACATTTTGGAACTTAAGTTCGTTGCTTGGGATCTTCAGCGGTTCGGGATCATTAGGTCTAGCGGCCAATACTACCCGATGGGCATCTTCTGCACTGCTAGTTGTCACGCGCACATGGGTGTATGTGCCAGGTGGGACCTGACCCTCACCCAAGAGCAAGGACTGACCACGCAGATCCATCACGTCGACGCTCTTACCGTCATTTTCCGCGGTGTATACCGTGTCCCAGCCGCCATTCTCAGGCTTCACCTGAATGCTCTCGAATGTAATCCAAAGTTCATCAACTTCGTCTAGCTCAAGATCACTGTCCTCCAGTGCCTGCAGAGCCAGCGAGTTGATTTCACCCTGCCCAGCACCAGAATCACCTAAGTGCAATGCCAACGTTCCTGTGGTGGATGTTCCTGCACCGCCTAAGCAGCCCGCCAAAAGCAAGGTGGCAAGTCCTATCCCTAGCAGTTTGATCAACAAAACGATTCGCCTCCTATTGTGATATCCTTAAGTTGAATCTAGGTCTCGTGATTGCTTGCCTAACTGAGCTGTACACTTCGTTTATACCACACTCTCGACGGTAAGGCAAACGCCGCATGGCTTACAAAACCGCTCTGAGCCTCCAAGTATCGGTACATATTATTGAGTTCGCCGGTTTTCAACGCCTTGCCGGCTCTTAACTGAACGACCAGCATGCTCCTGAGCATTTTGCCCTCTCATAGGCTTCTTGTGACCTCGGTCATCTAGGCCAAAAACCGCTGATCTATAGTTCGCAGCCGATCAACGGCTGCTGAGGCCCAAGCTGCGCTGTCTACATGCGCCGAAATGCAGTGGCCGCAGTGTCCACCCCAAAGGTCTCTGGGCACCTGATGCAAAGGCGCAGCTGCCCCTTCG
>PWMW01000249.1 GCA_003559095.1 Clostridiales bacterium | reverse complement strand
TTTTCCTCAATCAATGCATACGTGGTATACGAGATATCCGGAAGCTGTCCTCCGAATAGGCCCTCCGCGGCTTTGAATCCTGAGGCAATAGCACTGCGCATGAGTCCCATCCGGCTTCCGTCCTCGCCTGCAAAGGCTATGGCCATTTCTACGATCCGATCACTGACGGCCTCCGGACTCCAAGGTCCGCCTTCGTCAATCAGCGCTTGTGCTTCCTGCATGGCCAACTCATCCACTTCTACTTCAACTGGGTCCGTGTCTTCTGTGCCAAGGATATCGAGGAACCGAAGTCCCTGGCGTTCCAACAGCTGGCGAACAATTTCTTTGAGTTGCTGGAACGCTTGCTCACTGTCATCCTTAAGTTGTTGAATAGCCTTGGCATCTGTCCCCTGTGGCCGGCCATAGGTAATGCTTGTTTCAGACTTTTCGACCTTGATGTACACGTCCGACTGGGAAGACTCTGCTACCTGCGGTTGTTTGTGCTTGTCCTCCGTCCCGCTGCTCTGGCCCTGGCGGGGGCGAGTTTTGAGTTCCTCCTGCTTTGGCGTCAAACTGTGCTGGCCGACTCCTCGTACCATGGTTGGTCCCTCCTTGGTTTGTGCTTTCATGAGATAGACCTAACAATGAATCTCAGTTCTGCCAAGCATCCCTCCGTGGATGGACTTGACGGGCCAGTGCCTGCGGGCCCATGGACAACCGAGATCCCTTGTTCAGGTTTCGTTCGATCAATGACGGTGACGCGCTTAGGTTCTGTTTCATGTATCGGCAGATGCGACGGTGGGCTTGAGCGATTTGGCAAAACTGGTATGAAGCAGTCTTCTTTCCTGGCTGGCATGCTGCTCTGTGCCACACAAAAACAGGTTCTGCGGAGGATTTCCCCCCCACAAGGGCGAATGTATTTATACGACTCCGAGCAGGTAGGTGACGACGATGCTAACGAAGTTGAACAATAGCGAACCCATTGGACAGCCCGCCGTGAGTACCCTCGCGAATCGTCCGCCGCTGGCACAGGCCGTTCCTGAGCCTTACCCTGATGAGCGGCCCGGTTTTGGCCTCCCTGGTTGGAGTGACCAGGATTCCACGGTTCAGCAGAACCAGGATGGCGATACGGTCTCTCTGTCAGCGGCGGGCCGAGAATGTGCCAAAGACGATGACTGCCCTCTTCGTTCCGGGGATCAAAAACTGGATGTCCAAGAACGCCGGGAAGTGATGCAAATGCAGCGGCGAGATCAGGAAGTTCGTCAACATGAGCAGGCACATATCGCTGCTTCTGGGCGCATTCCCGTATCAGGACCCACGTACCGCATGGAGAGGGGCCCCGATGGGCGGATGTATGTAACCGAAGGCGAAGTGAACTTTCGGCTGCCGCCAGCCCAATCCCCTGACGAGAAGTTGGAACTGGCTCAGCAACAGCGCCGAATGGCCTTGGCACCGGCCAACCCGTCATCTACGGATCTGCGCGTAGCAGCCCAAGCGGCCCAGAAGATCTCTGCGGCCAGGGCCGAAAAGACTGCTGAGGATCGAACGGAGTCAGAAGACGACGACTTGCATGCCGTCCCACCCGCAGCGGTTAGGAATACTGCAGTCACGCCCGGGCAGCAGCGGCTTGAACACTCCAATGGAAGCTCAGAACTATCTGTCTCGAAGGCCTAACAGACCTGCTAGGAGACCCGAAAGCATTGCGCGTGGAAACACGTCTGTGTCTGTGATAGATGAGGCTCCATCAGGATTTGGAGCTTTTTCTTTTTGTCCCGCCAACCTGGATGAAACGTTCTATCCAAGGTTAAGAGTGAACCAACTTGAGCCGATAGTAGGAAAGACATCCTTATTCGGCGGACGCCTTCATGTTTCCCCCCGTGCTGGCATCCTTCGTCAGCCGGCGCAAGTTATTCCTGAAGGTTCTGGCAAATGGTGTCCATTCCACGGATTTGTGCTGAGAGGAGGTTGAAGGCCGGTCTTGCGAACCAGTTTGATGGCTAGTTTTGCATAATTGGGGGACTACACTTGTCTTTGAAAGGATGTTTACATAACTATGTATAAACGTATCTGCCTTATTCTGTTGCTCGCTATCGTGTTATCGCTGCCAACGACGGGTCATGCCTCTGCACTGGAGTTCACGGCCGGACTGCTCTACGGTTGGTCCCAAGGATCTGTGAGGCACACTGGAGTCTCGGTGATTGGAGACGCTCGTGGCCAGGTCTTCCCCGGATGGCACGTCGAAGCCGGTGGCCAGATATCCACGGCGCTCAGTGTCAATGGAGCTCCGCTTGCCCCCTTTGAAAGTTTCACACAGCAGATTATGCAATTTGGTGTTTCTTACCTGGTCGATGAAGAGACGGACTTCGATGCGTCTGTCGGAGTCGGACTCATCTATTGGGCTCACCAGTATCGCGATGGTTCAGGCTCGGAAGGCGGCGGCCAAAACATCACTTCATACGGCCCGTATGCCAAACTGTCTGTGGATGGCCGCCCAGCTGAACGCTTATCACTGTGGGGAGAAGTCGCTTATAGCCCTTGGGCCACAGGAGGCCCCGCAGGGACGGATACCGAATCGACCAATCTTCTTCGTGTCAGAGGACGCATTAGCTATCGTCTACTGGCTGCCCTCTCCGTTCAAGGAACCTTTGTGTACAACAACAACTCCCACGCTCAATGGGGGCTCTCGTCCACATGGGTCGGTGGTGGTATTCAACTAGCCTTCTAGCAGGCCTGTTGCATAGAGTTACACGTGCGCCTAACTTCCAAATTTTGGATTGAAGAACATTCGATCGTAATCTTGACGATTTCAGCTGCTTCGACGTCATATTTCACCCATAGAGAGCAAAAGAACCGGGCGCTCGGGCAAATCCGAGGTCCCGGTTCTTTTCTTCTCTGATGATTCACCGCTATCATATGGCTGGCTCATTCACCAGTACGCCACCTGTCAGCAGCCATCTTCCGGCGCCTCTTGGCCGCACACCCAGTTTCAACCTTGACATCGACATGGACTAGCCTCTTCAGACCGCCCCATGGCTTGACTCCGGCAAGCTGCCCACTGCTTGCCGCTACCGAACCTGTGTTTCTGTGGAGACACGGAGGGTCTCCCGCTCGACCGCACTACCCACCGCAACACTCAAAACACCGTCAATATGGTACTCCGGTTCCGCAGCGTCGCCCTTTAATCGTACAACCTCCCCCTCGCTCAGGGATACCCTGAGGTCAGCGAAGAGCGTGTGGGTGGAAAAATCCACATGAACTGAACGCCGAATGAAGACTTCTGGCCTACTGCCTGCTGAGCCAATGCTATCGATCAATCGGATCACGGTAATTTCAGGATCCACCAGCGCATCCGCAAAGTCCTGGATACTGTTCACATCTACCGTTTGCCCAACGACAATACCTGTATCATCACCTGGTGTAGTACCGCTAGAATCATCATCATCATCTGGAGGATCACTTGAGCCGGAACCATCCCCTGCTGGCGGTGGAACACCTACATTGGCTGCGTCATCGAAATGACCGAGGGTTATGGTGATCGGATCACTCAGACGACTTGTCAAGTACTGGCCGTCCCATTCATAGTGTGTCTGCACCCAGTACGTGTAGGTCAACCCATGTCTGGAACCAAACCCAATGAACCTATACTCCTCTTCCGATGCATCGATGTCATCATAACTGCCGTCCATGATGCCATAATCAAGCAGTTCCATCACATAACGTTGATCATCAGGCGGCGCCATTTTTCGATACACTGCATACCCCATGGCTCCCGGCACCTGATCCTCCGGAACCTCCCACGTAATGCTCACATGGCTGTTGGACATTTGTTCGGCTGCCACATTCACCGGCCGTT
>PWMW01000003.1 GCA_003559095.1 Clostridiales bacterium | reverse complement strand
GTGTAGGTTCATACATGTCCTATTCGACAGATATTTTTCGTCGCCTGCTTGATTTCGAAAAAAAGTTGAAGATGTTTCGGTACCGCTATCCTTCATGAAGCGGGTTCACTGAACATCTACGGGCACGCACAGAAATTCGCAGTATTTGATGAATTGCGACTTTTTATGGTCTGCCGTTTTTGATAGCGAACACCGAAAAAAGAACAGCGACCGCTGCCCTCTGCGTTGGACAGTCAGCCGCTGTTTGATATCACTACCTACCGCGTCCCAATAGACCCGGCTTCGTGTTTTAGTAGTTTTCCGGTAGAACTTGAAAGAAGCTCTGGGGATGGGCGCACGCTGGACATTCTTTGGGAGCATCTGTACCCTCATGCACATAGCCGCAGTTGAGGCAGTGCCACTTGACCGGCTTCTCCCGCTTGAAGACGGTGCCATCTTTGACCCGAGCCAGCAGTTTCAGATAACGGTCTTCGTGCTCTTCCTCGACTTCACCAATTTCCCGGAACACATCGGCGATCTCATTGAAGCCTTCCTGACGGGCCGTAGCCTCAAATTCCTTGTACATCTCCGTCCACTCGTAGTGCTCACCGGCAGCGGCCGCTTCCAAGTTCGCAGCCGTATCTTGGATAACACCCAAGAACTTGGCAAAGCGCTTGGCGTGTTCCTTTTCATTGAGCGCAGTTTCGGCGAAGATCTGCTGAATCTGGACGTAGCCATCGGCCTTGGCTTTCGCCGCAAAATAGTCATACTTCATGCGAGCTTGAGATTCGCCGGCAAATGCCGCCCAAAGATTTTTTTCCGTCTGTGTACCCTTCAACTCTGGCATATGTACAGCCTCCCATAATATGTTGATAGCCACTCCTAAAAAGCAGCCGTATTGCTAATTCGACATCACAGCAACGCTTCCTGCTGCCAAACGTCGGTTTAGCTCCATTTTAAAAAAGTTCGGTCACCACACACAAAATGGGCCGACACTTCCTGTTGGAGGCCGAGCCCACGTGATTCCAAATACTATGCTACTCTCAGGACGTTTTACGGAGCCATGCGGTTCAAGTAATAGATTACAGCCCAGATAATAACGACGGCACCAATTAATTGAAGCATATTCGTACCACCTCCCCTGTGAGTTATACATATTACTTCGCTGTTGTTGGCGAAACCCCTTCTTTTACCGTGGTCAATGCTTGGTAGACCTGCTGCAGAGAGGCTTCCTGGGAATGAATAGAACTGATCTCACCAAAATTCTGCAGTTCATCCACCAACCATCCCCACCGTGCGTCAGCCATGGCCAGGCCCACCAGAGCCCGATTCTGCTCGTCACTGCTCAATGAACAGCCATGGTCATGACACCACGCCGCTATCTCAGCGTGCTTCTGCGTTCGCACCGTTACCAAAAGTGTCGGCTGTCCGAAGTACTCCTTGAGAATCGATGGTCGTTCCACGGCAGCCAACCGGCCGTCGTAGAGAACAGCGACGCGCTGACAGATTTGATCTGCTTCTTCCAGAGAATGCGTGCTGAGAAAGACGGTCCGGCCTTGGCTGCTCATTTGGACAATGGTATCGCGGATCCAGGCCTGTGATGTGGGATCGAGCCCACTGGTGGGTTCATCCATGATCAGCAGCTCTGGATCGTGCAGCAGCGCCCGGGCCAACAACAGCCGCTGACGCATACCCTTGGAATAGTGCCGCACCTGCTTATTGGCGGCATCTTCCAACTGGAACTGCTGCAGAAGCTCTGTCACCCGCGCGCCTTGGATGTTGTAGAGGTCGGCGAAAAACTGCAGGTTCTGCCGTCCGGACAGGCGTTCGTAGATGTTAGAGTGTTCAAAGACAACCCCGATCTTGGTCAGCAGCTCATTGCGATGGGTTTCCAAATCCTGTCCCAGCAGTTCGCAGTTCCCAGCCGTAGCCTGCGTCAGACCCAGCAAAATCCGGATAGTGGTAGTCTTTCCTGCTCCATTGGGCCCGAGAAATCCAAACACTTCGCCCTGCTGAATAGAAAAGTCCAGCCCATGCAGCACCTTCTGCCTACCGTAGGATTTATGAAGGTCCCGGACAACAATAGCCGGCCCTTTATCCCTCACCATCAGGGGCATCCTCCTCCAGGGAACTGGGGTCCCACAGCAGATACCAGCGCACACTGTCACCGTCTCTCCGCTTCCAAGCAAAGAAAACGTCTTTGTTCAAGGTCTCGGTGTGACGAAGGCCCAGGACAAGAAAGCTGGCTGCATACTCCATGCTTACACTAACCACACCGTCATAATCCCCTGCAGCCAATGGTTCCTGCAGGGTTGGCGGAAGCTTAGGGTCTGGAATGACCTTTTGCGCTGTTACGTCGCTGATGCGCAGACGATGACGCCGAAAGTGATTTTCTTGGTGCTGCACATACACCTCTTCGGTCACCATTTTTTGAATCTCTGGAGCCATGTGGCTGTAGACGGCAGCAAACTCCTCGGCGGCATACAACGCATAGATGGCCTCGGCCCACAGTGCAGCGTTCTCCCGCAGATAATCCTCATCCAACGAAGCTGAGGCCGGTGAACCAACACCTATGCACAGGAGCAAGACCAGCAGAAAATGCTTGTACGGATAACTAAGCACGGAACATCATCCTCTTAAACACGTAGTAAGTCAGCAGCAAAAGCACTGCCGCAGAAATCAGTAAAAACAGCAGTTCATCCATAATATCGCCAAAGCCGGCTGCATAATAGAAAAGTTTCTCCAGGGCGCGAAAGACATAGTACGTCGGCACCATGGAAGCCAATCGTTGGGTCAAGGGCGACAAATCATAGATCAAGGTGGGAAACAAGAGCGGCAGATAGACCACCGTTCCGATGGAACGGGCTGCCGACTGGCTTTCCGCTGCGGTACCAATGAGAATCCCCAAAGCACTGAACGAAACCGCTCCTAACAAACTCACCACCAGGGTCAACAGGACCACATGCAGGGGCAGAGCCAATACTCCGTTGAGCAAAGCCATGAAAAAAAGCGTGGCCAAGGACAGCAGGACACCGAACAGTCCTTTACCCCACAGTATCTCCCAGCGGTGCATGGGCGTCATCAACAGAGCATCCAAGGTTTTGGTATCCTTTTCCTCAGCGAAAATGCCCGACAACACCATGACCCCGATCATGGTCAGAGTTAGTGTCATCCAAACGGGCAGCAGTGACTGGCTGATGGTCGGCTCCTGCAGAGGTACAAACTCGAGAAAATACTGGGGCATGGCTCCTAGATACAGTTCCACCAACAGTCGAATATTTTCAGTCAGTGCATAATACTGGACGGGTCGGGAGGAATCAATGAACACCAAAAAATCATCGGAACCCTGCACAGCCACCACCGCGTCCACAGCGCCCTCGGCCACCAGAGAACGTCCCTCTTGTGTGCTTGACACAGCTTGAACGGTGAAGTTGGCAATGTTGCGCTCAATGAACCGCTGGAAGCCGTCACCGGTTTCCAATACGCCAATATGAAAGTCCTGCGGTACCTGGGCCGAATCTAGCGCCGCGAATAGCAGCGATGCGGCCAATGGCAGCAGCAGCGTAATAAGAATTGTGCGATTGCGAAGGCTCTCCAAAAAATCTTTACGGCACAGGGCCCAAACACGCTTCCAGCGAAACGTCACACCTTCCAACTCCATTCTTCCAAGATCACAACAACGCCGTCGCCAACTGCTGCTTGTTTCATAGATCGACAGCATTGCAGGCAGATCGGCAGTATTTGAAGGACAAAAGCCCCAGTTACAAGTTTTCGACCCTGGGCGGTTTCAGCTGACCGTCTTGCCGTCGCCTTGGGAACCGGTTGCGTTTCCCGGAAACCCGAGCGAACACAGGCCGAACGCCTCGGTGAAATCGCGGCTAAAGCGATTTCGCGTCTTTTGTTAACAGCTCGCCAGGGTACTTTGTCAACACGGTTCTAGCAGGCCTGTTGCCTAGACGTGTTTCCACGCCCAGCATTTACAGGCCTCCTCGGAGAAACGCCTGATAAACGGCGTTTCGAACTCGGTCGTAAACCACGTGTTGGTCTCTATGCAACAGGGCTGCTAGATGAAGAACGCCAGGATCAACGGCACACCGGTCTTCAAGATCAGAACACGTGCCATATGTAGAACAAAGATGGGCATGGGATCCTTGTTGTACTGCAGCGCGAGGGCAGTCATGACCGTCAGCCCGGCGGGGGCTGCGGCCATAAAGCATGTGGGATAGTCCCAGCTGGATATTTTGTGCAGTACCAACGCCAGCAAAAAAGAACTAGCGAAGGTCAAGGAGAGAGACAACAAGACAGGCCCAAGAAGCGCAGTAGAAACGACAGTGGTCCGCACCTCAGGACTGATGGAGTCCGCAGCCAAAAGACCGACTCCCACCAACAAGACGTTGAGAAAACCCTGCCCTTGGAAGGTTACATGGTATCCCAGCATGGTAGCAATGACCACCGCCATAATAGCGCCAACCATGCCACCAGCCGGAACTCCCAACATCAAGAATAGTGTTCCTCCCAATACGGCCGCCAGCACGATGAACGGCCAAGGTTGTGATGGGCGGTCGGCTTCCCAATGGTTTGATGTTACCTTTTCCTTTAAGACGTCCACAGTCTCTTTTATGGTTCGTCGATCCTCGGCAAAGCGACGCAGGACCACTGGGAAAAACAACAACACGGTTATGGTTCGCAGCAGCTGGAGGAAGACGACGATATTCACATCAGCATTGGTGGACAGCGCAATAACTGTCATCTCCGGCAGGCCACCGGTACTAGAGGCCAAGACGCCGGTAAGGATATCTAAGTGTGTAATCAACCTCAGAAGCCAACCGCCCAAAAACGCCAGGCCAAGGACCCATGCCATGGTAATGCTGGAAGGCAGCAGCAACTGCTGCATCTTCTCTAGTGTGTCTTTGGTGATCATACTGCCGACGTAAAGGCCCAAGAGGATTTGGATAGCGCTTTCCAGCCCGCTGGGAAGCTGTGGCAGAGCCACTCCGGCCATGCGCAGGCCACCCACCACAACCAGCGTTCCGATCAGAGCCGGAATCGGAACACGCAGAGCTCGAAATATCAGCCAACCTATGAGTCCGAGAGCAAACAGCAGCCCAACATCAATGATCTGCCCCATCGGCATGGCCCCATTTCGTCGATCGCAACCAAGAACACGCTGCGGTCCTTCGTGGCAAAGCTGTGGCTCCTCGGTAGGAGCCTGCTTATCATCTTTCGCCGGCTGCACTGCATTGTCCTTTTTCCACGTCCTGCCGGGTATTGGCCCGCCGACAGGTGTTTGGCTGCGGCTGCAGAATACTCTAAGCAAGATGGAACGACACAAGGAGGGTGCAGCCAATGAGTGCCGTAATTGAACTGCTGGAAGGCGTCTTATTGACCGGTTCTCGCACAGCCGTGGTATTTCTCGAGTTGGCTGGCGGCATGATTGTGCTTGTGGGAGCCTTGGCTGGGCTGCGACTGCTCTTGCGTCCGCATCAGCCGAACCCAGTAAAGGTCCGGCTTGCCTTAGCCCAGAGTCTCAAACTTGCACTGGAGTTCTACCTTGCGGCGGAGATTCTGAAAACAGTAGCCCTGCGCAGCCTTGAGGATTTTTCCATTACCGGCTTGATCATCGGCCTGCGGATTATTATGACTGTGCTGATTCACTGGGAAGAACGACACGACCGGCAGGAACTGGCTTCCGGACAAGTTTCGAATCCCTTTGAGCGGTAAGTTTTCAGAGAGTTCTGCCGGCCCTGCCAGGATTTCGTGGGCAAGGCAGGGAACTATTGCAGTGACTTTGATCCCTCTGCCCTGAAGGAGGCACAACCATGATCGAACTGCCGGAAGCGTATGTGTATGCCGAACAACTGCGCCAGACCGTAACCGGGGACCAGGTGGTACACTGTGAGGCGGCCGCCCATCCCCATAAGCTGGCCTTCTATTCCGGAGATCCTCATCAGTATCCAGACATGCTCCAAGGCGGCACGGTTTTAGATTGCGTGCCCTGGGGCGGTTTGGTGGAACTGCAGCTGACTGGAGTTAACGTCCTCGTCGGCGACGGCGCGCGCCTGCGCCTGTACGAGCATGATGAAGAGTTTCCTGCTAAGCATCAACTGAAGCTGGTACTGGCCAGCGGACGTGCCTTGCAGGTGTCTATTCAAATGTACGGTGGCATCTGGGTGTATGCACCAAACACCAATGACAACCCCTACTACATCGTGGCGCAGGAGAAGCCCACTCCCTTCTCCGATGCTTTCAACAGTGACTATTGGGAGCGCCTCTGGCAGGCACAAAAACCTAACCTGAGCATGAAGGCACTCCTGGCCACCGAGCAGCGCATTCCGGGTCTGGGTAACGGCGTTCTTCAGGACATTCTCTGGCGGGCCGGACTTCATCCCAAAAAGAAACTCAGCCGGATAACTAGCGCTGAGCGTCAAAAACTCTTTGGTGCCATCAAACAGACGCTGTCTCTGATGCGCGATCAGGGCGGGCGCAGCACAGAGCAGGATTTGTTTGGCCGTACCGGTGGCTACCCCGTCCAACTGTGCGCCAAGACCCTGGCGCAACCATGCCCAGCCTGCAGCACCCCCATTACGGCCTTTGCCTACATGGGCGGCCGTGTTTATGTTTGTCCCCACTGCCAGCCCGAATAACACGGCTCTCCTGGACACACGAAAACTTCAGGGCTTGGTCTTAGGGGGCAGCAGCAGATTGGTCACGGTCCCGGTAACAAACGACAGAATTAGGGAATAGAACAAGATCCCGATCAAGGCTTTTCCCACTGGATCCATGACAAACACGGCCAGAAGCACAGCCGCCGCCAGGAAGCTGATGCCGTAGTCTCGACGACGCAGACGCATCGCTTCACCCCGCTTCCTATAATGCTAAAACAAGCCCCAGCACGTGGTGCTGGGGCTTGTCTTGATGTTGTTCTAGAAGAAACGGTAACGTACAGAGGCTGTGACGCCGAAGGCGGGCTGTTCCCAAACACCTTCACGAACGGTTTCATCGCGATAGATGGCTGTGGTCACCAAGGACAGGCCTTCGATGATCTTGACATCGGCGAAAGCTCCAACGCTCCAAGCCAGGATATTGTCTTTGTCTTCGCGAGCTGTGAGATTTACATTGGCATTGGCACCTACATCCAAGTTCTGGTTGAAGGTATGAACCACTTCACCCTGAACGCCGGCGGTATAGACGGTACCGATGTTCTCGATGGGAGATGTGGCCTGAGCGGTCACGTTGACCTGCGTATCCCAGGCAATGGGCAGACCCAAGGAACCGCTGGCAACAGCATGGACAGCGCGAGTTTCATCTTCAGGAACAATAATGGGATAGCCCAAGCCGCCCCGAACTTCCCAGCCCACACTGCGGCGGAGAACCCTTGCGGTCAGCTTATCGTTCACAGTAATCACGCCAGCCGGCGACAACACAGGATTGCCCGGCGCATTTTCGATAATGAAGTCAGCGACACGCTCAGCCCGCTCAGCAGCGGTTTCTTCAGCAGCGTGCACTCGTTCTGTTTCCTGAGCCAGGGCAATCAAGAACGCTGGCCCGAAGGGCTGTACCACATCACCCATGGCCATCAGCGCCCGTTCAATCTCACCTGCACGCTGCAGCGGTGTGGCATCCTTGAAGCGTCCATAACCCACACCTAGAGTACCCACCAGAGAGTAGGTATCCAGATCCGAGGCCGTGCCCGTAATGCCGAAGTATCCGAAAAGATCGTTCTCGGGAGTGAAGTAGTACTTGACACTTGTAAAGCCACCAGAGTTCAGGTCCAGATCGATGGTGGTCTCTGGGTCGTCATCATCACCGAGGGCGCCTTTGGTCTGCAGGGTCAGCGCTGCATTGATGTCATAACCAAAGGTAGGGCTGTCCATGAACTGCCAAAAACGCAACTGGAGAGTTCCAAAGTTCACATCGCCTTCCTTAGACTCAAACTGATCCCGATAGTACTGGTAAGAACCAGCCGCATCCAATCCCATGAAGAAACTTTCAGGGGGAGAATAGCTCATCCAGGGCGGCGACGTCTGGGCACTTATCCCTCCGACAGTCAACAGCACTAGCAGAGCACTAAGTACTGCCGCTAACACAATGTTTTTGCTTTTCATTACCTCTCATCCTCCTCATAATTGCCATCATGCGCCAGTGATCTGGCGCGACATCTGATGGTGCTCTAATAATGTGTTCGCCATTAGGAAAAAATCTCCTGCCAGAATCTCGAAAGCCGAAATGTTCACGATTATCTAGACTACGCCGGATACCAGCAGGAAAAGCTCGGTTGTTCCAGAAACCTACCATCATTCAATGCTTTTTTGGAGGTGTCTCGCTTTGCTTGCATCCAAACCATACCGTGTCCTGCTCTGGCTATTGACGTTGTTCGTCACCGCTTGGGTAGGCTCCCATGTAACCTTCCTCTTCCAGCCCTTCGTCGTTATCTTCAATGTGCTGTTCCTGCCCCTAGTATTGGCTTTCGTCCTTTATTACCTTATCGCCCCGGTTGTGAAGTTTCTTGAAGGACGCAAAACACCGCGGACTGCGGCCATCCTCGGCGTCTTTTTGGTGCTGCTAGTGGGCGGTGGCCTCTTGGTGGCCACCATCGGCAACGCCGCTTACTGGCAGCTTTTGGATTTGGTTGAGCGTTTCCCCACCTATCTCCAGCAGCTGCAGGATGCCGCTGGCAGAGCCCAGCTGCCATCGTTTTTGGAGCCCTTTGGCATCGAAGAACGCTTCTCCCTGGAGCAGATCATTGAATGGTTCACCGATTGGCTTTTGGGTGCGCTGCCCACGGTGGGTACTGGCGTGGGTGCCTTGGTTAATTTCGTGACCAGCGCCGCGTTGTCGCTCATCTTGCTCCCCGTGGTTTTGTATTACCTCCTCAAAGAACGCGAGTCCCTTATGGGGCATCTGCTGCAGTTGGTTCCGGATCGGTTCCAACCCATTGTCAAAAACACGGCCAAGGATATCGATCGCGGCTTAGCATCGTTTATCCAAGGTCAGCTTCTGGTCAGCTTCTCTGTGGGTCTGATGATGTACATAGGCCTTCTCATCGTAGGCATTGAGCACGCCCTGGTTTTGTCGCTGATCGGTCTGGTCACCAATCTCATACCCTATCTGGGCCCGATCTTAGGGGCCATCCCCGCCTTAGTGGTGGGCTTTGTATCAGCTCCCATCTTGGGCGCCCAAGTGCTGCTGGTGGTCATTGTCGTTCAGCAGCTGGAAAGCCTTCTCATTACACCGCAGGTCATGGGCCGCAAGCTGGCTGCCCATCCTCTGGCCATCATTTTATCGCTGATTATCATTGGCAGCCTTATCGGGATCGTCGGCTTGTTCTTAGCCATGCCCATCTTCGTCATTCTCAAGATCATTTTGGGGCATGCGTTCGTCTCGTATCGCAAAGCTGTCAGTATGGAACAGCAGGCCGACCCGGGCCAGCGGTAGTCACTGCAGGCGGCTCTTCATGGCCTCCATTTGCTCCCCAAGATTCGGAATGAACTCCACAGCGGGATGTTCCGCCAACACTCCCGTCACTGCCAAAGCCGCAGCCGGCTGTCCTGCAGCCTCGTAGGCCTCCGCTAAGTTCCAAAGAATTTCGGCGTCGTTGGGCACCAATTGATCAGCCGCTATAGCGTGTTCCAGGGACTTCCTGCTGCTGCCAATACTCAAAGGACTTCCGGGAGCGGTCCGGTACAGAATGCTCAATACAAGATGGGAGTCGGCGTGAGTTGGCTCCATGGCCAGGACCTCATAGAGGGCCTCCTGCAGTGGTCTGATGGAACGCAGCCGCTGCAGAAGACTACCATCTTCGACGCTGCGAGCTTTGGCCACCGCTGACCAATAATGACCATGGGGACACTGCGGGTTCAACTCCTTACTGCGCTCCGCAGTCTGCCAAGCGGTCTCATAACCCCGTCGGCGCTCCTCTGGTTCCTGCCATTGGGCCAGGGAAAACTGCACGCCAGCCAACTGCCACCAAGCCTCACTGTTATTCGGTTCCCGTTCCGTCCACTGCAGCAGCTCGCCCTCGAGGACATGGAGCTGACCAAGATCGCGCTGCACAGCCGCCTCCCAAAAGTAGTACCTTTCGGCGGCAGCGGCGGCAGCACAAGCTACTAGAACCAATACAGTGCATCCCAACAAGAGCCGTCGTCGGCGCATGGTGAACCTCCCAGTTTAGTGCTGGCCTCGCAGGTACTTGACCAGAGGCCGAATGTTGTCCCGTCGCGTAAAGTCTTGGGGCTTACGATAGGCTGAGAGCATCCCCCGTTCATCGGGGGTTTTTTCGCGTTTTAGGAACAATCGCCACTGCAGCAGTCGCATCAGGAACTTGTCCACAGGCGTGAGCTTGGTATAGTCAAATCCGCCCCGCATGTAGAAAAAACCGATCTGCTTTTGCTGCGCCTGCGTGAAGTTGCGGTCGCGTACCTTCACCACCGTCTCAGGGCGGGCTGGCGAAGCACCGCTGGCGAATACTGCCACCCGCTTGCCCTGAAGCTTCTTCAGGTTGCCCTTGATGATCCTAACACCGTGGATCCCGGTCATATACAAGCCGCCACCGAAGACGATGGCATCATACTGCGCGAACTCACTGGCCCGAACGGTCTTTGCATCCTTGAGATCCCCATGCAGTTCCTCAGCGAGCCACTGCGCGTATTTCTTCACAAAACCAGTTTTGGAGCGATACAGTACCAGTGTCTTCACCCGTGTTCCCCGCCTTCACTGTAGTAGTGGGAAAACCTAACGTCTGCCGGAATCTCTCCTGCCGCTTATGTGACCCCTGTCCAACCGCCAATGGCAGCACTTCATCCAACGTTGGCTTTTTCAGACTCGGCCCCAGAAGGCAGCGGCGCTGGGCTTTGCCAGGCGCTGTCTCAGTGGCTATCGAACTGGGGGCTGCCAACCCTTGACCATGGAGATCATCCAATATGTCCAAGGCCACCGCCACTGCTGGGCGGCAGATGCTGCGGTTCAAGTCCGCTGCCCGAATGGCCGCTCGGCCTGCTTCTGTGGTGGGATCGTGTCCCAGTAGCTCCCGACACAACAGAGTGTCATATCGGCGGAGAAAACGCTCATTGAACGCCAACACTCCAGCCCCTGCCTGATCTTTGAGTTGTTGGTTGTCCGGAGCGTCGTCATCAGCCAAGAGCCCCAGCACCATGTAGGCACCGGTAACCGCTCCACAGTGTTCCGCCTGTTTCATGCCACCGCCAAAACCGGCTGCGGCTGCCAGTAGCGCGTCCTCGGGCCAGCCGTACTGGCGGGCATATTTTGCCACCACCGCCTGGCAGCAGTTTAGGCCCCTGTCAAAGGCAGCGTGAGCAAAGTGCAGATTGTCCATGGGCCTCAGTCCCTTCGTTTTTGTTTTACGGTTCTAATCAGCCGCCGTTCCCAGCTGCTTCCAATCATTGGGAAGCAGTGTTGCCAGCGTTGCCACGCGCCGTCCAGGCAGCAGAACTTCCGTTTGACCGTTATCCCGATGCAGTTGGCTGACGAATTCCCGGCAGCGCCCACAAGGTGGCAGTATTTCGCCATCGGAACCCACAGCCACCATCATCATCACCCGTTGTTCACCGGCCGTGAGCATGGCCGCCGCGGCAGCGTGTTCAGCGCAAAATCCCATCGAACAGCTGGTGTCTACACAAACTCCAGTGTACACTGCCCCGGTATCCGTTACCAATGCCGCCCCAACACCACCGCAGTCAGCCCAGGGTGAAAGCTGCCGCGGACGAACTACCGCCAGCGCCGCTTGGTACACTTCATGCCATGTCATGGTCTGCCTCATCCTTTCCTGACCGCTGGAGGGCAATAAGGATCTTCGAGTATCGGGCCTGGGCCTGGTCTAGATCCCGCTGTTCATGCACATGGCGTTGGCACGTACCGAACACCATCTCAGCATGGGCTTGCAGAATGTCCTCCTGCTCCTCGGTCCGCATGAGCGGGGCCAGTTCGCCAAAAACCTCTAACAGTCGCAGATAGACGGCCACCGATCCGGCCGCGTTCTGTCGAATCTGACGAAAAGCAGCATCGAACATACCCGCAAAGGTAAAACGCCGGGCAAATACGCGTGGGGTTTTGTCTTCATCCCGGTACAGACCCGAAGGAAATTGCTTCTGTGAAGCCTGGGCCAGCGCTGCTGCCAAATAATCCACACAAGTTATAGCGGTCCCGGGATCGTTGACCCCAGGTGAGAGCGCTCGGACTGCGATCTCCACTAACTGGTCCAAGGAGTACTCGATGTCCTGTTCCGCCGTTTTTTGCCCGCCAATGAACAGAGCGTAATTTACAGTCCGTTCCAAGTCCTCTTCGGGTTCTGCCTCGCCATACACCGTCAGCACAGGGCACCCGCTCACCAAGAAATCGCCCGCCCGTACATGCAGTTCCACAGCCCCATCCAACCGCTTAGTCATACTCAAAAGGTACGCATAATCAATGGCTTGGACATAACCGGAACGAATGCCAGGCACCGACGTGCTCACGGGACACTGCCGGATCGCCGCAAGCTCCTCATCAAAGAGCAGACGATCGTCCCGCTCTTCATCACCCTTGTCCTCCGGTGATGTCAGATCGAACAAGTGCCGTTCCACGGCCTGCACCAGATCGCCATAGGCATCGGCGATGACATGGCCGGCTTGAATAGCGGTGGAAACATGGTGGAAAAAGAAGATCAGCACCGAGAGCCCGGCCAACGCCAAAACCAAAGCCCCGGTTACCGACAACCCCGGCACGAACGCTTCAGCCTGCTGTGCTCTAATCGTTTGGATCACCCAAAGGCAGTAGACAAAGGTACTAATATACGTGCCCAATACTACCTGGTTGCCAAAATCTTTCATGAAATTGCGCAGCAGACGCGGCCCAAAGTGGCCGGAAGCCAGCGTCAAGGCAACAATAGTTATGGAAAAGGTCACACCAGCGATTCCCACCATGGAACTGGCCACCAATGTCAAAACATCCGAGGCGCCGGCGGCACTGCCGCTGTACGCTAACGCTGATAAGACCGCTGACTCGGCCACCACATTGGCATCCAAGTGCACCAAGAACACAGCCAATCCGAAGCTGAAGACGCTCATAAGGCTGGGTATGAACCAAAAACTAGCCTGGATCTTGCGCCATTTGTTGTTAAGACGAGCGCGAAAGCTGCTGCCGTGGAATATGTGCCGCTCTTCGGGAATGCGGCGCATGGACGCATAGAATCTGCGATGGCCACCGTAACCAGCCATAGTGAACGCCTCCTGCCTCTATCTGCTGCGGGCAGACTCTACCCCTGCCGAGCTGCTGTGGATGGAAAACGCCGTCGTCTCTTAGAGTTGTGTGTCCCAAAGTCCACAAAACGGGTCGACGGGGTTGTAGCCCTTGAACTCAGAATGACCAAGAAGCTTGGCAACCACTGCCTCCACCACGTAGGGACTGGGAGTATAGCCGTTGATGAATGTCTTGATACGGGGAACATCCTGCAGATGATACGGACCACTGACTGAGATGAACATGGTGGGAATTTCGTGGATGAACTTGGGAACATCCACGCCCATGGGAGGCGCCCAATTGACACGGATCACCGTTTGATTGCTGTACGTTCCAATATTGGCAAAGTAGATCACCGCATCATACGCTGCAGCAATGTCCCGAACGGGGCGGGAGCGAAATGCCAAGCCTTCGCTGGGATCAAACACCGTGATCTCAAACCCGGCCTGGCGCAGCAGTTCAATGAACTGCGGATGGCGGCTGGTCCCACCGGAATGCGCTCCGGGAACGTCGGCATCACCTAAGACATACAGCAGAATACGTTTGTGCTTGTCCACAGACAGCGGCAGCATCTCCTGCGTGTCCTTCACCAGGGTCACGCTTTGGTCAGCGCACTGGCGAGCCCATTCCACATGTTCTTCACAGCCGATAACATCTAAGGCCTCAGGTCCAGGAACCAGCGTGCCTGCCTGCTTCTGCTCGGGCAGACCCAGAGACGCCTTCAACGCCAGGATACGAGTGACAGCCTCATCGACACGATCAATGGTCAGAAGACCGCGATCAAGTCCATCCAGCATGTACTCAAAGTCTTCCTGGAGATTCTGGTTGAAAAGGAACATGTCACAACCGGCCGCTACACTGAGGGGCACGGCATCACAGCGCTTTATCATCTGCATAAAACCGGCCATCGGTGTGGCATCGGTGACAATCATGCCCTGAAAGCCCAGTTCCGTCCGGAGCAGATCATGCAACAGCTCCGGTGCCAGTGTCGCCGGCATCACATCCTCATCCCGCAGGTCGGGACGAAGGACCTGTTGAAGTTTGGGGGCCAAAATATGCCCAATCATCACCGTCTGGGCTCCTTGGTCGATAAGGTGGGCATAGATCGCTCCGAAGGAAGCCCGCCAAGATTCCGGTGACAGATCATTCACCGACGGCAGCAGGTGTTGATCCCGCTCATCCACACCGTCTCCAGGAAAATGTTTGATGGAAACGGCTAGGCCTTCTTCATGGAGAGCCTGCACATAAGCAGCGCCCATCTGACGCACAGTATCCACATCGGAACCGTAGGTGCGCGTGTTGGTAATGGGGTTGCGGAAATTCCAGTCGATGTCCACCACTGGGGCAAAGGCCCAGTTCAAGCCCAAAGCGCGTCCTTCCCGGCCCGCGATCCGCCCTAAGGTTGTGGCAGCAGCGGTGTC
>PWMW01000225.1 GCA_003559095.1 Clostridiales bacterium | reverse complement strand
GTGACCACCGATGCTGCTGTGGACCAGGAACTACTGCGCCGAGCTCTGCGGGACATCGGCAAGAACACCTATAACATGATCTCCGTCGACGGCGATACCAGCACCAATGATATGGTGATGGTGTTGGCCAACGGCAGGGCGGGGAATCCGCGGATTGCCGCAGAGACTGAGGAGTATTGGGCATTGTATGAAGCTCTGTACTATGTCCATGAATATTTGGCCAAGGCCATTGTTAAGGACGGAGAAGGAGCCAGCAAGTTCCTGGAGGTCAGCGTTCAAGGGGCTCGTACTTCCGACGATGCCCGGAAGCTGGTGAAAAGCATTTTGACATCTAATTTGGTCAAGACTGCCATGTTTGGCGAAGACGCCAATTGGGGACGAGTTCTCTGCGCCATGGGTTATTCGGGAGCTGACTTTGAACCCGAGCAGGCAACGCTGCATTTTGAGGCTGGAGGAGCCACGATCGGCCTCTTGGATCAGGGGCTGCCTGTGAACTTCGACGAGGAGTTAGCCCACAAACTGCTGCAGAACCATGACATTCGTATCGTTGTGGGGCTGCAGGATGGGTCTGCGGCCTCTACCGGCTGGGGCTGCGACTTGAGCTATGACTATGTGAAGATTAACGGGGAGTACCGGTCCTGAGACATCAGAGGCTGGGGTTGGCAAGAACCCGTGAGGAGCGATGAAGATGGACCAATACATGCAGCGGGCCCGGACACTGATCGAAGCGCTGCCGTATATCAAGAGGTTCAACCACGCCATCGTGGTGATCAAATATGGCGGCAGCGCCATGACCAATGACACGTTGAAACGCTCAGTGATCAAGGACATTACCTTAATGAAGCTGGTGGGTATGAAGCCGGTGGTGGTCCATGGCGGCGGCAATATGATTTCCCAGATGTTACAGCGCTTAGGCAAGGAATCTGTGTTTGTGGATGGGCTGCGGGTCACCGACGACGAAACCATGGAGATCGCCGAAATGGTCCTATCCGGGCACATTAACAAAGGGATTGTGCAGGAGTTTCAACAGCAGGGAATCAAAGCGGTCGGCATCAGCGGCAAAGATGGGGGCACGATTGTCGCTTCCCGCAAAACCGTCTCCGGTCGTGATATTGGCTGGGTGGGCGAGATCCAGCACATCAATCCGGATCTGCTGTTGAGCTTGATTGATGATGACTTTATTCCCGTTGTGGCGCCCATCGCCACCGACGGACGCAGTAACACGTACAACATTAACGCCGACTATGTGGCCAGCGGTGTGGCCGCAGCCCTGCACGCAGAAAAATTGGTTTATTTGACCGATGTGGATGGCGTTTTGACCGACGTCAGGGACAGCAGCAGCCGGATTACGAAAATCCACATCGATGAGATCCCCCTTTTCAAGGAGCGGCAGATCATCACCGGGGGCATGCTCCCCAAAATCGAAAATTGTGCCCAGAGTATTCGGGACGGTGTCCGCAGTGTCCATATCCTAGATGGACGTGTGGAGCACAGTCTACTCCTAGAGGTATTCACCAATTCTGGGATCGGCACCATGATTCATCAAGAAGGAGGCACGTCATGAAGGACTCCACCATCGCAAAAGCCCAATCGCACATCATGAACACCTATGCATCGTTCCCCGTAGTCTTTGTCAAGGGCCAAGGCCGGTATCTGTATGACGAAGACGGCCGCCAATACCTAGACTTTGTGGCAGGAATTGCGGTGAATGCCCTAGGATATGGACACGAGCGCTATCTGCAGCGGGTTACGGCTCAACTGCATGATCTTGTCCATGTCTCCAATCTCTATTATAACCAAGCGGCACCGATGCTGGCCGCCAAGCTCACAGCCTATTCCGGTTTGGAAAAGGCATTTTTCTGCAACAGTGGTGCTGAGGCTGTGGAAGCAGCCCTCAAACTGGCCCGTTTGTGGGCTAAGGCCAACAAAGGACCGGATGCATTCAAGGTCATATCCATGTTGAATTCTTTCCATGGACGAACCTTTGGCGCCATCTCCGCTACAGGACAGCAGAAGTACCAAAATGGCTTGGACCCACTGCTGCCGGAAGTGACGTTCGTAGAGTTCAACGATCTGCAGGCACTGGCCGCAGCCATGGATGGGCAGACGGCGGCGGTGATCTTGGAACCCATTCAGGGCGAGGGCGGGATCAACCCGGCCGACCAGCAGTATCTCCAGGGTGTTCGCAGGCTCTGCAGTGACCACAACGTCGTTCTGATCTTTGATGAAGTGCAGAGTGGAATTGGACGCACAGGTCAGTTCTTCGCCTACCAGCATTACGGTGTCAAGCCGGATATCGTAACCTGTGCCAAAGGCCTTGGTGGGGGCATTCCCATCGGAGCTATCCTGGCGTCGGAGAGTGTTGCTGCGGCGTTCACACCCGGCACCCACGCTTCCACCTTCGGCGGAAATGCCTTGGCCACCGCGGCCGCTTCCGCAGTGGTGGACGAGTTGATGGATGAAGGTTTGCTGGAACAGGTGCAGGTCCAAGGCTGTTACCTGGCTGAAAAGCTGCAGCAGTTAGCTGCTGCCTATCCTGTCATTCGCCAGGTGAAGGGCAAGGGCTTGATGCAGGGGATTCAAGTCACCGTGCCGCCGGGGGAAATCGTCAGCCGAGCCATGGCAAAGGGGCTCCTGTTGGTGGGCGCTGGCAGTGACGTGGTGCGTTTTGTACCGCCGCTGACGGTGACCGCCGCTGAGATCGATGCCTGCATCGAAATCTTGGAGTCGGTGTTGGAGGAACTGCAATGAATGCTTTCTTGTATCTTGAGGATGGCACCGAGTTGGTGGGAGAGGCCTTTGGTGCCCGGACCACCTGTATCAGTGAATTGGTGTTCAACACGGGCATGACCGGCTACCAAGAGGTCCTCACAGACCCGTCCTATCATGGGCAGGCTGTGGTGATGACGTATCCCATGATTGGGAACTATGGCATTAACCCTCACGATTTTGAGTCGGATCGCATCCATCTCAAAGCGCTGGTGGTCCGGGAGCACAGTGAAGCTCCCAGCCATTATCTTAGTACCAGTACGCTGGATGCTTACTTGGCAGTCCATGGGATCCCAGGTGTGGCCGGTGTGGATACCCGCATGTTGACGAAACGCATCCGTCGGCAGGGTACCATGCCCTGCCTTATTGCCCACGAACCGGTGAGCGATGCCATGGAACAACTGCGAGCATTCGCCATGCCGAGGGATTTGGCCCTGCGGGCCAGTACATCGGCGAAAGCTGTTCTTCCGGGCAGTGGCATCCGCGTTGGCTTGCTTGACCTTGGTCACAAGCGCGGGATGGTTCGTGAACTGCAGCGCTTGGGCTGTGAAGTCGTTATCTACCCCTACGGGGTGGAAACAGCGGAGCTGCTGGGCGATGATCTAGACGCACTGCTCTTGTCCAATGGTCCCGGAGATCCCAAAGACAATGGACATCATGTGCGCCTAGTCAAATCACTGTTCGGGCAGCTGCCACTGTGGGGGATCTGTCTGGGCCACCAGATCCTGGCACTGGCGCTCGGGGCGGACACGTTCAAGATGAAGTTCGGCCACCGGGGCTCCAACCATCCCGTGCTTTATTTGCCCACAAATAAGGTCTTCATCTCGTCCCAGAACCATGGCTATGCTGTGGAGCCCGGCAGTATGGGCCGTCATATGCATCAGACGTATGTCAATGTCAATGATCACACAGTGGAGGGTTTTGACTGTCCGGCATACCGAGTGCGCGCTGTACAGTTTCATCCCGAAGAAGGCCCTGGGCCGTTGGACGGCCACCGCATTCTTGCTGAATGGGTCAGCAGTGTAAAGGAAGCGATGTAGGATGCCCAAAAATACAGAGATCAAGAAGGTTCTTGTGATTGGTT
>PWMW01000384.1 GCA_003559095.1 Clostridiales bacterium | reverse complement strand
GCGCTAGGTCTTTGTGGCCGCGGAAATCCCAACTGACGGGATTTCGCGGCTCCTGCTTGGCACTCCAATGTCTACTATGCGATGGACACATAGGTGTCCACACCAAACCTTTACTCCCAGAGCAGCGCTAGGTCTTTGTGGCCGCGGAAATCCCAACTGACGGGATTTCGTGGCTCTTGCTTGGTCCTCCAATGCCTACTTTGAGATGGCCACCTAGGCCAGGATGTCCGTCATATACTGCTCCAAACCAGCGGCAGTCTGCTCAGCCTCCTGCAAGCACCGCTGCACCATCTCATTATTGGTCTCGACAAATCCTTCGTCTGCAATATCTTTCAAGTTAATGCGAACATTATAGGCAGCGGCCTGCACGGCACCATGGGCCAACGCTCCCGCTGCCCCAGCATCAGATACAGCCCGGCGGCTCCCGATTTCTGCCACCTCAGCTGCCAACTGCAGAACCTGCAGACTGGACTCCATAACCTCCAAGGGTACGGCGGCGGCGTGCTTGAGGGCTTTTTGAATGTGCTCTTTACGTTTGGACCTTTGTTCGGGCGTGTCTTTGGGCAGCTTCATGGCTGTCAAGACGCTGTCAAAGGCCCGAGCGTCTTCATCCACCAGTTCCTGAATTTGCATCCGATAGGCATAACTCAACTCTGCCACCACGGCCAAACGGCTCTGGTTGTCGTCACTCTTTGGAGAAAGCCGTGCCACCATTGATACCAAGGCCGCACTTGCGGCTCCCGCCAGAGCTGCTGCACTGCCGCCGCCCGGCGTTGCCTTTGCCGACGCCAAATCCTCGAGGAACTCACCCACTTCCATATCCAACAGCATCGTGGCACCTCCGTTTCACTGTTCCACAACGATCCTGCCGCCCTTAATCACCGTTTCCACCGTGGGTGCCCCGAAGAAATACGGAATCTTGCCGTAGGCATCCACATCAAAGACCACAAAGTCTGCTTGTTTTCCCACTTCGATGCTGCCGTACTGATCACTGCACCCCAAGGAATGGGCTGCGTTGATGGTGACTGCATGCAGCACTTCCTCTGGCGTCATCTGCAAATAAAGGCACCCCAGAGCCATCACCAAAGGCAGCGATGGAGTTGGTGAAGAACCGGGATTGAAGTCTGTGGCCAAGGCCAAAGGCAGTCCCGCCGCCAGCATCCCGCGGGCCGGTGCATACGGTTTCCCCAACGTAAAGGACGTGGCCGGGAGTAGAATGGGCATAACCTCAGCTTCGCCCAGGGCTTGGATTCCGGCGTCGCTGATCTGCAGCAGGTGGTCAGCGCTGGCCGCACCCAGTTCAGCCGCCAGCTGGGCTCCACCCATGTCTGTCAGTTCATCGGCATGAACGCGCAGCCCCAAACCCAGATCGCTTGCCCTCTGCAAAATCCGCCGACTTTGAGCAAGGGAGAACACGTGCTCTTCACAGAACACATCGCAGTAGCGGGCTAACCCTTCCTCCACGATGCACGGCAGTATTTCATTAAGAATCAAATCCACATACTCCTCTTCCCGCCCCTTATACTCCGGCGGCCAAGCATGCGCCCCCAAGAACGTGGCAGTAAGATCCACAGCGTGGGAGTCGTGGAGCCTCTTCACCACCTGCAGCTGTTTGCGCTCGGTCATCAGATCAAGACCATAGCCGCTCTTGCATTCCACCATGGTGGTTCCCTGCCGCAGCATCCAATCCAGATAACGGTGGCCGGCCCGGTAGAGTTCCTCGGCACTGGCAGCACGAGTTTGGGCAACCGTCGCCAAGATTCCGCCGCCAGCCCGGAGAATGTCCATATACTCTGCTCCTTGACTGCGCTGGGCGAACTCTTCTTCTCGCGAGCCGGCAAACACCAGATGGGTATGGGGATCAACCAGTCCCGGAGTGACAACTTTGCCCTTGCCGCAGAGGATCCGAGTGTCAGACGTAATTTGAACCTCGGCGCAGACATTAGCCTCCGTACCCACGGCGGCGATGCGTGTACCCACGCAGGCCACCCAACCGTTTTCCAGCACCTGTAGCGCGGCCATGGCAGCGCCCTTAACGGGGGGCGTGTGCCCGGCCGCTGTCACTACCTGGGCATCCTGAATCACAAGGGTTGCTGTGGTCATACAGGCCTCCTATTCTTGATCCGTACGCAGCCGGTTTTCCAGAACATGGGGTGCAGATGGGTGTTCGGTCTGTAAGTACCAATCAGCCGTATCCAGCAGGGCCTGCTGCGGCATGAGCCCCACAATTTCGCTGCCCACCACTGGGACGCCGTACCGGGCTGCTTCGCTCTTGATGACCTCGAACACGCGATGTATTGGGGTTTGAACGTAGTTCTCCAAGTTCATGGACACTTGAACCTGCCGGCGATCCTCTAGGGTGACCCCCATAGCTTTGACGTGACGAAAACCACCACTGCTCAAGCGGACAGCTTTGGCGATGGCATCAGCAATAGCTTTGTCCTCTGTTCCCAGATTGACGTTGAATGCGATCAATGGCAGGCGAGCCCCCACGGCCGTGGCACCTGCTGTGGGATGCAGTCGCGGCTCGCCAAAATCTGGCTGACGCTCCCCTCTGGGAACAGCTTCCTTGAGGCCTTCATACTGCCCCTTCCGGATTTTCGACAAGTTTTGGCGCTGCGGGGTCAGGGCCGCCTCGCCATAGAGATAGGTGGGCACGGCACAGCTCTGCCAGATAGCTTCCGCCAGTTCGGCTGCGGCCTGCCGGCATTGATCCATGGTCACATCGCTAATCGGTACCAAAGGGATCACATCCACAGCACCGATCCGGGGATGCCCGCCTTGGTGCTCATTCATGTCTATGGACTGCACCGCCTGCCTCACGAGGGCCAGAGCAGCCTGGTGCACACTGGGCAGGTCACCCACGAAGGTAATGACGGTGCGATTGTGGTCATGGTCCGAGGCCGTATCCAAAAGCAGCACACCGTTGGTATTGCGGACACTGTTCACCAACTGCGTAATGACATCCTGCCGCCGGCCTTCGCTAACATTGGGCACGCATTGGACAATCTGGGGCATTGTGGACACTCCTTTCCAACAAACGCTCCGTCATTGATCCGCATCCAGCATGGGCACCTGAATACCGCTGTGCCGTGCTGTGTCGCGGGCTGTTTCGTACCCGGCATCAGCGTGCCGAGCAACTCCCAGTCCGGGATCGGCGGTCAAGACCCGCCGCAATCTGCCATCGCACTCATCCGTACCGTCAGCCACGATCACCATCCCGGCATGGATGGAGTAGCCAATCCCGACACCGCCGCCGTGGTGCACAGAGACCCAACTGGCCCCGGCACAGGCATTGAGCAGGGCATTGAGAATGGGCCAATCGGCCACAGCATCAGAGCCATCTAACATCCCTTCGGTTTCTCGGTTGGGTGAGGCCACCGATCCCGTGTCCAGATGATCGCGCCCGATAACAATGGGTGCCGAGACCTGGCCTCGCCGCACCATGTCATTGATCATAGTACCGAACCTGGCCCGGTCCCCATATCCCAGCCAGCAGATTCGAGCGGGCAGCCCTTGGAAGGCCACCTTCTCACCGGCCATGCGGATCCAGCGAACCAAGCGGGTGTCGTCGCCGAACTCCGCCAACAGCCGTTGATCGATGCGGCGGATATCTTCCGGATCTCCGGACAGGGCCGCCCAGCGGAAGGGTCCTTTGCCCACGCAAAACAGAGGCCGGATAAAAGCCGGCACAAACCCGGGAATGGTGAAGGCATCGGCGACGCCCTGCTCGTGAGCGAAGTGGCGAATATTGTTACCGTAATCAAAGACGACGGATCCGGCTCGCTGCAAATCAAGCATAGCCTGGACATGCACGGCCATGGATGCCTTGGCTCGACGGATGTACTCCGCTGGGTCATCCCGGCGC
>PWMW01000387.1 GCA_003559095.1 Clostridiales bacterium | reverse complement strand
AGCACCGGCTTCGGCACATCCCTGGAAACTCTCCATCAGCAATTCCCACTGTCGTCCTCGCCACATATGTTCCACGGCACCTTCGCGGATGTCCACTGGAGTCATGCGCAGAAGACCGGGTAATTGGTGCTTGGCCGCGAACTCCGCCAACACCCCTTTTACAACTTTGGTGACTTCTACACCCCAGTTAGGTTCCATGGTGAGCGGCGGCAGCAGTTCCACCTCGATGACCAATCCCGGAACTTCCAAATCCACGGCTCGCTGGCACACCCCGGTGGCCATCTCCTCATACTGACGGCGCACTTCTCCCATGGTCCCTTCGTTGATCGTCATCATCGGCAGTGTGAAGTTCACTTCCGGATACACCGTGCCGCCGCCAATGATCACGCCATTGGAGAAGGCCAGCGGTTTTTTGGCGCGTCCAAATACCAGTTCATCCAGATCCTCATACGCCAGGCTGCGAAATGGAACTGTCATGTTCTTCTAACCCCTTTCTGGTCTACCAACGCTGCCGGCAAGGGTCGAGGTAAGGCCAGCGCCTCTCGGTAACCTGCCGGGCAGCATGTGTTCAAATACCTGTGTTGCTTACTTTTATATTATGCCGATGGGTTAACGGTGTCTAGTAAATCCTTTTGGACTTTTGGCACTATTTTGCCGTCATGAGTGACATACATATGCAGACAAAGAAGAGACTTCACCACCGGTGGTGAAGTGGTCAAGCTTGCTTGGGGAGTTGTTGACTGCCGGCATCCCGCGTTATTCTGCTTTCTGTCGACAAAGGCCACAGTTGTGGCTCGGGTCGGCATGTTAGGTGAAATGCATAGCCACGTCGCCACAGCTTGTCCGCCACCGGTTTTGCTCGATTTGTATGAATCGGTGTCGCTTTTTGATTCACCAAATCCAACAGGAAACGTTGTCACAAGCAAGTCTTCTTTCCGTGGAGTTGGCCGTTCCCTTATCTTTAGAGCAGAATTTGCTTGGGAAAGATTGCAGGGTTTCTTGTTTGTGGCACCGAACACTGAGGTGGCGTAGGAAGTTGATGGAGTACATTGCGAGCGTTGTCTGCAGCACGGCTCCGTGATTTGGGCATTGGCAGGGTCTGAGCATAGCAGAAAAGAACTGATCGACGTGATCGGAAACGGCGTGTTTGAAACCTTGATTGGCGAATGCCACCGCACCAACGATGCGATCGGAGGGGTTGAATTGAATCGATTTGTGGGACGCTGCTCGGGATCATTGTTTGTTGTTCTGTGGATCCTATTGTTAACTTTGGTCAGCGCGAGTGGAGAATTCGGGGCTGCAATACAGCAAACTCCCCTAATGGTGTTTGTCCAGGGGGGTTCTTTTGCCATGGGGGATGAACATGGCGATCTCTGGAACGGATGCAGGCCTGTTCATACCGTAACATTGACCTATGACTTCACTGTGGGTCAATATCCGGTGACCTTTGCTGAATACGATGCCTTTACTGAGGCCGTCGGGAGACCGCCAGCATACGATCACGGCTGGGGTCGTGATCAACGTCCGGTGATCTACGTCAGTTGGTGGGATGCCATCAACTACTGTAACTGGCTGAGTGACCAGGCAGGCCTACCTAGGGCATACAGTGCCGAAGGACGCCTGCTGGACAGCAGCGGGGAGGTCACCACGGACATTACACAGGTTCGCGGTTACCGCCTCTTGACGGAAGCGGAATGGGAGTATGCAGCATCCGGCGGTCAGGCCGCCCTGCCTATTCCACCCCGGTCTCTGTATGCCGGTAGCGACGTCATCGATGATGTGGCCTGGTACTCTGGCAACTCTGGCGATGAGTGGGTATTCACCGGAACGCCGCTGCATGTGGATTACTCGCGACACGGAGCCTCCCTCTATGAAGGCAAATCCAGTCAACCGGTGGGTCTGAAGGAACCGAACGAGTTGGGTATTTATGATATGAGCGGCAATGTCTTTGAATGGTGCCACGATTACTACGCCCCCTATGAAGCGCCATCAATCATCAACCCCATCGGGGCTGCTGAGGGGCATGTGCGGGTGATGCGCGGCGGCAGCTGGATTTTTGGGGCCAACGACTGCCGGGTGGCCTGTCGACTCTACCGCTCACCGCACGATCGCATCTTCCGTATCGGTTTTCGCGTAGCGCAGACACAGCTGCCAGACGATCTTGCGGCTCCAAATCCATAAGAAAAATCGGTTTTGCACAATGACGAAAGACCGTACCGCCAGTAGGATCCCCTGCTCCTGGCCGTACGGTCTTTCGCCGTGAACTGGGAGCCGCGATGCTTCATTTCCTGACGATGCGCCGTCAATGATGACGACGAACATCAGCCTTGGGGCCGAGAAAACAAGGGTCTCGCGACTGTGGTGGGGCGGCGTTTTTTTGCATACTATAAGAGTATCTCAAAGAAAGCAAAGGGGTGCCAGTATGCAGCGATTGCGTGGTATATTCATCAACAGAGATTTTGGACTACTGCTCATAGGACGTCTGGTCTCCCAGTTGGGCGATGGCATCCATTACTTTGCCATGGCCTGGTTGGTCTTGGATCTAACAGGTTCCGGGACTGCCTTGGGAACCCTGCTGATGGCCGCGTCCCTGCCCGGCATTCTTTTGGCTCCCTTTAGCGGCGTTCTTGCCGATACGTGGGATCGGAAAAAAATCGTCATCGCCATGGATGTTGTCCGGGGTCTGCTGGTGTTAACGCTGGCTGTGGTGCATGCCACCGGTCAGCTGACACTGCCCATATTGTATGTTGCCACGATCCTGCTGTCCTTGGCCGGGGTGCTCTTTAGTCCAGCTATAATGGCCACGGTTCCCGGTTTGGTGAAGCGTGAGGAGTTGGCGAAAGCCAATGCCCGTAATGCCTTCACAAACAGTGCCACAGGAACCTTAGGTCCCATCGTCGGTGCCCTGCTGCTGGCCAATTTCGGTTATCTGGGCATCTTTGTCATCAACGGTACATCGTTCCTGTTGTCGGCTCTCAGTGAAGCGTTCATCCGTTTTCCTGTCCAAGAGCCGCTGGCCGCCACCAGCAACCCCAAGGCAGACTTCATGAACAACCTCAAGGACGGTTTTCGTTTTCTTTGGCAGAATGCTGGCCTCCGGGTATTGATTGCCGGCGGTCTTCTGCTGAACTTCTTGTTCAATCCCTTGTTCGGCGTCGTGTTCCCCTATTTCGGTAAAGAAGTTCTGCTCATGACTCCGGAGCACTTTGGTCTGAGCCAATCCAGTTTTCCTGTGGGGATGTTCATCGGTACTATGCTGGTCGCTCTGTTGGCGAAGACATTGACCAAGATGCGTATCCTAACCGGTGCTGCGACGCTGCAGGGGATACTGGTGATTACCCTTGGTCTTTTGGCGCTTCCCGCTGTGCATGCTAGCCTGTCTACCTATGGTGTACTCCTTGCTTTGATGGTTCCCATGTTCTTAATGGGTGTCATCAGCGTCCAGGTGAATGTCCAGGTGAACACATTGATGCAGGAAACGGTGCCAGACCATTACCGGGGCCGCGTGTTTGCCATGTTTGGCAGTTTGATGCAGCTAGCGACGCCTCTGGGAATGGGATTGTTCGGATTGCTTCTGGGCTTTATACCCGTGCACATTTTCTTCATATTCTGCGGAACCATGGCCGTGGCTGTTGCGGCCAGCTTCACCGCCTCTTCTGCGCTGCGCTCTCTGTGCGGTGATGAGACCCCGGGTCCTGTGGCAGAGCTGAAAAGCGCCTAACGCAGAGTCTGAAACGGGTGTCATCCACGACTGAGCTCGTCGTTTGCATGCCTCGCCGAGGTGAATCCGTGGAGAACCATCACAAGACGCAACGTCTAGGACGGGAGGGTCAAACATGTCCAAACATGAACG
>PWMW01000137.1 GCA_003559095.1 Clostridiales bacterium | reverse complement strand
GCTAGGGCGTCTCCCAGCACAGCGTCCTGAAACGTTACCACCACGTAGGCCAGCACACGGCCCAGCATTTGGATCATGCTTCCAAAAACGGCCGGGGCCAGGACAAAGACCATCATGCCCATGAACAGCAAAGAAGGGGCGGCTGGCGCTGCTTCCATGCGCTGGAGCCAAACTCCAGAGACAATAGCCGCGGCAGCCACGGCGTGGATATACCTGAGCAATGGGGCTTGGACATCTGTCGCCATCGTTTCGACCCCCTCGCATAGTTTTGTCTTTGGCTTTTATCCATTAACTTTTCACACAAGTCTGAGCGCAATTACAGATACCCTACTATAGTTATAACAATCTGCCGTGTCTGTGCGCGCCGGCACAGACATTTTTCCGCAAATTTTCCGGATCCGGGGATCAGTGCCTTCTCCACAATGTGTCGGCCGACGTTTGCTGTTGGATGTCATAGAGAATCATGGCGGAGTGCAGTTCAGAGCCCTGGCGGTAATCTAGAGGATCGAGGCCGATGCTGTCTCCGGCTTGCCGCAGCCGATATGTCACAGAGTTCGGGTGCAGTCCCAGTCGCTGTGCTGCTTTGGCCACATCGCGGCCAAAGAGAAAGTATTCCTGCACCGTTTGGTACCAGTCGTCCCGTTCCGTCAGTCGTTGGACGGCGGTCAAGTGACCTTGGGTAATCTGGCTTTGAGGCATGGCCTCCAAAAGCCGCTCATGGGTATCGGCTGCAAAAGCATGCACCCGGGAATCCGGCTGCAGCCAGGGAGCCGCGGTGACTGCATTGTATGCTTCACCCAAGGAATGACCTGTACCTCCTGGTTCACCGTGCCACGTACCCACGCCCACGGCCAAGCTGCCGCTGCCGGGAGAAAGCTGGCAGACTAAGTTGTGCGCGTCCAACAGCGCTTGCTCCACCACGGCCTCTGGTTGTCCGGGATCTTCTGGGACCTTCAGCAGCAGCCACTGGCTGTGCTCCAGCAACACCACCACATCTTGAACATCCTTTACCATGTTCAGAACCTGCGGCTGACCGGATTTGCTCTGCTGCTTCCAGCGCGTGTGCGGCGTCCAGGTTAGGATAATAGCCAACCGCTGCCGGTGTGGGTCTATGTTCCACGGGTTCGCTCCCTGCAATTCGGGACTGGCCTGGTTCTGCAGATATTGGAAAATAAACTGGCGAAATTCTGCCGGTTGGGTGCGTTCACTGATTTTCTTCTGCGGTAAAGCTCCGAAACCTTCAGGGAGAGGTGGATCAAGCCGGCTAATCGTTTCGCTGAGCATCGTCTTAGACAAGGTTGACGGCGGTTGTTGGCTGTTTCCGTTGCGGTTCAAAAACATCATCTCCTAAGTGTGTTTTTTGTAAATCTCATATTCATGTTACCATAAAAGTCAGACAAATAGCAACACAAAGTTGCCCAACGTTACGTTTTTTTTCGCTAAAGGGATTTTTCTGAGGAGCGAGAATCTGAACCACATGATCGGGAGAGGAGAATGTTCATGGACGAGCACGTCCTAATTCCACCCTATGCAGTGCTGCGCAACTTCGTGGACGAACGCCATGCTAGTATGGGCAGTGCCCTTATCTACCACCGCGGAACCATCTGGGGACCGGTATCCTTTGGCGCTGCCAGCTTTTTCCCCGAAGCGGGTCCCCCGCCTACCCGTCCGCTGTATGATCTAGCCTCAGTGACCAAGGTTGTTGCTACTACCACAGCTATCCTGCTCTTGCTTGACCAAGGCACCCTCCGCCTCGATGACCGATTGGGCGCCTTCTGGCCGCAGGTTCCCCAGGATAAGCAGGATCTAACCGTGCGGCAGCTCTTGACCCACACGGCGGGCTTGGAGCCTTGGCTTCCCGTGTATGCATCCATCCAAGACCGGGCCGAAGCCGTAGATTGGATCCTGCAGCAGCCTCTGAAGTCGCGCCCGGGGTCGGAGGTGGCATACTCCTGTATGGGCTTCATTGTCTTGGGTATGCTGGTAGAGCATCTGACGGGGCAGAATTTGGCCGTGTTCGTTAAAGAACATGTGTTCGACCCTTTGGGCATGGCCGAGACCATGTACAATCCCCCTGCTGCCTACCTGGACCGGATTCCATATACGGAATGGTGTCCCCGGCGCCGCATTTTCTTGCGGGGCATTGTTCATGATGAGAATGCTCAGGCCATGGGTGGCATCAGTGGCAATGCCGGGCTTTTTTCCACATTGGAGGACCTCGCCGCCTTCGCCCGCTGCCTGCTAGAGCGCGGCCAGGGACCGGCGGGCCGTCTGCTCAGCAGCCTCACCGTGGAGATGCTGTTCCGCAGCCATACAGCCGGATTGAACGAAGCCCGCAGTCTTGGTTGGTTGGCCAAAGACCGTATGGCCAGCTCCGGCGGGGATCTCCTATCTGGCCAGGCCATTGGGCACACGGGGTTTACCGGAACCTCCCTCTGGATCGACCCAGCACTGGATGCCTGTTTCATTCTTCTGACCAATCGCGTCCATCCGCAGCGGGAGAATCCTGCCATTGTGGCGCTGCGGCCGCGTTTTCACAATGCAGCGGCGGCATTTTTGGCCAAGCAGTGAGTGAGCCCTGTTTGAGCCATGACCCTTGGTTGACGCAAAAAGCCCCTGCGCTGTCTCGGGTGGACGGTGCAGGGGCAAGGCTTTCGGGGTTCTTTTATGCTTGGCGCTGAACAGCGGCTTTCAGGTTGTTTAGACCGGCCGTAACGCTGGCTACGGGCGACACTTCGTACTCTTCTGTCTCAATGATCATCCACTGGACGCCCACGGGATCCAGGGACTTAACCACACCGTCCAGGTCCAAGTTACCCTCGCCGACGTCGGTCTGCTTCTTGCTGCTGTCGAAGTCCTTCACATGGACCAATGGACAGCGGCCGGCAAACTTTTGCATGTAAGTGATGGGATTTTCACCGCCGGCCATGACCCAGCCCAAATCCAACTGGGCGAACACTGCATTGGGATCTGCTTCTTGGAAGAAAATGTCCAGGAAGTACTCGCCGTCTTCTTTGGCAAACTCGAAGGCATGATTGTGGTAGCCAAAGGCGATACCCTCGGCCTTCAGTGTCTGCCCGATGGTGGTCAGTTCCTTGGCAAAGCTTTTCCATGCCGCGGCGTCAGTCATCTGATCGCGCGGCGCAGCGGGACAGACCACGTACGGTAATCCTAAGGTCTGGGCATCGGCAATTACTTCATCCAAAGAGTTCTGCAGCAGCGGATAGCCAACATGGGCGCTGACTGCGGTCAGGTTGTTCGCTGCCAATGCATCCTTGATGGCTGTGGTGCTGACACCCTGGTAACCAGCAAACTCCACACCTTGGTAACCAAGGTCTGCAGTGGTCTTCAGTACGCCGAGAATGTCCTGGGCAGCGGCTTCGCGCAGCGAATACAGCTGCAGAGCGATGGGTTTGGTCATAATCACGTTCATCCTTTCTGAGCTCCAAAAATTACGCAACATAATTACACTTCCACCTGCCGGAAGGAAATCCTCTGTTAAATGCAGACGCCGAAAATATTATGTTGATCCATACAAGTTTCTGCCGGATCAAGAAGGCTTTTGTCGCAGGGCTGTGGAAACTAAAAAAAAAGCACGGGGGGTGATGGAGATGAATACAATGTTTCGGCAGGATGCGTACTTTGTGCGTATCCGAGAGCGCGGCGACCGCATGGAACTGACCATTTGGAATCAAGCGGGTACGAAAATCCTCAGCGAGTTGATCGCCACGGATCCAGGGGGCAACTTCTGGAACTTGATCGAGGCTCATACTTCGGAATCACTGGTTAAGACTGTCCAAGAGCGGATCGGCATCAAGTAAAGCTTGTGGGCCGGCGCTGCGGCGGATACAGCGGTGTCCTAGGTACCAGCGCCGTCGGATGTCTTCCCAACCACAGACGAGCCCACCCAACCATTGACAATAAAAACTCCAGGACGCGCTGCCTGGAGTTTTTGGTGTGTTCAGGGGTCACGATGTCTGCGGCTTCTCTTTGGCAAAAAGTGTCGCACCCCGTTGGGCGGTGGCCATCAAGACCAGATTGGCCACATTGACGTGGGGCGGTGCCTGCAGCACATAACAAATGGCGTCGGCCACGTCTTCCGGTCGCAAGGGTTCAAAGCCTTTGTAGACGGCATCCGCCGCTTCTTGATCCCCGTGAAACCGCACCAAAGAAAATTCGGTTTCGCAGGCACCGGGGTCCACGTTGGAAACCCGGATGTTCGTTCCTAGCAGATCCATGTTCATGCCCTCGCCCAGGGCCCGGACGGCAAACTTCGAAGCATTATAGACGTTGCCCCCGGGATAGACCCAGTGACCGGCAATACTGCCAATATTCACCACGTGACCGCTGTTGCGGCTCACCATATGGGGCAGAACGCTGCGGGACACATAGAGCAGGCCCTTGACATTAGTGTCGATCATTTCATCCCAGTCCTGCCAATCTCCTTCCTGCACAGGAGCTTTACCCATGGCCAAGCCAGCATTGTTCAGCAGGATATCCAAGTGGTGTCCACCTGCGAACCAAGAAGCGAAAAATGTTTCGACGGCGGTACGGTCCCTTACATCCAAGACGTGAATGTCGACAGTTACATCATACTGGGCCGTCAATTGCCGCTGCAACTCTTCGAGGCGTTCTTGGCGTCGGGCCACGGCGAGAATGTTGGCACCGGCCGCTGCTAGACGCTGGGCTGCTGCCATACCGATTCCAGAACTAGCACCGGTTACCAGGGCCCATTTTCCCTTCAGTGATGTCACGTTGACCACTCCTTCGCAATCTGCACCGTCTCTGGGTGACGGTGGTAGTTAGTGGGCTACCACATCAAACTCTAGATCTTCCTCTTCCACAGATTCCAAACGCACCAAGAGGCGAACGGGCAGGGCCACGATGGACTGGTACGTCTGGCTGATGGGTCCCATGTCATGGTGGATGCCCAAGGGTACGATCTCCTGATCCAACCGCTGCAGCAGCACTCGCCCATCGTTGAACTCCAGGATACCCTCGTAATCGCGGCCGTCCACTGCGAAGAGAAAGCTCTGGGCGCTCTGCCCTTCCGGCGGCAGCGGATGCCGCAGCACTTCGCGGCCATCGACGGTAACCACCACTTCCTTGCTGCCGCCGTTGCCCAACAAGATGGGAAAGGCGATCAGCGCCGCTACGGCAATGATGATCAGCGCTGCTGTGAGAATAATGTCACCTTTTTTCAGTCCTAACAAAAGCCTCACCCTTCGTGCCAACCAAGTCTCCGGCCTACCTGCCGTAGGAGTCTCCAGTGAAATGGCTGCTGCACTTTATTCTAAACGTTCAATGAGCTTCAGCGTGTACCCCACACGCTCCATTTCCGCCTGATCAAGGATGGTTCCTTCCGGCGGTCGCTGTCGCAGCTTGAGGGCAATGGCCTTTTGGCCAATGGCCTGATGAAACTGAATGCGGTTCATGGGGGCGTCGATGGCCAGCATCTTCGAGAGGACGTGGGCAGCGGCTTCGTGCCCGATGGCAGAAATATAGCCGCATTGGTGCACCAAGTTGCGGGCAGCTTCCACAGATATATCCTCGACGCGAAAGAGGCCGTCGGCGGTAAGAATGGGTCCATTAAAAAGTGCTATGGGATGACAAGGCTCTGGCATCGGGCGGCTCCTTTCGTCAACGCTGCGGATCCTGCATGCGACCCCGCCGCAGAACTCAATGGGTCTCCACTTCGTACTCGGGATCGTCGAGGATTCCTTCCCACAACTGCCAGCCTCCGCTGAGGCTGTACAGATCAGAGAAGCCCTGCTGTGTCAACATCCGATAGGCTGTATAGGCTCGCTGTCCTACGGCACAGTATATCACAATGGGTCTGCCTTTGGGGACATCGGCCAGACGATTTCGCAGTTCATCTATGGGAATGTGAACGGCGCCCGGAATATGACCGGCATCCCATTCTTCTTGACTGCGCACATCCAGCAGACTATAGTCCGCGGGGTGTTTTTGCAGTCCGTCTTTACTCAGCAGTCGGTACTGACCGCGCCGGACGTTGGCTGCCACCATGCCGGCAATGTTCACGGGATCCTTCGCCGCTGAAAAGGGCGGTGCGTAAGCCAGATCCAGCTGTTCCAGGTCAAAGACGGTCAGCCCGGCGCTGATGGCCGTAGCCAGGACATCGATGCGTTTGTCAGCGCCGCTGGCTCCCACGGCCTGGGCACCCAGCAAGCGGCCACTGGCCCGCTCGGTGATGAGCTTCAGCAAGATGGTGCGGGCTCCCGGGTAGTAGCCGGCGTGATCCGCAGAGAATGTGTGGCTGACCTGCACGTCCATTCCCAAAAGCTCCGCTGTCTTTTGGCTGAGGCCCGTCTGGGCCAAGGCCAGATCAAAGACCCGCACAATGGACGTTCCCAACACGCCCTGGAACGCTTGGTGATCGCCCGGCGGGTGCAGCAGATCCACAGCGGCGTTATGCCCTGCCGTCCGTCCCTGCTTGTTGGCCGGTCCTGCCAGGGGAATGCGCATTTTCGTCTCGGTACAGCGATGCACCGACTCCACCATATCACCGGCGGCATAAATGGCAGGATCCGAGGTCCGCATCTGGGGATCCACACTGAGGCCGTCAGTGGTACCTATCTCCAGGCCAGCTGCCGTGGCCAAACTGGTCTCTGGACGGACCCCGATGGAGACTATGGCCAGAGCCGCCGGCAGCTCGCGGCCGCTTTCGAGGCGAACACCGCTTACGGTTCCCCCCGTTTCGACAAAGCTGGCCACACCATCGCCAAGCAGAACCTGCACACCATGGTGCTGCAGTTCCTGGACGGCAAAGGCAGCTATTTCTGGATCTAAGGGCGGCATGACCTGCGCCATCTTTTCCACCACTGTCACCGAAAATCCACGCTGCTGCAGGCCTTCTGCCATCTCCAAACCAATGAAGCCCCCGCCAATGATCACCACCGGAGCCTGCGCAGGCAGCGTCTGCACCATCTCCATAATGGCATCACCATCGGGAATGGTCCAGAGGCTGTGTACGCCCGGCAGGGATATCCCTGGGATGGCCGGCCGCAGGGGCACGCCGCCGGTAGCCAGGATCAAGCGATCATAGCTCATGGAGAACGGACCATCGGGACCCTGGATAAAGACTTCCTGCTGGGCCCGGTCAATGCGCAGCACTTCGTGGTGCAGTCGGACATCGATGCGAAAGCGGTCCCAGAATGTTTCGGGTGTTACCAAAAAGAGATCTTCACGCTGCGGGATGTCTCCACCGATATAATAAGGTATTCCGCAGTTGCCATACGAAATGTAGGGGCCCTTTTCGAACATCACAATCTCCACGTCGTCATTCATGCGTCGAGCCTTGGCGGCCGCGCTGGCTCCGCCGGCCACGCCGCCTACGATAACAATACGCTGTTGCATACATCCACCAGCTTTCAAACGCAATTTGTACGCATAGTTTTCCCATAATTTTACACATATGTCGGCTGCTGAGCATGGCCAGCAGCAGGTTCTAACTACCGGCCTGCGTTCTCAAACACTGTGGCATGGTTCTGCAGCCAACTCCAGGCGGCCTCGGCTGCCATGGGCTTAGCAAAGTAGTATCCCTGGGCACTGTCGCAGCCCAAATCCAGAAGTACCAGGCGCTGCTCAGCATCCTCAACACCTTCCGCTGTGACCTTAAGACCTAAGCTTTTGCCCAAAGCCGTAGCAGCCCGTATCAACAGAGCATCCTTGCTGCGATGCTGCAGATCCGTGACAAAGGCCCGGTCCACCTTGAGGGTGTTTAAGGGCAGCTGCCGCAGGCTGGCCAGGGACGACTGCCCTGTGCCAAAGTCATCCATGGCCGTGGCAACTCCCAGCTGCATTAAACGCCGGAGGATTTCACTGACCATGGTTTGGTTCTGCATAACAGTGGTCTCGGTCACTTCCAACTGCAGTTGTCGGGGCGGCAGTCCCGTGTCACTGAGGATCTGCTGCACTGTGCGGACGAAGCGGGTATCCTGCAGCTGCCGTCGGGAAACATTGACGGACAAGCACAGCGGCTCCAAGCCCAGACGATTCCAGGCCACCATCTGGCGAGCTCCGTGGCGCAGGACCCACTCCCCCACTTCCACGATCTGCCCATTGTCCTCGGCTAGGGGAATGAACTCATCGGGCATGATCAGGCCCCATTGCGGATGGCGCCAGCGAACCAGAACTTCCATGGCAATGGGCTCCTCCGTGTGCAGATCCACAATGGGTTGGTAATGCAGCTCCAGCTGGTTTTCTTTGATGGCAGTGGCCAACTCCGAACCGATGAACAGCCGGGCTGCGCCTTGGGGCAGCATGTGAGATTCGAAAAAATGCCATTGGTTCTTGCCCATGAGCTTGGCCTGATACATGGCAATATCTGCTTTTTTCAACAGTATTTCGGCATCCCGGCCATCCCGGGGTGACATACTGATACCGATGCTGGCTGTCACCAGCAGCTCATGTTGGCCCACCGGCAGCGGTTCTGCCAAGGCCTGCAGAATACGGTTGGCTAGGCGCTGCAGATGTTGACGGCTGCCGGCAGCAGGCACCACCACCGCGAACTCATCGCCGCCATAACGGCACAGAGTTCCTTTGGCTCCTAAGACCTTGACAAGCCGCGCAGCCACGGCCTGGAGAACTTCATCGCCCACCTGGTGACCCATGGTATCGTTGATGGGCTTAAACGCGTCCAGGTCAAAAAAGAGAACACCCACCCGCTGCCGCTTGCCATCGGCATCCGCCGCCAAAGCCTCTTTGAGAAGGGCGCCGCAGGCTCGCCGGTTGGGCAGGCCCGTCAGTCCATCATGGGTGGCCAGGTGCTGATACTCAGCCCGGGCGTGATCCACTTGCTCGATGGATTTCTGCAGCTGTTGGACCATGGCTGCCAGATTATGGCTCAGTTGGTTCATTTCATGGATGGGACTGGACGGCCACTGCTGGGATTCCGTCAAATCTCCCTGCTGGGCCACGCCGGTGGTGATGGAACTGAGCCGCAGCAGAGGTTGGACCATCCAACGGCTGAGGGCCGCCGCGATCAACAGCGCCAACAATGTCAGCCCGAGGGCGATCCCGAAGTTGAACACATACATTGTATAAAGACTGTCGCGATGTGGCCGGATGGGCATCTCTGCTTGCACGTGCCACTGCGGTGTTCCCGGAATGCTCTGCTGCAATACGTAGTGGGATTCACCCCATTTGTGGATCTTCACGGCGCTAGCAGCAGCGGTGTGCTCTAGAGATAGCTGGCCGGTTGCGGCAGTTGCTGTGGGTTCTGTCAAGAAAGACACAGAAATATCTTGGGGAAGAACACTATCCAAGTTCAACGAAACCAAGGCCCGTTCGTTGACGAAGACCACCGCTGTTTGCAAAGAACCGTCGCCAGCTAATGGTATCTCCACGGGCAGCCAGCCATGGGCTGCACCCACCTCCGCCGGCGACAGTTCCACCGATTCAGCGGTACTCCCATCAAACCGAACCAGCTCGGGCCCCTCGCCCTCTGGCCAGTGAATAGCCGCTTCCAGCTGCAGATACTGGCGAAAACTGCGCAGTGTCTGCAGGCTTTGGATGAACGCCTCGCTGCCGCCCACTTGGGCGCCGTGCTGGGCCAGCACGGACTGCAGTTCGCCGTAACGATCCACCACCGCGTGCACCGCAACGGATGCCGCCGTTGACAACCGTTCTGCAGCGGCTGTTTCCATTTCGTTGATGCGAGCGCGGCTGTTGGACACAGTCAGCACCAAAGCTGGCAGCAAAATGACGGCAATGGTCAGCGTAAACAGTGTTTCCCGCAGCGAAACTGGCTGCTTTGTTCCCCCTTGGGAACTGCGCAGCGTTAGCAAGCCGACGTGATTCACCAGCAGGCTGGCCAGGGTCACATTGAAGAGGCCGTTGACACTTTGCTTAAAATAGATCATGGCCGTCTCTAGGGTGCTCAGCTCCAAGATACGGCCGTATGTAACATACACCAGCAGCGGTGCCAGCAAAAACCAATAGAGACCACCAGCCGCCACCAAGTTCGTCTGGGGACGCCGTTGGAGAATAACGGCGATGACCAGCGCCTCCAGGGAAAAGATTAGCATTCCATAGGGGTGGTTCCAAAGGCGAATGGTCAACGCGCTGGCCAAGACAGCCACCAGCACGCCTTTCCGGGCCGAGCAGCTGCGCAGCAGGACCAGCCAGAAAATACTGCCCAGAAGGAAATCCACACCAAAAAAAAGCTCGACCACGTAATAGTTTCCGAGGAAAGCAGCTGCCGTTAGCAGCAGACATATCAGATTGACTTTCAGCTTGGCACTGTTCACGGGTATCACAGGTCCTTTGACTGCCGCAAAGCATCAGCGCGAGCTCTTCCAGCCCAGCAGATTGCGGGCGCCCTTGGGATTGATCAACGTCAGCAGCTTTTGTCAGCGGAAAATGTTTCCTTGCGACTATATTCTCCCGGCAGAGCTCCATTTCCTGCCACGGCGGTCTCCAGATATGGGAACAGCGGCAGCTGTGCGGACAGCTGCCGCTGCGGAACTCCACTGGCCCGCCCTGCTCAGTGTCCACTGCCGAACCCCATTGGGCCAGGCAGGGGAAAAGAGAAGGAAGTGGCAGCGGACATCCAGACGGATGGAGTTTCGTAGTTTCTGGTTTGCCTTGGCATGTTACGGGCTCGGGGAAACCTAGCTCAGGGCCGCATGGGCATCCTTGAGATATTGGATAATGGTCAAGTTCTGCGGACAGACCGCTTCACACTGGCCGCATTCGATGCACTGGGAGGCATTTCCTGACTCCCCGATGTGCTTGTAGTGCGATTTGGCCTCTTCCATGTTGTTGTAGATGGACGCATCATTGTAAATGGAAAAGATGCGGGGAATCTCCACGCCCACAGGGCATGGCATACAGTATTTGCAGTCTGTACAGTTGACTTTCGTCCGGTCTAAGTAGAAGTTCTTGGCCTGTGTGACCAGGACCCGCTCGTCGTCAGTGAGACAGCCGGGGGTAGCCTGATCGAGAACGGCCATGTTTTCTTCAACTTCCTCGGGACTCCCCATGCCGCTGAGGATGACGCTGACTTCCTTCATGTCAGCCAACCAGCGCAACGCCCATTCGGCAGCGCTGCGCTTCACCGCCGCCTGCTCCCAAATGGCCTGTACCTCTGGGGGCACGTTCTTAACCAACTTGCCTCCCCGCAGCGGCTCCATAATGATCACACCCAAGCCGCGCTCTGCGGCGTAGTGCAGCCCTTCCATACCAGCTTGGGAGTTTTCATCCATGAAGTTTAACTGGATCTGGCACACGTCCCAATCGTAACCATCCACAATCTCCTTGAACACCGGCAGTTCATCATGGAAGGAAAAACCAATACATCCTGCGCGGCCATCAGCCCTGAGGCCGTCTAGAAACTTGAACAGGCCCAACTCTTTCATCTCTTCCCAGCGATCTTTGCTCAATGCATGCACCAGGTAGACATCAATGGACTCAGTCTGCAGTTTTTCCAATTGTTCGCTAAAGATGCGCTCAAAGTCTTCGGAGGTCTTAACGGCCCACACGGGCAGTTTTGTGGCCAAGGTTACTTTGTCCCGATAGCCATTCTGCAGAGCTTCCCCGACCAAGAGCTCACTCTTGCCGCCGTGGTAGGGATAGGCTGTATCTACATAATCCACACCGTCAGCAATGGCTTGGCGGATCATGGGGATGGCCTTCGTCTCGTCGATATCACCGAATTTGCGTCCTTCCGCTGAGCCTTCCACAGTGGGCAGGCGCATGCAGCCAAAGCCCAACAAGGATGCTTCGCGACCGCATTTTCCTAGTTTGCGTTTTTGCATAAAGAACTCCCTCCAATTTTTGTTTCACTATATAGAATTAAATTGTTGCAGGGCAAAATCCTCTTTTTCACCGAAAATCACGGATCCACAGCAAATAAGCTGAGGTTCCAGGGCCCAACGTGGGCTCCCGAAACTCCAGCGTGTGTTTGGAATTGTCTTCCCCTTTGCCATCAGTTTTTCTTGTCAATGAAAGCGCCTTCGCCGCTGGCTTTGGCGCCGTAGGCCTGGCGTCCCCGGCGTCCTGTATGAACCTTCTTGAGACTGCCCCGCAGCTGCTCCATGACAGCTCGAAGCCGCTCCTGATACGTCGCATCCGTCTGCTGCAGGGTTTCCAGGTACGGGCGGGCCGCTTCCGGCAGCGGCTGGCCTTGGCGCAGCTGATCGATGACGGCAGCGCTGTTTTGCCGCCTGGTCAGCAGTTCCTGCATCCGCTGCAGGGAAGCTTCGTCACCGAAGTCGGCGGCTGCGGCCAGGGATTTCTGCTCAGAGGCGGTCTCTAGCATGGATTGCAGTTGATCCAGAATTGCCTGTTCGTCCATGGGCTTTATATTCATCAGCCCATCATCCCCATCAGCTGCTGGCTGAGCCAATCCGATTGCGCATACATGTCACTGAGCATGCGCTCCATGGTGGTAAATTGACGCCAATAGCGCTGTTCCACTCTCTGCATGCGCTCTTCCATGGCATCCAAGCGTTCTTCAAAGCGGCGGATCTCGTTCCCCAAAAAGCTCTGGTCAAAGCGATGAACTGGATTACCTGCTGTGCGGGTAACCCGCTCCATGCCGGAGCGCAGCGCCAGATCCAGACGCCGGGCCACGCCCATTTGGGAGGTTGCACCCTCTTCACTGGGCGTCTGTGTGAACAAGCGCATTACGCCATCGGGATCTTCGGCCAGGGCCTGCTTCAGCTTGTTCTCATCCACGTGCAGGATACCCCGTTCGTGCCAACTGCGGGTGGCTATGCCGACCTGCGACAGCAGAGTCGCACTGCCCTCTCCCCCCTCCACCGGCGCCGACCAGGCCATCCGCAGATTGGTAAGAATGCCGGTGAGCATCTGGTCACCTCGGAGCATGCCGCTGTGTGCCTTTTCTTCCCACAGTTCGATTTCCCTGTCGGACATGGCTTGGCGCTGCTCGTTGGTCAAAGGCGGAAAGTCGCGATGAACCGGTTCATTGAGCCGTTCTTGAATATCGGTAATCAGTTCGTTGTAGAGGTCAACAAAATCCGAAATGCGCTGCTGGACAGCATCCACATCCGCCTGGACCTGGATGGTGGTGGTCCCCGTGCTGTGGAGCGTTACACTGGTGCCATCGAGACTAAAGGTGTTGGCGGCGCGGGTAATGTCCAGGCCATTCACCGTCAGCTTTGCGTCGCTGCCTTCGGCCAAGGGACCTTCCCAAGGCTCTGCGGTTGATCCCACGTTGAGAACATCCGCCAGGAAACTGGCGGTGTCCGCGTTAGACGTACCAAACTCAATCACTGCCTGGGACCCGGTGGCGCGGCTGCGCAGAGCAACGCCGCTCTGCTCATCAAAGAACACCTGCAGTCCCAGATCCCGGCTGCGATTCATCCGGGCCCAGACGTCGTCGAGGGAATCGTCCGCCGTCACGGTAATTTCCGTAAACTCACCCTCGGCGTCGGTCCGCAGACGCAGTACTTTGGTTTCACCGGCCTCGGGACGCCAATTGTCGAAAGCGGTGGCATCGACCGTGTTGGTATTAAAGGATGCCCCAGAAGCCAGCTCGGTCACATGCAGGTCGAAGGAACCTGCCCTGGCAGCCCCCGTGGCTGCGGCCGCGGCCACAGCTTCCTGGGATGAACTGGCCTGAAAGGCAGTGAAACTTCCCTGCAGACGCATATCAAAGGCTTTCTCCTGCAGCCTGCGCAGCATGGTGTTCACTTCTCGGTAGGCATCCCGCTGCAGTTCCGAACGGACCTTTTGCTGGTACAGGCGGTCCATGGGCATACGTTCTGCTCGCATCAAATCCTTGACAATCTGTTCGGTATCAAAACCGGAAGCGATTCCGCCGATTCGCATCTGGTCACCCCTCTGCACATTCTCAGGCGTTGTTATTCCTGGCTATCTCTAATATCGACAGATCCCGCTGCAAACTTAAACCGACTGGGAAAGAAGCAAACACCAAAGGTTAAGCGCCAGACGTCAAGCAAAAAACGGCAAGCGCTGCGGGCAGAAGGAAGAACGACGACCGACGACCACAAACAGAAAAGCGTAATGCAGCATAAACAACGACAAAAACCACAAACGCCGGCAAACCAGGAAGAGCCGCCGAAGGCCAAACCGTTGGGATAGCCAAAAGGAAGCCCAGCAGTGGTTCACTGCTGGGCATGGGTCGTCGACGATGGCCGCTTTTCAGCCGGATGTGGGCAGCGATGCCGCCGCTGTGCTGTTGCCCCGCAGCTGCCGCAGTACCGTAAAGCCAGCCTGAAGCAGGCAGAGGACAACAATGGCCAGACTGAGCACCCAAAAGTTCCGGGGCATGAACTGAGCCGGAATGTAGTGCGCCTGGCCTTGGGCACTACGAATGAGCCAATCGGTATGCCAGAACACCACCCAACTGACACTGATGGCCATGGGCCACAGCATCATCACAACGAAGATAGGCATGGAACGGGCCGGCAGTCGCAGGGGCAGCCGCCGCAGATGGTACGTTATGACAGCTACCGTGATCATGCCCACCAGGACAGTAAAGAACCAGACCCAGATACTAGCAACGGGTGAAGCTGTAATGACCTCATTGGATACTAGGCCCATCCAAGCAGGAAATATGTCTTGGATCAAGTAATGGCCGCGGTCCGAGTTGGTCAAGATCAAAATGGCACTTTCCGTAGCAGGCACAAACGCCAGATAACTGCGAAAACCCCTATTCACACCGCTGGCCGCAAGGAACTCCGTCCCTTCCGGCAGCACCTGGCGAGTGTACAGCGGCGTCTGCATGCCCTCTTCATCCAACGGCGCCAAGACATACTCCTGCCACTGGACTCCCAACTGCGGCTCGTCAGCAAAATGATCCAAGAGAAATGGAACCAAG